>JBOHRF010000018.1:0-39005 GCA_050732575.1 Longimicrobiales bacterium
GGTGCAAGCACTGTTGCGCGAGCCGATTCTGGCTGAGCTGGGCCTGCTGGACGCGCAACAACTGCGCGCAGCAGTGGAGGAAGCGCGCAGTGGTGTGAAACACAACCTGGTCATGTTGATGTCGGCACTTTCACTGGAAACCTGGCTGGCGGTTCGCAGCGGGAAGGCGGACCTGCAACGATTGGCAGCGTAGTCGCGGCGCGGAGGCCGCGTGAACAAGCGGTGTAAACCGCACAACCTGGGGAGAGGACCATGGAGAACCACACGCAGAAAAAGCCGTACAGCCCACCCACGCTCACCGAGCATGGGTCGGTCGTGGAAAAGACCAAGGGAATGGTGGGTTGGAGCTATGAACCCTGGGGTCAATTGGTGTGGGATGACGACATCAAACCGCCGCCCAAGACCTGAACGATTGGGTTGAGGCGGCAATGAGAAGAGGAACGCAATGAGGCGAAACGGAATGCAGCGACCGGAACCGCTTCCGGACCGGGGTCGATTGTTAGTGGGCTCCGAGGTCCGCGCGCTCCTGCACGACCTGCCCCTGGCCGCGGCCATTCTCGATTCTGATGGCCATGCCTGGCTCTGGAACGCGGCGGCGGAGCTGATGTTTCCGCCGCCGCCCCAGACCGCGACCGCGACCTATCCGCTTTTTTCGCTGCACGGCCAGCCCTGGTTTGGCTCGGCCCGTTCGGCTGCACTGCAGGGACAATCCAGCAGCGGCCTGCACTGGCGCCTGCGCGGATTGGGCGGCACGCATCACCGTGTGGGTGTTGCGCTGGCACCCGTGCGCACGGAAACGGGCGCGATCACCGCGCTATTGGCCGTGCTGCAGGATACCACGGTGCGCGATCGCGCTTATCAGCGCACGGTACGCCGTGCCCGCTGGGGTGAAGCCGTGCTCGACCATTTGCCGGACCCCGTGCTCGTGCATCGGGGCGGGCGCATTGTCTACGCAAACCGGCCTGCGTTGCTGTTGTTTGGCGCGCCTGATCGCGGCCAACTGGTGGGTCGCGAGCTGGATTCATGTGTGGTACCGCAAGCGCACGGGTTTGTCAGCCTGATGCGCACGCGCGCGCGTGCCAGCATCCGCAGACTGGATGGAACGCAGCGCGACGCCGAGCTGCATTCGGAGCCGTTCGTATTCCGTAATCGGAAAGCAACCAACGTGACTTTGCGGGAATTGCCCACCCCTACCGAAGACCGGACACGGCGCGGTGCTGAACCGCTAGTCAACGCTGCCGCCGTGTCCGGTGTACAGGGCGTGATTCTGCTGGATGCCATTGGCTACGTGAAGACCTGGGACTCGGGTTCGGAAGCGCTGACCGGCTATCGCGCGGAAGAAGTCGTGGGGCGCGACCTGTCGCTGATCTACACGGGTGAAGGCGTGGATGGCGATGAGCCGAGTCGTGCGTTGCGTATGTCCATAGCCCAGAGTCGCTTCGAAGAAGAAGGTTGGAAACGGCGCAAGGACGGCAGCCAGTTCTGGTGCCATGTCGTCTTTAACGCACTGTACGGTCGCGATCGCCAAATCGATGGCTTCGCTGTGATTCTACACGACCGTACCGCACATCGTACGGGCGATGATGGTTCGGGCCGGACCGACGAACAGCTGCGCCAGGCGCAACGCATGGAAGCGATCGGACGGTTGGCGGGCGGCATTGCTCACGACTTCAATAACCTGCTCACGGCCATTCAGGGTCACGTGCAGTTCCTGCTGGACGATCTGCCCGATGGACATCCGTCCACACAGGATGCAAACGAGATCAAGAAAGCCGCAGACCGGGCCACCTCTTTGACGCGCCAGTTGCTCACCTTCAGCCGGCGCCAGGAATCGCAGTCCAGGGTGGTGTGTCTGAACGAGATTATTGCCGAGATGGGCAACTTGCTACGGCGCGTGATCAACGAAGACATCCAGCTGCAGACCAGTCTGGCCAGCGACCTGGCGCCCGTGCGCGCTGATCCCGGCCAGATCGAACAGGTGATCATGAACCTGGTGGTCAATGCGCGCGATGCCATCGCGGGCGGCGGCACGATCACCATTCGCACTGCGAATGTCGAGCTCGATGACGCGTATGCCGATCGTAAGCTAGAAGTAGGGCCCGGGCCGTACGTCCTGCTCAGCGTGAGCGACACCGGCATCGGCATGGATCGCGAAACCCAGACCCACATCTTCGAGCCGTTCTTCACCACCAAGGACCGGGGCAAGGGGACGGGGCTCGGACTGGCTACGGTGTACGGCATCATCAAGCAGAGCGGCGGCCACATCTGGGTGTACAGCGAGCCCGGTCACGGCACCACCTTCAAGATCTATTTGCCACGCGTAGCCGCGAGCGGCGAAGTATTGCATCGCCCGCCCCGACTCAAGGACAGCGCGCAGCCCGGTGAGACCATCCTGCTGGTGGAAGACGAACCGGCGGTCCGCACACTGGCGCGCCGGGTCCTCGAGTCGCGCGGCTATGCGGTGCTGGAAGCCGGTTCCGGACACGACGCCATCCGCATGGCCGTTGGTCGTGTGGGACCCATCCACCTGCTGCTCAGCGATGTAGTTGTGCCAGATATGAACGGCAGCGCCATTGCCGAGCAACTGCACGGCGAACGCCCGGAAGTCAAGCTGCTCTTCATGTCGGGTTATACCGATGAGGATGTGAAGTTGCAGGGCATCATGGCGGGCGGTGCGCCGTTCATCGAAAAGCCGTTCACGCCCGATCTACTGGCCAAGAAAGTCCGCGAAGTGCTCGACACTCCGGAGTGACGCGTGACGCGTCACGCGTCGCTCACTCGGCCCACTCGACAGCAACGCGATTCGGAATCAGGCCGGCCTGGTGACCGCGATCCAGGAACAGCTGCACGGCGCGTCGGCCATCTTCGCCGTAGTCGAGCGTGCGCTGGTTCACGTACATGCCCACAAACTCATCGGTCTGCGTGTCATCGAGGCCGCGGCCGTACGATTGTGCGTGAGCCAGTGCGGCTGTGCGATGTTCGAGTCCGTACGCGATCGATGCCCGCAGTAGACGCGAGACCTCGCCCATCAGCTGGGGACCCAGATCCTTGCGAATGACGTTGCCGCCCAGGGGCAGGGGCAGGCCCTGCGTTGCCCCCGCCCACCATTCGCCCAGATCCTGGACCATGTGCAGTCCTGCATTGCGGTACGTGAGCTGACCCTCGTGAATCAGGAGTCCCACATCCGCACGGCCGGCGGCCACGTGGTCCATGATGCGATCGAAGGGCACGACCTCGGTCAATGCGTCCGGGTAGTAGAGCTTCAACGCCAGGTAGGCCGAGGTGAGCGTGCCCGGCACGGCAACACGTTTGCCCGCCAGCTGCGCACGAGAAAGCGGCTCGCGCGCGACCAGGCGCGGGCCGTACCCTTCTCCCATGGATGCGCCGTGGGGCAAGAGTGCATAACGATGCGCCAAGTAGGAGTACGCGTGAATCGACACGGCGGTGACTTCCAGCTCACCGTTCAGTGCGCGCCGATTCAATGTTTCGATGTCCTGCAATTCGTGCACGAACTCCAGGTCACCGGTATCGATCTGACCGGCAGCCAGCGCATAGAACATGAATGCATCGTCGGAATCCGGCGAGTGCGCGACGCGAATGATTCTGGTCATGAAGGGCCCCGCTCGATGGTTCGAGTGTCAACGACAAGGCTGAAGCCATTGGAACCTGGCCAATGTTAGATAGGGGCGCCGGCAGCGTCAAACCGGATGTCGAGCAGGCTACCGAAGCCGTGAGTCCGCGCGATCGTAGTGCACTCGCTCGGGCGGTAAAGACGCATGCACGGAATCTGGGTTTTGACCTGGTGGGCATTACAGCGCTCGAGCCAAGCGCACATGCGGCCTTCTATCAGGAGTGGCTGGCCCAACAACATCATGGAGCGATGGACTATCTTGCGCGGCCCGATGCCATTGCGCGGCGGCTGGACGCGCGCGCGCACGTGCCACAGCTCAGAAGCGCGATTGTGGTAGCCATGAACTACGCGAGCACTGCGGGCGAGGACGAGAGCGAGAGCGCGGACCGCGGCATCATCGCGCGTTATGCGCGTGGACGGGACTACCACAAGGTCATCAAGAAGAAGCTGCTGGAGTTGCTTGCCTTGCTGGAGCGCGATGTCGGTCACGCGTTGCCGGCGGGACGCGGGTACGTGGATACGGGGCCGGTGTTGGAGCGTGAGCTGGCGCAGCGTGCGGGGTTGGGCTGGTTTGGCCGCAACACCATGCTGATCCATCCGCGGCGCGGTTCGTATTTCTTCCTGGGCATTTTGCTGGTCGAGCTGGACTTGTTGACCGACGCACCTTTGGCCGCCGATCACTGCGGCAGCTGCAATGCCTGCGTGGAGGCGTGTCCGACCGGCGCATTGCTGGGCCGCAATGAACAGGGCGCGCCCGTCATCGCTGCCACCCGCTGCATTTCCTATCTCACCATCGAGCAGCGCGGACCGATTCCACGCGAGCTGAGGCCACAAATTGGCAATCGCATCCTGGGCTGCGACATCTGTCAGGAGGTGTGTCCCTTCACGCGAAAATTCTCGTCACCAACGAACGAGCCCGGGTTCGCGCCGCGGCCCGGCATGGTGTCGCCATCGCTAGTTTCGCTGATGCGCATGAGCCGGGACGATTGGGACGAGTTCTCGCGCGGCTCCGCCGTGCGGCGAGCCGGTCGCGAGGGCTTTCTGCGCAATGTGGCCGTGGCGCTTGGCAGCTGGGGAACTGACCAGGCGATTGCGCCGCTGGCGGGCGCGCTCGACGATGACTCGGCGTTGGTGCGCGGGCACGCAGCGTGGGCCCTGGGTCGCATCCCATCGCCTCGAACGCATGCCGCATTGCAGGCGCGCCTGGAGCGGGAAGACGATGCCAGCGTACGAGAGGAAATCGAGGCTGCCTTGTTGATGGCAGACGGAACGGACGACGGATAGAAATCTATCCGTTATCAGACCGTGCGCGGCTTGAACGTTTGCTCCACGTAACTGCGCACGCGCTGCAACGTCTCCGGTTGCTGCCACATTCGCTCGACCTCCGCGTCGTGAGCGGCACCGGCCGCAATGCGCTGCAGTACAGGTGTGCGCAATTGCTGTTTGGTTAGCGCAAATGCTGCGCGTGGCAAATCAGCCAACTGCCGGGCCACGGCCCAGGCGCGCTCCAGCAGCACATCCGCATCGGTCACTTCGTCGACCAGGCCAAACTCGAGTGCTTCTTCAGGCAAATACTTGGCGCCGCCGTACACCACGGTGTGCAGCTTGTGCGGTGGCACAACAAAGCGGATCATCTCGAGTGCCGCCGTTGGAAAGGGCACACCGACGCGTAGCTCGGGCACTCCGATGCGTACCTGGCTACGCGCCATGAGGCGGTAATCGGCAGCACAGGCCATTACGCAGCCACCGGCCACTGCGTGCCCGTTGACCGCGGCCACCAGCGGGCTGGGGAATTCGAACAACGCGCGCACCAACTTCGTGATCATGGGCACGAAGCGTTGGATATAGGGCGGACCGTCGGCCTGTATTCGCATCAAGTCCACACCGGCCGAGAAGATGCTGCCGGTACCGGTGAGCACCAAGGCGCGTGTCGATCCGGCCAGCGCCGTCAACGCGTCCATCAGCTGCTGGCAGAATTCCAGGTCCAGAGTGTTGGCTTTGCCATGCAACATCTGCATGATCGCCATGCCGTCGCGCGTTTCGATGCGGATCGATTCCATACCATCCTCAATGCGTTGAGCATCATTCGGGATTGCGCGCGGCGTGCTGGCCGGCGACGCGGCCGGTGGCCCAGGCCCACAGGAAGTTATAGCCGCCGATCGGCCCAAACGCGTCCAGCACCTCGCCGCACAGGAATAGGCCAGGATGCAGCCGGCTCTCCATGGTGCGCGGGTCGATTTCGGAAAGACGCACACCGCCGCCCGTCACTTCCGCCTTTTTGTAGCCTTCATCGCCGGTCCAGGGCAAGTCACTACGCACGAGTGTGTCGATGAGCCTGCGCCGCTCCTCACGCGTGAGGTCCGCGAGCAGGCGTGCGGGTTGCACGTTGGCCGCGTCGAGCAAGGCAAGCGCCAGTCGATCGGGCAGCTCGGCGCGCAATACGGTCGCTACGGAGCGCGCGCCGTGCGGCCGCAGCAACGCCTCCCAGGCCTGGTCTTCGTGTCGCGTCCAGCGCACCCGGATGCGCGCGGATGATTCAGAATGGCCGGCACGCGCGCGCGCAATTACGTGCGAAACGTCCAGCACGGCCGGACCACTGTATCCGCGATGCGTGAACAGGAATCCGCCGCTGGCCGTTGCGTTGCGTTCTGCCGAATGCGCGCTGAGCGTTACGCGCAGCGAAATGCCGGCCAGCGCGGCAAAAGGCGGCGGTTGTGCGGTAATCGGCGTTAGTGCTGCATAGGTAGGGTGCAGCGTGTGGCCCAGACGATCAAGTATACGCAGGCCCGTGCCATCGCTGCCCGTGTTGGGCACCGACAGGCCGCCCATGGCAACAACCACGGCGTCGGCCTCGATGGGCGTTGCCTGATCGCACTTGATTTGCCAGCCGGTTCCGTTGCGCACGATGTCGGTGACGCGCGTGTCCATGAGCAGGCGCGCGCCACGCTGCCGCGCGAACGCGAACAGCCCGTCACGCACGTCGCGCGCGCGGTTGGAAACCGGGAAGAGCTTGGCGGTTTCGCTTTCTTCGGAAAGTGCGATGCCGAGGTCCTGCTCGAAGAAGCGGATCTGCTCCGGCAATGGCCAGGAACGCACGATCTTGCGCAGCGTGTTGGGCGAGGAATCCGTGACAAAGCGCCCTTCATCGAGGCGTGCAGGCAGCACGTTGCAGCGGCCGCCGCCACTGATCAGGATCTTGCGGCCGCCATCACTCGTTCGTTCCAGGAGCAGTGTATCCGCGCCTGCGGACGCTGCGAAGATGGCCGCCATCGCACCGGCCGCACCGGCGCCTACCACCACTACGGACCGCCTTGTCGTTCTTGGGTGGAGACCCATTCTCACAATTTACGCAATCCTGCACGAAGCGCCGGACCGTCCTTCCGGTTCTTGGATTTTGGCCGCTTCCGCTATGTGTTTGTCAGGAAAGCCCGATCCTCTCCGCTCAGCCTCAGGGCGAGGTGAACGGAGAGGATCCCGGATCCGGGGGGAGGATCAATGCACTACTTCAGATCAATCCCTGGCACAGCGCGCCAGCGGTCAATCTCTTCCGCAAAGCTGCGCGCAAAGCTGCTCAGGTCGAGCGGCTCACCCTCTACGCCGCCCAGGTTCTTCTGCACGCGCTCCAGGCTGACCCTGGCCTTGGTATACGTGCTGTCCACATCGACCGCAGCGCTGAACGCCTTCTGCGCCGCGCCCAGGAAACCGCTCCCTTCCAGCGCAATGCCCAGATTGTTCTGGAACAGCGCCGACTTGGGCATCAACTCGACGGCGCGAGCCAACGGGGGCAACGCCTCCTGAAACTTGCCCTGCTGAATCAGGACCAGGCCGTAATTGTTCATCGACCAGGCATCCTGCACGTTGCGGATCAGCGCCTGACGATACGATTCCAGCGCTTCCGTTCCGTGGCCGAGCAGCGACTGCGCATTACCCATAACGCGCCAGACCTCGAACGATTCCGGCTTCAGCTCAATCGCCTTTTGCAGGTGCGGCAGCGCATCCGCAGGACGCCCCTGCTCGAGCAGCACACGGCTCAGGTTCGTGCGCACCTTCACGCTCTCCCCATTCAGCTCGACCGCGCGCAACAGTGCCTTCTCGGCCCGCTCGTGATCGCCTGACTTCCAGGTCGACAGGCCCAGCATATAGAAACCGAAACCGTCATTCGGATTCTCTTCCGTGTAGACGGTGAACAGCTCGGCCGCTTCCTCATAGTGGCCCTTGCGGAACACTACGTCTGCTTCCTTGTACGTGACGTTCGTCCGCTTGATGGGCGGTACGCCCGTCTCGGTAGTGGTCGTCACCGGCGTCACCACCGGCGCGGGCGAAGCCTGGGCGACCACAATGCCCTCAGACGGTAGGCCCGCCTGCTTGTCTTCACCACCGCACGCTGCCAGCAAACCTGCCAACACGACCGTGCTCGACCGAATGAACCCATGACTTCCGTGGAACCGCGACATATTGCCTCCCCTTTTTGCGCTTCTCACAAAGCGCGGTTGTTTTGAATTCGCGGATGCTGGGAAAGGCAAGCGGCCGTCCGTCGCCATCGAAGTCGCGGCCACCTTACGAAAGTCGTTGCGGGGGAAGACAATTCGGCCGATTTCGTGGTTTGCGGAGCGGGCTGGGAAGGGTGGTTTCGTGGGTAGTTGGACACGCGCCGTGTGTCCGGGCAAACACGCGCGGGCGCGCGGACCGTGTTTCACTTCCGAGGAATTGACCCAACTAGACAGGTTTTCAAGGGATCCGCCGTCAGCGTAATCGCGTTCGGCGTACATCGGTCTTGTGTAAAACGGCCAAAAGCAAGGAAGTGAAAGGCGGTCCGCTTCAGTTGCGCGTGCCGGCCCAGGCCACGATGTAGTAACACGCGGCTGGCGTGCCGGGACTTGCATCCACGCGCACGTCGGCCTGGAGCGTTCCAGCGCCGAACCGGCCGGTCATGGTGATGCGGTAGTTGATGCCGTTCAGTGCCACGCTCAGCGGTTCTGTAATGAAGGAGTGGTCGGCCGCAATTGTGGCTCGGTAGGTCTGGCCGCCATGCTGCAGCGTTGCCTGATTGGATCCGGCCGTGTGCTGCACTACGGTCGGCAGATTCTGGGTGGTCACGTTCGCGCAGGTATTCTCTCGGACCGTGACTGTCGTTGCATACGTACCGCTGAAGTCGGGTTGTGCATTGGGCCCGGCCCGGTCCGCAGAACAGCCCGCCGACAACATGAGGACAAGCAACGACCGGGACGCAAACTCCATTACAACTCCCGCAAATCGAGTGCGCACATCTTAGTGCTGCAGCGTGTACGCGTCTTGTACGAGAGTCGCCAACCGGGGCGGAATGATGGGGCCTGGAGATGCACTCGGAGAACAGGGAGTCCGACGGTGTGGGCGGGCATGACGGCTCAATTGCGGGAATTGCGGCGGCATGCGCGATAATCGGAAGGTGTGACGCCATACACCTGACGAAAGCAGCGTGTCAAATGGCTCTGATCGTAGAATCCCAGCTCGGGCGCCAGGCGGGCCAGCGGAGTATCGGTGGACTCGAGTTGAAGGGCCAGGCGCTGCACGCGCACGAAGCGAAGGTACTCACCGATGGTACAGCCAAATGCCATCCGAAACGCGCGCGCTAGGTGTGAGCGATGCACGCCCAGCATGGTAGCCAGCTGCTGCAAACTGAAGGTCTCGGCCGGCTGGTCATGCAGATACTCACGGGCGCGAGCCAACCAGGCTTGACGCGGCGAGTAGCCCGTACCGCGGCGGCGGTCCTGCCGGCGCAGCACAGCCAGCAGTTCTACAACCAGGCTTTCCAAGCTGACGGCGGCAACGTCATCATTGCGCTGCAATTCAGCCAGGAGCATTTCACCAAGACGGGGCACACGTGAATCTGTGAGTACGAAGGTGTCATTCAGGTCGGCCCGCAGCGGCGCACTCAGTGGATTGTGAGGCGAGAGCTGAATCAGAATAGTGTCTGTGCCCTCGCCACCAATCTCGTTGGCGTGCGGTGTTTCGGGCGGTTTGACTAGCACGGTTGCGCGCGTCGGTGTGACGGTGCGGCCGGCGACCGATTCGTCGTAGCGGCCGCGTAGCAGCAGCGCAATCACGGCTTCCTGGTGCCGGTGACAAGGCAAGGCCACACCGCCAAAGTGCTCTACCAGGCTGATCTCGAACTCGGGCAGCGTGCGGCTGGCGAGCGACCGGCCGGTCATGACCGGGATGAGCGGTGCGGCACTCGCGTTTGCCATGCAGACTTCTCCAACCTGATCGTTTATTCGAAACTCGCTTCCTCAGACCGGTAAGTCTTGGATGAAAGTTGCGTTTGCCGGATCTCGCCCCCGTAGCCAGCCACATTCAGCATGGCAATAAGGAGGTGTCAGGGTCTCTGGATGCCCAGCCTGCGCATGATCTTGAGCAGACTGGCGTGGTCAGCCAGGCCCAGCTCCTGCGCGGTGCGCGTGATCTGCCAATCGTTCTTGTCCAATGCGGCAATGATGATCTGGCGTTCCGCATCCGCCTTGCGTTCCTGCAACGACGTTGATTCACTTGCGCGCGGGCCCGGGCCGGGCCGGCTGATTTCGGGAGGCACGTGTTCGGCCTCGATCTGGTTCTGGTCGGAGGCAATGATCAGGCGTTCCACGATGTTGCGCAGCTCGCGCACGTTGTTACGGTGCCAGTCGTAGTGGGAGAGCAACTCCAGTGCTTCCGGGGTTATGGTTTTCCGGCGCATGCCGAAGCGGGCGCAGATGGTCGTCAGGAAATGCTCGACCAGCAGCGGAATATCGGAAGCGCGCTCGCGCAGAGGTGGTACGCGCAGCACGTGTACGTTGAGCCGGAAATACAGGTCCTGCCGGAATCGTTTGGCTTCCACATCGACTTCGAGATCGCGGTGTGTGGCGGCTACCACGCGCGCATCAATGGCGGTCGTGCGTTCTGCACCCAGGCGCGTGATCTCCCGCGCTTCCAATGCGCGTAACAATTTGGCCTGTGCGGGCAGGGGCAGTTCGCCGATCTCGTCCAGGAGCAGAGTGCCCTTGCCGGCCAGCTCGAAAGCGCCGCGGCGGGTCTTGTCGGCGCCCGTGAAGGCGCCGCGCTCATGCCCAAACAGCTCACTTTCCACGAGCGTTTCAGGCAGTGCCGCGCAATTGACGGGTATGAAGGGCGCCTTGGGCGCGCTACCGAAGTTGTGCAGATCGCGGGCGACCAGTTCTTTGCCGGAGCCGCTTTCGCCCAGAATCAGCACCGGGCTCGGGATGGGTGCCAGGCGGCGGATCTCCTCGCGCAGTTTGCGCAGCGCTGTACTTTCGCCGATCAGGGTAGTTTCGGCATCGACGCGCGCGCGCAGCGTTTTTACTTCACTGACCAGACGGCCGCGCTCGAGCGCGTTTTTCACCTCCTGCACCACGCGCTGCATGGGCTCGGCTTTGTCGATGAAGCTGTAGGCGCCCAATCGAATGGCCTGCGCGCAGCGTTCGTAGTCACCGGTCCCGGTGTACACGATGACCGGCACCTCGATGGCCCGCTCACGCATCGTGCGCAGCACTTCAAAGCCATCCAAGGCGGGCATCTCGAGGTCCAGGATCACAGCATCGACTTCTTCCTCGATCAAGGCAGCCAGCGCCTCCGTGCCACTGCCGGCAATGCGCGTGCGGTAGCCGGCCAGCCGGCGCAGATCATAAGCGTACTGTTCCGCCATGGCGACAACATCATCGACAACCAGGATGCGTGGGGTCATGCTGTAATCCTACCCCTCCCATCCTCAGAGGAGGAGGGGAGGGGCAGGATCAGGAATCAAGCGGCCCGATCGTACAGCCAATCAGCGCTGAACGACGATCAATTCCGTACGGCGGTTCTGTGTGCGGCCGCTATCCGTGTCATTCGATGCCACGGGCTGGTCCGGACCCACACCCTTGGTGGTGATCTGGCCGGCGCCCACGCCGCGAGCAACCATGGCCGCTTTGACGGCGTTGGCCCGCGCGAGTGACAGGCTGCGGTTCTGTTCGGCGTCCCCCTGATTGTCGGTATGACCCTCAATACGCACCATCGTGTTGGGGTGCGCTACCAGAACATCGGCCACGGTATTCACCGTGTTCTTCGAAGCGGGTGTGAGGTTGGATGAGCCACTCTGGAACGTGACGTCTTCCAGCAAGAAGTTGCGCGGCGTCTGTCCCGAGCCCTCGGTGAGGAAGACCGCCAGTTCGCCGATGGGTGCTGCCCGTTCCGCAACGGCTGGCACCTCGGGCGTGACGGGTTGCACGGGCGCCGGTGCCGGCGCAGGTGCTGGTGTGGGCAGCTCGGTGGCAGGCGGCGCCTCTGCGCGTTCTTCTCTGCGATCGCGGTTGCGCGTCAGGAAAAACAGCAGGGCAAGACCGGCCAGTCCGCCGATGAGCAGAGGCCGCATGCGCGACCGCTCGTGCGTCTTGTGAACGCGCTCCCGCTTGGGCTCGGCGTAGTGCACAGGCTCGCGGTCGACAGTCCGCGTAGTCGTCCTGTGTGTTTCGACTGCGGGCCGGTCCAGGCCGAGGTCACGACCCAGGCCGGGCGGCAGACCACGTACGATAGAGTCCCGTTCACCGGTCAGCATGCTCATGAGACCACGCGCGTCCAGCTTGCCGGACGCAACTTGCCGGGCCAGCACGCTCATGACGATCGGTGCGACCATGCTCAGCAGAGTGGACGCGGAATTGCGCCGCACACCACCGGCGTTGGCCACGGCATCGGTGACCCGGTCACTGCCGGCGCCGAACAAGTTGGAAACCACGCCTTCTCCCGACTTCAGCGCGGCATCTGCTCCCGCACCACCGCCGATCAAGCGATTGATTCCACTCGTGGTATCCGTGCTGAATCGACCGTCGGTGATCATCGTGAAAAGGCGCTCGGCGCCCGAGGGCGAGGACCCCTGATGCAGGGTGCCTGCGAGAATACTCGGGACGGCGCTGTTCAACGTGTTCTGGACCGCGCTCGGATCTTCGCCAATGGTGTTACTAGCACCACGGACCACATCGGGTGTCAAGACCGCGCGGACCATGTCGATGATCATTGCCATGTAGGTACTCCTTTCCGGTGAGCATACTGCCCACATCTATGTCGGTGGCATAGATAGGATGGGCACCTGCCATGCCGCGAAGTCACTATTGAATCGGCGCGGCCGGACCAATGACTACCAGAAAGCTCCAGACTGGTGACGAATCGACACATCAGGGTTGGATCACGAGCGCAGGCAGCGCCGTTGTCTTCAAGTGGAAGCAGGCAACTCGACCAGGAAGGAAGAGCCTTTTCCGCGCTCGCTGGCCACGCGAATGCGGCCACCCATGTCCGCCACCAGACGCCGAACAATGGACAGGCCCAATCCGGTGCCACGTTCTTTGGTGGTGTAGAAGTCGTCGAAGATGCGGTCGAGAGCGGACGCTTCCATGCCGGTGCCGGTATCGGCCACGACAATATGCACTCGCCGTTCAGCCGAATCACCCACGACCGCTGTACGCACGGTAACACTGCCCGTCCCATTGGGCAGGCTTTCCAGCGCATTGATGGTCAGGTTTTCGATGACGCGGCGCAGTGCAATAGGATCGGCGGTCACGCGCGGCGTGACCGGGCTCAACTCGAGTTGAACGCGCACTTGTTGTGGCGTTGCCGTATCACGCAGCGCCGTGCGCACGATCGCGTTCACATCACATGCCTGCCGGTCCGTGCGCGGCGAGAGGCGGGCATAGTTGGTGGCCAGACTCTCCAGGTAGCCAATGCTGCCCTGCAGCGTGCCTTCCCGCTCGTTGAACACGGTGCCCAATTGCTCCGGTGAGTCGTGTGCCACTTCCGTCAGATGTCGGATCACATTGCGAATGGGCAGCAATCCGTTCCGTATGTCGTGATTCACCTGGCGCGCCATGTCACCCACGGTAGCGCGCCGCTCGGCCTCGCGCAGCTCCTGCGCACTCGAGCGCAGGCGCTTCACCATGCCATCCAGCACCCGTGATAGTGATCCGATCTCGTCGGCACGATCGGTTGCCAGTTCGATGTCCAGGCGCTCCAGATTGACGCGCGTGGTTTTTTCGGCCAGCTCTTCCAGCGGCTTGTTGACGCGCGCCGCTAGCGTACCGGCAATGAGGAATCCCAGCGCGATGGCACCGGCGACGGCGACCGCGAACCAGATATCCATGCCGCGCAAAATGGCGCCCAAGGGCCCCAGCTCATGGCGTATGGTCCAGCGCGCTTCTGCCGCAGTTGCGCTGCCGCCGGCATCGTCAACGAACGGCAAAGCCAGGGTGACCGGATCGCTGTACGCGCGCAGGTCCATGGCCTGGTCGGTACGTGCGTCGGAGAACAACATGCCGCCCGGATGTTCGAGTGAGACCAGCACGCTCTGCTTGGTTGTGCGCGCCAGTGCGCGCACGAACGTGGAATCGACCTCTGTGCCGCCCACCAGGACAAAGCGCTGCTCGCCCATGTTGAAGGTGTGCGCGCGGGCCAGGGCCAGAAATGCGCCCTGCGGTCGGCGCGCGCTCACCAGGACCGGACCCGGCACGGCCAGCAGCGCGGGCAACGCGGTGATGCGACGGTCGTAATCGTTCCGGAAATGGCCGGAGCTGAGCACCCGGCCCGCGGAATCGAGCAGCAACAGGTAGTCCATGCCCGTTGTGGACATGACCGAGGCCGCGTAGTCGAGCACACTGGCACGATCGCCCTGTTGCAGGAGTGCGGCACGCCGGTGTGCATCTTCATCAATGCCGCCGGCCAGCGCGCGCAGCCGCGTCTCGAGCGTACGATCCTGGCGCGCCAGGTCCTGCTGGATGACCTCGCGCGATTCGGACACCAGGTCACGGTACAGCACGGACAATCGCTCTCGAACTTCCCGGCGCGCACCCAGGACGAACAACGCGAGCGGTGCCAGCGCCACGATCAAACAGGCAACCAGGATGCGCGTGCGAAAAGTCATGGGTGGTAGCTGCCGAAGCGAAGTGTGCCATCGCCGTCGATCAGCACGCGCCCTGGCCCGCGCCGATGAATCAGGAAATTGCGCGCGTCCAGCAGGTGCGTAACCTGCCAAGCGTTCGAAGCGGTCAGGGCGAGGGCCATGGCATCATCTACGAGGGCGCAGGTTGCGCCGTCTACGCGCGGCAGAGCCACCACAATGCCCAGTGCGTTCCCCGTGCGCAGTGCCTCCTGCAGCGCGCGGGCATCGAGGCCGGCCGCCGTGGGCGCACCGGGTTGCCCATAATCATCGGGCAGCAGCGCGCGCAACCATTCCGGCGCGCGCGTCGCCGGCCAGGCCAGTGCGACCAGCCGCTCCGCGATGGCGCGGCCCAGCGCATCGCCACGGAGGAACACGACCGCGTTCGAGTTGTGCACGAAACTGGAAGGCTGCGGCGCGCTCGGCGCCCGGCATTCTCTCCACAAGAACGGGGGTTCGGCCGCGCGCGTGTCGGCCCGCACGGCGTCTCGGGCCAGGGAAAGCTGGACTTCCGCAGGGATCTCACTAGCACCCACGGGTTGTTGGCGGGCCGGTGTCAGCAGGGCATAAGTCCGGTTCCAGGGCAGAGCCGAAACGGCGTAGTCAGGCAGTGCGCGCGCATACTCGAGCGCTACTGGGTCGGCGCTGATCAGCGCATCCACACCGGCATCGAGCGCGCGGCGCGGATCACCGTTGGACACGATGCGGAACGTGATCGTTGTCGCACTGAAAGAATCGGCGGGTGCGCGCGCAACTACACGCAATGTGCGCGGGTCCGTGCTGGTGTCCGGTTGAAATGCACCCGAACCCAGCGGCCAGGCAGAGCCGGGCACACGTCGCGCCACGGCCAGGTCGGAATGCGCAAACTGCTGTGCATGAGGACTGGCACTCGTCAGGTCCACACGAAGCTCGTAGTCGCCCAGCACAGTGACCGAGCTGAACGAAGCCGTGCGCGGCGATGCATTGGACAAAAGCGCCCAGCTCTCCGCAACCGCGCGCGCGGTTACGCGCGATCCGTCCCAGAATGTGGCGTCCGGCCGCAAACGAAACTGCCATACGCGGCCCTGCTCCAGCACCGACCAACTCTCGGCCAAGGCGGGCAGCACGCGGCCCTTACAATCGACTACAACCAGCGTCTCGAACAGCTGGCGAAAAACCAGTCGCTCTCCTGGATCGTGAGCGATGGGTGCGTGTGCCGGATCGGCCGTTTGTCCAACCGCGATGCTGAATGCAGCGCGCGTTCCACCACCCGTCAGGGTGCAGCTCTGATCCATGGGCGGAATAGTCGAGGGTGCGGCGGCGTGACAGCCAACCAGCACTCCGAGCAGTAGCCAGGCAGGGGCGGTTTCCGCCCGTATTCTCGAGCGCAGGCTCATGATTCAGTGCTAATACACTTGGGCGCAGGCGTGGGCGCAGGCGCCCTGGGAACGTCGACTCACGGACTTTGCCAGGGCCATGCGGCAATTCGGGCTGGCTCCGGATCCAGGTCGGTGCGACCTGTGTAATTTCAATACTGACAGTACTTTGAGCCCCTGACCCGAGGCACGGGCAGAACCGCGTTCAGCAGGCCCGACGCGCGAAAGGACACCTGAATTTCGATGGCGAAGAAGCCTACCATGCAACGTACCGCGGCCGGACTGGCGGCTTCCGTCCTGCTGGGCGGTCTGGCGAGCGCGCAGGACGCGCCGCCGGCGGTCACCGCGAAGCCCATGGCGGCCCGTGCGGATGCGCGCAGCAATCACGTGATCGTAATCTCGGTCGATGGTCTGAGACCGGATGCGATCGAGAAGTTCGAGGCGCGCACGATGCGGCGTCTCATGATGGAGGGCAGTTACACGCTGGAGGCCACGACCATTCTGCCCAGCAAGACGTTGCCCTCCCACACGTCCATGCTGACGGGCGCGGAGCCGGCGCAGCACGGCATCACCTGGAACAGCGAAGAGATGGAAGCACACGGGCATATCACCTCGCCCACCATCTTTGCAACGGCCAAGCAGGCGGGCCTTCATACGGCCGCGTTTTTCAGCAAATCAAAGTTTCAGCATCTGCAAGTGCCGGGAACGCTGGACTATTCACAGGCGCCGGACGGTTGGCCAGGCAAGTGGCTGGCCGATCGGACGGTCGATGATGTCGAGGAATACCTGGAAAGGCACAAGCCCAACCTGCTGTTCGTGCACCTGGGCGAGCCCGACTTTGCAGGTCATGCCCTCGGTTGGATGAGCGCGGCCTATGGTTGGGCAGTGCGCGAGGCGGACCAAGAGATCGGCGAGCTGCTGGACGCCGCTGACGCAGCATTCGGTGTGCATGGCTACACGGTCTTGCTGACCGCCGATCACGGCGGCCACGGCCGCAATCACGGCAGTGATGATGCGCGCGACGTAACCATTCCCTGGATTGCCTGGGGCCAACGTGTGGCCGCGGGCGCAGCGCTGCCGCAGGGCATACGCACCATGGACACGGGCGTGACTGCTCTGTGGCTGCTGGGTCTGGGCCCCGCGCCCGGTAGTGTGGGCCGTGCTGTGGCCGGCGCTTTTACCTGCGCACTGCGTTCAAATACGGAATGCGGAGTGAGTATCGTTACCGAGCCACTTAAGTAAAGTAGCCGCCGCAGTTCGCGTATCCAGTCTTCCGCGCGACAAAAAGCGGGACCTATATTGCGCGCATCAGGCGCCGCTGGCCGCAAGGCTGGCGGCGCTCGCTTTTTTGTCTGGAGGTGGCAATGTCTGATCGACCGCAAACACCGGAAGCCCTGCGCCAACACATTCTCACTCTCGCACACGCACCGGAAGACCTGCTGCACCAATTGCCTCAGCTGTTGCCCTACGCACTTGGGCCGCGTCTCGATTTCTTCGAACCGATTCAGGGCTATCCGGGGACCATGCTCGAGATCCACGGTCACCACTTCAGCGCCGATGGCGCGCAGAACGAAGTTACCGTGGGCGGCGTACCCGCGCTGGTAGTGGAAGCGAGTGCCACTCGCCTGCTGGTAATCGCGGGACTCAGCACGGAGACCGGCCCCGTGAAAGTGGCGATCGGTTCACGATGCGCGACCGGCCCCGTTGATTTCACGGTGCACTCGCCGGTAACGCCCGGCGCAGGCGATGGTCCGCCGCTTTTCTATGAAGGCCGATACCGATCGACGCCGGAGTCAGCCGTGCGTCAGCCCAAAGCGCGCGGTACGCTGCACACGCTGGTTGCGCTTTGTTATGCGGCCGATCGCGTGCCGCCCGAAGCGACCACTGTACGCAGCAAGATGATTTCGGAATTCGCGCACGCCAGCGCTTACTACGACGAAGTGAGCTTTGGTGCTACCGACCTGAAAATCGACTGTGCGGAATGGGTGCCACTCACGGGCAGCCTGCGGGATTACGTGAGCGCAGACACGGACAATTTCGTGTGGCCTACCGACCGCATGGTAGCCGAAGCTGCCCAGCATGTCACCGGTCAGGGCTTCCAACTCGATGGCTTCGACTTTTTCACGGTCGTGCTGTTCATGAATGGCGCTGTCGTGCACGGCTGGAACGGTTGGTCTCAATCCAACTTCAGCTACACGGCGGGCCCGGAACTCAACATTAACATCACGGTCGATCACGAAGTCGGAATTGCTGTACTTGGCGAGCGTGCGGATTGGGGGCGCCTGGCCAGCGCGTTGGCGCAGTCCCTGGTCACTCGGGCGGCTGTGCTGGATGAAGATGTGTGCCGGTCCGAGCTGATCGATCCGGACGCGGCCACCGCCATCCGCTTTGACCTGCTCGGTAGTCACGACTCACATCCCTGCTTCAGCGGCCACTTCATGCATCAGCTCGGCTACTACGAAGCCGCCAATGTCTGTGAGCTGACCTGGGATGGTAACGCGTTCACGCGCGGCTTCACACTGGTTGCGCACGGCCTGACGCAAAATACCAACCCGGCACGGCGCCACCTGGTCAAGATCAATGTGGGTGGCGGCGTGTGCTACTACATCGAGGTGCGCGAACGGATGACCAGTGCCCATTTCGATCGGGACATTCCGGTGAGCGGCGTGCGCAATGGTGGAGTCGTGGTGACCAAGGTCATCACGGATCGGGTCAGCGACAACCAGGAGCTGCGCGCGCTCACGCTGCTGCACGACGCGGTCACCCAGGATGTAGGCGCCATCATAAAAGATGCCGAGCGCGCGCTCACCATTTCGGTAACCGGCGTGGCGCAGACCAATCCCCTGGCGTTGCATGTGCGCGTGGCGTGGGCGCAGGTCACGGCTGACAACGTAAACGGCACATTCGATGTGCAGCTGGGCCGCTCGCAGTCACGCTGGGCGCACAACGACATCTGGGTGGACCACCAGCCGTTCAGCAACGCGCAGGAAACCAATTTCCGTGGCCACGGCGAAATCGTGGCCGAACCGGCACGGCCAGGCGAGGTCAATCACGTGTATGCGCAGGTCTTCAACAGCGGACCCGATGATGCTACGGACGTGAAACTGACATTCTACGCTGTCTCACCTCCTGGTATTGGTGACAACGGTGCGGGCACACCCATTGGGCAGCGCACACTGCCAGTCGTGATGAGTGGCAGCGTGGCATCGGCCCACGTGAGCTGGATCCCGCGCGCGGGCGAATGCGCCAGTCTCATGGTACGTGCCACTCCGCAATTTGGAGAGATCACGGCGGGCAACAATCAGGCGCTGGACAACGCATTTCACTTTGCGCCCTGCGCCGCCGGTACAATCGAACCCGTACGTATGAGGATTGCCGTGCGCAATCCGTTGGCTGACGATGCGACCATTCTGCTGGCGCCTGCACGCGTGCCGGCCGGCTATCTGCTGCACGTGCCGCACCGGTGGCTGAACGTGCCCGCCAAAGGTGAGCGCACACTCGATCTCACCGTCATCCCGCATCTCGATTTCGAAACGTATCGCAGTCATCCGGACGGCCGCAGCGCGAACATCCGTGTGCTCGGCTTTCTGCCCAATCAATATCAAAATGAAGTCGAGGGCACGGGCGTACCGGTTGCCAGCGTGCGCGCCGTGGGTAGCCTGATCGTGAACATCACTCCCAAACAACAGGCCGAGCTGGTGGTCGAAATCGATGCCGAGCGTCAGGACGGAATCGGCATTACGGGCTCCGTGCGGCCAGCCCTGGGCGGACAGAAGATCACCGTGTGCGTGCAGCCGGCAGGCAGCTCCGCATTTCGGACCGAAACCGTGACCGACCGGCGCGGACGGTTCCGCGTGTTCATCGATCCGCGCCGCGAGATGGGCCAGACCCGAAGGCCATGGGAAGGACAGCGCGCCCAAAGGCTGGACGGCATATTCGAGGTCTACTGTGAGACATTCGACGCTCAAGACCTGGCCTTTGCTCGCTCGCCTCGCCTGTATTTCGATTTCCGGCACCCGGGCAAACTGGCCGCGCGAACGGATGAGCCGCCGATCCAGGAAGCCGAAGCTGCGGTAGCACGGCCGCGCCATGCACCCGAGTTGGTCGATAGCGTGCTCCAACAGACTCTGGGGGACGAGCCCGTGCCCGCTACCACGCGGACGGAAAGGTCACGACGCTATCGGCGCCGGTGACGAGGCGCAGCGGGCGTATCGGGAAGTACGGCGTCTTGCATGGAGGGCGACCTGGCCCTACCGTCCTCGCCGTTTGAGCAACCTCGGGAGGATGGGTGGTCATGAAGCGCAAGGCATCGGCGGTCTGGCAGGGTGGAGGCAAAGAGGGCACGGGCACATTGACTACAACCAGCGGCGCGTTGAAGGACCAGCCGTACTCCGCGGCTTTGCGCTTTCAAAGCGAAGACGGCCGGGCCGGCACCAACCCGGAAGAGCTCATTGCCGCGGCGCATGCCGGCTGTTTTGCCATGGCGCTCAGCTTCCGGCTGGAAGGCGCCGGCTTCAAGCCCGAGGAGCTCCGGACCGACGCAGTCGTTACCATCGAGAAAGATGACGGTGGTTGGACGAGCCGCTCGAGTGATCTGACTTTGCGAGCCAAAGTCCCCGGCATCAGTCCCCAGCAGTTCCAGGAGTTGGCGGAAGCCGCGCGTGCTACCTGCCCGGTCTCGCGAGCACTCAATGCGACCATCCGGCTGGAGGCCAAACTGGTGTAGCGGAAGCGCAACGATTCGGACTGGACGAGCGTCCGATTGGACGGACCCACAAGGCTGTCATCTGGTGGGGGCGCCGGACGTTCTATACAATGTCCGAGGTGGTGCGGGAATAGATACCACACGCGGCCCAAAGTCATGCCGTAAACGAAGCGTCGCGAACGTACCTCAAACACGCGTCGAATTCTCGATAACAAAACGTAATACCTGATTGAATTCACGTTCGTGATCGGACGTGTTGGTGCATCGGCAGTTCGCATTGTTGCGGATCGACAATGCGCTGGTACGTATCTTCATCGGCATTCACTCGACGGAGGACTCATGGGGCTGCGATTAATTCTCACCGCGCTGACGCTTACCGCCGTCACTCAGCTGATGGACACCGCTGATCTCAAGGCCCAGGCGACCGGTTCCGTGACGGGCACCGTCACGAACAGGCAATCCGGTCAACCGCTGGTGGGCGCTCAGATCAACCTCACAAACACCCGGCACGGTGGTCTCACGGATCAGGCCGGTCGGTTCAACATCCTGAACGTTCCGGCGGGCACCTACACCGTTGTGGTCACGTTCCTGGGATTCACCGAGGGTCGTCATGCGAACATCGCGGTGCGCGCGGGGCAGCCGAGCAGCCTCACGTTCCAGCTCCAGGAAACGGTGCTTTCGCTGCAGCAGCTGGTGGTGACGGGCGTGACCGACCCCACGTCGGGCCTAAAGTTGCCGTTTACCGTGGCCAAGGTGAACGCCGAACAGCTGCAGGTAGCACCCAGCGGCTCAGCATTGGAAATGATCGCCGGCAAGGTTGCGGGTGCGTACGTGGTGCGGAACAGCGGCAAGCCAGGATCCGATGCGGAGATCCAGCTGCGTTCGGCCACGGCTTTCGAGACCAGCAGCCGACCGCTGTTCGTGATCGACGGTGTAGTGGTGGCCACCGACAACATGGGCCGCGAGAATCAGACCGGCTCGCTGGGCATGTTCACGGCCAGCCCACTGGCCGACATCGATCCATCGGAGATCGAGAGCATCGAGATCATCAAAGGCGCGGCCGCCGCATCGCTGTATGGTTCACGGGCGGCGGGCGGCGTGATTTCGATCACGACCAACCGGGGCAAGAATCTGGCGCGCGGTACCACGCGTATCACGTCGCGCGTGGAGTTCGGTCAGAATTTCCTGTTGGGCTCCCTGCCGGTCACCACTTCGCACCACTATCTGGTGAACGCGGCCGGTACTTCACTCATGAATACCGCAGGTCGCGACACAAGCTGGTCCGGCCGAACGGTCGATCCCACGCATCGTCGGATTGCGGACATCTCGTATCCGGGCCGGATCTTCGACAACTTCGACGCGGTGTATAACCCGGGGAATTATCTGTCCAACACGTTGTCGTTCTCGCAAGCGGGCGAGAATACAACGGTCCTGGTCTCGGCCGCGCGCCGTGATGATGCGGGTGCCCTGAACGGGAATGATGGCCGGCAGCAGTACAGCGGCCGTATCAGTATCGATCACCGGATGGGCGACAAGCTGAGTCTGTCGTTTGTAGGCTCGCACGCGCGCACGCGTGACGATGGCGAATCGGGCAACCCCTTCACATCGATCCTGACCTATCCGGCATTCGTAGATCTGACGCAGAAGGACGCACAGGGCAGATACTTGATGTTGCCGGACCCATCGGTCGAGATCGAGAACCCCATCTGGCGCCAGACGTCGCGCGACAATTTCACCACGCGCGCCAGCACGTTGGCCAGCCTGAACACGCGCTACAGTCTGAACCGTTCGGTCACGCTCGATGCACAGCTCAGCTACGATCGCGCGGACAACTGGGCGCAGGTCTACATTCCCAAGGGCACGCCCACGTCCGTTACCAGTGACCTGCCTTCCAACGGCGAGCTCGAATACGAGCAGCAGCAGAACGACGCCATTAACGGCTCGCTCGGAGGGACACTGGCCCGCCAGTTTGGCCTTCTGAACGCCCGGCTCACCACGCGCGGCACGTTCGAGAAGGAGTTGCGGGAAACGTTCAGCGTGCGTGGTCGTGACTTTCTGGTGAAAGACACGCGCGACCTGAGTGCCACGCGTGAAACCAGTTCCTGGGCATCGAGCACGACCGACATCCGGGCCAACGGCGTGTTGGCCGACATTGGCCTGGACTACAATGACCGATACATCACGTCCTTCCTGGTTCGCCGCGATGGTAGCTCGCTGTTCGGCGCCGATCAGAAATGGCACACGTACAAGCGCGCCAGCGCCAAGTACCGGCTTTCCGAGGAAGAGTGGTTCAATGTCCCGTTCGTGGATGAGTTGGGAATTCGTTATGCCATGGGTGAAGCCGGTGGCCGGCCGTGCTACACCTGCCAATACGAACAATGGAATCCGGACCGCGATGCAGGCCTGACGCGCGAAACGGCCGGCAATCCACAACTTCGGCCCAGCTTCACCCGGGAGCAGGAAGTCGGCATCGATCTGATCGCCTTCAATAACAAGCTTCAGCTCGAGCTGGTCTATGCGCACCAAGTGTCGCGCGACCAGATCATCATCGTGCCGGCTACGGTGGCAACCGGCTTCAGCAGCTTGCGCGCGAATGCGGGCGAGCTGAAGGGCCGGACCCTGGAGGCTACGGTAACGTTCAATGCCATTCGCACCAACAACTTCAGCTGGAGCATCAATGCGTTTGGTGACAACACGAACACGACGCTCACGAAATGGGGGCGCTCGTGCTTCTTTGGCAGTAACACCAACCGCGAGCACGAGTACACCTGCGCAGGCCAGCGCATGGGTGATTTCTGGATCTTCGACTTCCTACGAAGCAAGAGCGATCTGCCCTGGTGGCTGCAGAGCCGTGCCGATGAGTTCGACATCAATGATGACGGCTACGTGGTCTGGGTGGGCAAGGATCCGGCAACGGGTCAGAGCAACACCTGGCGGCAGGGCCTCTCGCTTCAGAACGGCCAGTGTGCCAACGCGCAAACCGGCACGAACACGTGTGGCTGGGGCTCCACTACTGCCGCTAACAGCTTTACGTACCGGTGGGGCGAGCCGTTCCTGGCGCGTGATAGCGCGGGAATCCTTGAGCGTCACAATCTGGGCAGCAGTCTGCCCGACCTGAACTTCGGCCTGGGCACGAACATGACGTACAAGCAATTTTCGGCTTATGCGCAGTTCCGCGGCCGGCTCGGTGGCAAGATCTACAATCGTGCGCGCAACTGGACATACAACAACCTGCGCCATGGCGATCTGGACCAACGCGGCAAGCCTGACGAGCTGAAGAAGACCATTGACTATTATCAGCGGGCGCTGGCCCAGAACGACAACTGCAACTCGTCGACCCAGTGCACGAGCTTCTACAGCGAGTTCCTCGAGGATGCCACGCACCTGAAGCTGAGCGAGCTGCGCGTGGGTTATCGCTTTGACCGCGCCCAGCTGCGCCGCATCATGGGCAGCGTGGCGCCGGCCGCTTTGACCCTGGGTATTGCCGGGACCGAGCTGTTCACGCTCACGGGCTACAGCGGCTTCGACCCCGAAGCCGGATCACCGCTGTCGGCGCAAGAGGCGATTACGTATCCGCACTTGCGCTCGTTGCGCATGACCGTTGACATCACCTTCTGAGGCCGAGGATGACAATGTCTATTCGGAATAGCATTCTGGCGCTCGCGCTGGTGTTGAGCACGGCTGCCTGCCTGGACCTCGATGTGGTGAATCAGAACAATCCTGATATCGACCGCGCCCTGGCGGACCCTGCCGATGTCGAGCAGGTCATTGCCAGCTCGTTCGTGATCTGGTTCCAGACCTTCAACAGCACGGACATGTCGCTCATTTATCCGCAGATCTCGGATGAAGTGACGACCACGTTTACACAACGCGGAGTCCAATGGAGCGCCGAGCCGCGCGAGCCATTCAACAACGATCCGCAAGGCGATCAGGTGTGGATCCCGCGCCGTCCGTGGGACAATTTCTCGGAATGTATTGCCAACACGAACGACGGCATGCGTCAGATCAAGAAGGGCATGAAGATTCTGACGCTCAATCCGGGTGATACGGCGGTTACGGACAACACGGACCGCGCCATTGCGTTTGCCAAGTTGATGCAGGGAATGTGTCTCAGCTATCTGGCCTTTACGCTCGACCAGATTGCGGCAGCAACAGAGGACACGATTGTTCCGGCTGGTTACGATGACCAGAGGAACTGGGAACGGTCGCACCTGAAGCCTTACAGCGAAATCGCGAAGATGGCGATGGCCTCACTGGATGAGGCCATTCAGAAAACGACCACTGGTGCGGCGTTTGTGACACCCGCGACCTGGGTCAACCAGCAGCAGTACACAAATGCGCAGATTGCGCGGCTGGCGCACACGGCCTATGCGCGCCTTTTGGTGTACAACGCGCGCACACCGCAGGAGCGTACCGCCGTAGATTGGCAGAAGGTTCTACAGCATACGGCGGCAGGGATGGACTTCGATTTCGGCCCCACCCTGCAATCAGGCCTGATCACATCGGGCAACTGGCTGGCGTTCCTGACCAACACATCCACGGGCTCGGAGTTCCGCTCCGATATCCAGTTCCTCGGGCCGGCGGATCAATCGGGGGCGTATCAAACGTGGCTGGCCGCACCGCGCGACCAGCGGCAGGCCTTTTTCATAACGACTCCCGACCGGCGCGTGACTGGGACCACGCCTACTTCGAATGGCGCGTATTTCCGGAACCGAAACACGCTGGCCAACTTCAATGTGAGTCGCGGCACGATGCACCAGTCGTACTACCAGTGGCATCGCCGTTCCAACTACGGTGCTTTCACCAGCTCGACCGGACAATACGTGATGCTTTCCGCCGACGAGAACCGGCTCTTGCGAGCGGAGGCGTTGTTACGGACGGGTAATACGCAAGGTGCGGTGGACCTGATCAATGTTTCACGTGTGCGCGGTGTGCGCGTAGGTACCACCAACTTCGCGACCAACCTGCCGCCCATCACCACGGCTGGTGTGCCCACCGTTGCCGGTGCCTGCGTGCCCAGGAAGAAGTCGGGTGCGTGCGGTGATGTCATGGATGCCCTGCTGTGGGAACGCCGGATGGAGTTGTTCGGTCAGGATCCGGTGCGCTATTGGGCGGATATGCGCGGCATCGGCGCGCTCGAACCGGGGAGCCTGCTGCATATGCCGATTCCGGGGCGTTACCTCGTTTCGCTGCAGATGCCCATCTATACACACGGCGGGGTAGGCGGCACGGGCGCCGCGCAGTAATTTCCATTATCCGTCAAATGGTGGAGCCCTCCATGTGGCGGGCTCCACCATTCCATTTTAGCGAGGCGCTCATGAAGCACCGTAACGTTGCCATCCTGACAGTTGCCGCGTTTGCAGCTTGCGCATCGGGCGGCGGTCGCGGCAGCGCGGTTTACCAGCGCGAAATTGGCAATGCCAGTGCTACTGATGCGGTCAGCCGCGCACTGCTGATCCTGAGCCGCAACCATTTCGAGGTCTACCAGCAGGAAGCTGCCCCGTTCATCCGCATCGAGACGCACTGGCGGACGCGGCGGCCCTTCACGGACGAGGTAGCACTCGGCATTACCAACGCGGAAAGCCGCGTCATCGTTACAGCGCGTGTGCGCGGCGAGACGGACGTTGGTTCCGTTTACAGTGTGCGCATGGCCGTGGAGAACCGCGTCAAGGTGGGCGAAAACATGGAATGGAACGATCGGACCAATACACCGATGTTCCGCAAGTTTGCCGAAGAGATGACAGGACAGTTTCGAACCGAACTGATCAATATCGGCGTCCGGCGATACCAATGACCAACGTTCGCTAACTTGTCTGCATAGGCGTTCAGGCCCTGGCCGGTTAGCGTCTGGCAGGGCACAGCAGCGGAGTGGAGAGCCGAATGCTCTCCGCTCCGTTTGTGCTCTTGGCCGTATCGTGTTCGACGCCGACACTGACCCAGCCCTCATGGCGAGTGAGATCATAGACGCCATAAGGAATGGCCTGGTCCTGCGCCTGGCTGGGAAAATCGGGCACGCGCACGGCCTCGGGGTCACCCTTGGGTCGCCATTCTCGGCCGACATTGGAGAACTCCCCAACCAGTTCCTTCTTCTTCGTATCCACGGAGATCACCGGCTGCCTCCGCTTTTGGAAACGCCGCACCACATCATTGATGCAGCGAAACTGGGCGTTCCGGTCCGGGTGCTGCGTGCCTTCCCGCGTTTTCTGATTGGCCTGCAGGCTGTACTGCAGTTCGTGCAACAGATTCGCCACCAACTGCGGACTGGTCTCCTGACCCAATGCGCTCCGCCGCCAACTGGCGCACACTCTTCACCGTTCACCGCTGCGGCGAATCGGGAGCACCGGCCGCAGTGGGCTCCACCAGTGCATCCAGAGGTCACACGCGCGCACGTGGGAAGACATGACCTCGGGCAGCCCATACACGGATGCCCTGACCTATCCGCCTTACGTTAATCTGGCCGAAAAGGGACCGGACGGAAAATACCTTCAGGCGCCGGATCCGACCGTCTTAACCGAGAACTCCCTGTGGCGACAAGCGACCCGCGACCACTGGGAAAAGCGGGCGCGCACACTGGGCAGCGGCAACGTGCGCTACAGCCCGATGCGCTGGCTGACCTTCGATGCGAGCGTGAGCTACGACCGTTCGGACTGGGAGTACCAGGAATAGGTGCCCAAGGGTGTGCCCACCTCGCTCACGGCGGACGTACCCTCGGACGGTTCGTTGTACAAGTACCATCAGGGCACCGATGCCTATAACGGCTCGATTGGTGCAACTGCCTTGCGCCAATTCCGCGATTTGAACACGCGCCTTACGCTGCGCGGCCAGTTCGAGCGCGAAAAGAACGAGTCGCTCGATGCCACGGGTGAAGATTTCATTGTGGGCGGTGTGCGCGATCTATTGGCGGCCGCAACGTTGGACGACATCAGCTCGGGTACGCTGGACATTCGCTCGAACGGCGTAGTGGCCGACCTGGGTCTCGACCTGAAGGACCGCAACATCGTCGACCTGTTGATTCGGCGGGACGGCAGCTCGTTGTTCGGTCCGGAAAACAAGTGGCACACCTACTATCGGATGGCCGCAGCCTGGCGCATCTCGCAGGAGCCGTGGTTCCACCTGCCCCATGTGGACGAATTGAAAGGGCGCACGTCCGAGGGTACGGCCGGCGGCCGGCCGGGCTTCGCGTCTCAATACGAGTTGTGGAACGTCAGCCGCACAACGGGGCTTTCGCGTGGTAGCGAGCATATACGCGGAATTCCGCGGCCAGCTGGGCGGCAAGGTTTACAATTTCAATCTGCCAACCACCTGGGTACAGAACCAAACGTACACCAGCGCGCAGCTGGTGCAGTTGGCGTACACCATGCTGGCGCGGATTCTGGTCTACACGCCGCGCACGCCAGAAGAGCGGGCCACGGTCAACTGGCAGAAGGTGCTGGACGCCACGTCCAAAGGTCTGACCTACGATTTCGGTCCTACGCTGCAATCGGGACTTTTGACCAGCACGTATTTCGATCGCATGCAGGCCACAACACGCGCCCGTGCGGACAACAAGCTGGTTGGACCGTCCGATGTGTCGGGTAATTACCAGGCGTGGTTGGCCAGGCGACGGAATGGCGCGGCCACCACCTTGCAGGCGCTGACTGCAACAGTCGACGAGAATCGGTTGCTGCGCGCGGAAGCAATGTTCCGGACTGGCAACCTGACCGAGGCAGCCAACCTGATCAACGTCTCACGCACGCGCGCGGTGAGAATCGGCACCACGACCCACCCGGGTCTGCCGGCGGTAACGGCCACGGGTGTCCCCGAATCCACACCAACGGCGCCGTGCGTGCCACGTACGAACACCGGCGCTTGCGGCTCGCTGCTCGATGCATTGCGGTACGAGCGGCAAATCGAGTTGGCCGGACTGGATCCGATGCGCGCCTGGATGGACTATCGCGGTTTCGGTCAGTTGACCAGCGGCACCATTCTGCAGATGCCGATCCCGGGCCGTTACCTGGTTTCACTGGAAATCCCGCTGTACACCTTCGGCGGAGTGGGCGGTCAGAGCGCAGCTCGCTGACCCCACCAAGAGCAATAGTTCGTTTTTGCATCTGCGTGCGCGGGCGCGGAACCGCGGCGCGGATCGTGCGCCTGTCAACGAACGAGCGAGGCGGGTGGCGCGTGCCTGTGCCTGGCCGAGCGTTACCGGAAAACAGGACAAGGAAATGATTCTCAACGGCAAATGCCTTCCGTGGGTCGGTGCTCTGAGTCTTCTGTTGGCGGCGTGCACAAGACCGAGCGACGATGCCGAGCCGGGCGCGGGCGCGTTCGCCGAGATGGGGTACGAGGTCGTGGTCGCGCCGGGCGCGCAGAAGCATGTCTACTCATGCAGTGATAACAAGCAATTCACGCTGCACGTGTTGCCCGACACGGCCTGGGTGCAATTGCCTGAACGCATGGTTCGTTTGCCCCGCGATACGCAGGCAGCGGGTATGCGCTACAGCAATGGCGACATCGATTTTTCCATCGAGGGTGAAGTTGCCAGGTTGGAAACAGAAGCGGAGACGTTTTCGGCATGTCGGAAGCAGTGACGATTGACGAGTGACGAGGCACGGCCGGGGCCTCGCCCTGGTAAGATGATGATGGGCAAGGCGAGGGTGGCAGTCATGTTGCCGCTGCTGTTGGCCTGTGAGCAGGCCTCTGAGCGGGCGGTCGTCAATGATGCCGGGCCCGGAGCTGACAGCGCGGCCGTAATGCCCATGGACTCGCCCGCTGTTGCGCCTGACGTTGCGCCGCTGGTCCCGGACTCGGCGCCCACGTTCGTCTACCTCTGTCCGGACAGCTTCACCTTCACGGTACGCGCGCTTCAGGACACGGCCTGGTTGTATCTGCCAGAACGAACGCTGACCCTGCCGCTTGTAGTGTCCGGCTCGGGTGCGCGTTACAGCGACGGGCGCGTAACGTTCTGGGCAAAGGGCGAAGAAGCGCTGCTCGAGTTGGATGGACGCGCTCGCACGGACTGTCGCAACAATCCCGGCCGCGCCGTGTGGGAACACGCACGTCTGCGCGGCGTGGACTTCCGCGCGCTCGGGCAGGAGCCCGGCTGGTTGTTGGAGATCGACGAGGGCAAGCAGATCATCATGATCGCCGACTACGGCGAGCGCCGAGTCACAACACCCGCGCCCAGTCCCGAATTCAATGCTGCCACGGGCAAGAAGACCTACCGCATCAGGACGGAAGCCCATCGCTTGCAAATTGTTTTGAAGAACGAGCCGTGTGCGGATGCCATGAGCGGCGAGCGCTACCCGACCACCGTCGTGGTCACGTTGGACGGTCGCGAATATCGCGGCTGCGGACGCGTGCCTTGAGAAAACCCGTAAGGAAAACCGTAAGGAAGACCGCTTACGGTTTTCCTTACGGGTTTACTCTTTCTCGACGCCAGTCCGGTGCACGCGCGGGCAGTGCCGTGATTTCAATGAAGCCGGTCAGGTCCACTCTTACGATGCCGATCCCGCCCGGGCCGCAACCGCCGTAGTCGTAGTAATCACAAATATGTCGGTTGAAGACGATCTTGCGGGCAGGTGCTGCGCCGGCAACGTGCAGATCCGTGAGCGCCGACCCGTCGGCATTCATGACAAGAATTCCCGGATAACAACGGGTCGGTTCGAAACAATCGGCGACCAGAGCGAGTCGGGTGCGTCCGGTGACCAGGCCGGCTCGAAGGAGCGGATGCCATGGAATGTGGACACGCGCGTGACGGCCGAGCCATCAGCATTTGCTACGTAGATCTTCGGGAGTCCGTTGCCCGTACTCGTGAAGGCGAGTTTGCCCGCGCTTGACCAGATTCCCGGAATGAATTCCGATCACGATCGAGCCGTTTACGCTTACACGCAGTCGGTTGCGCGTGAATCCATCGACAATCAAGTCGTAGCCGTCAGAGTCGAGATCCAGGCCAGTGGTGGCGATGGTCACGCGCACGGTGCCCGTTACGGGTGGGATCATGGGGCCGTTGTTCTCCTCACAGTCTCGTTGTCATGCCAGAGGTGAGCATGAGGAAAATCGCGCAAACAGCGGATCCTGGTTTCACGTTCTTCACCGTTTCTGCGCTGGACCGGACATGCCCGCGGGCGCCACGGTGCGCACGTTCCAGGCAGCTCGCAACGACGAGGCTTGTGCTCGTTGCATGCGCCCGAACGGGTCAACAGGGCCGCCGCAGCCCGAGCCAGAAGCGGTTTCTGTCCAGCCGCGCGTTTCAAACCGAAGACTCGCAGTTCCCTTAAGACCCCAGTCGTTGTCCCAGCCGGTGACAGTGCTGAGATCGGGAATGGTCAGATCGACCGTTGAGGCAGGACCCAGGTACGCGGCAGAAACGTTCAGCTCTATCGAGCGATCGGGGTTGAGAGTGTTGGGTTGAGTGCTGGTGTACGTGATCTGAACGCCACCGTTATACTCGGCTTGCCTGGTGTAGCGCGCGCGGTACCTCACGCTTGGAGAGGTAGCCACGGTACTGTTCTCGACCGAGCCCAAGGGCGAAAACACCAACGTCTGATCGACGGCTTGAACAAAGCAGGCCATCACCCAGTGATCACTGGCAGTCGCTACCAGCCGGTGGACATCGCCAGCCTGCGGCGCAGGAACACCGAGGAAAGTCGAGCTCGGGTTGCACCAGCCGTAGTTGTAAGGGTCCACACAATAGAGAATAGCCGTGGTTCCGTTCGAGGTGCGAAACTCGGACCACACGGAGTGCAACTCGCCACCCGCGATGTTCACTCGCCGCGACACGAGCGGGAAGGCTTCGGCTGCATTGAAATCCAGCACGGGCAATGTGCTGCCAAACGCAGGGTTCGGATTGCGACGAATGATGGCTTTGCCGGAAACGCCGGCGCCGACGCCCTCCCAGCCGGATTGATATGAGGCAACCAGGTCCGCGGGCGGATTAAGCCACGGAAGATTCACGCTCGTTGACGAAGATGCGGTAGTGGTGCCCCACGTGCCCCAGGCAAGACGCACGGATGTGGGCGCGTTCGCCACGGCGACCTGTATGCTTCCGAGGGTCGTCGATGGCGCGCAGCCCGGGAAGAGTTCGTTCAGCTCGGCCTGCGTTCCGTAGTACAACCTGGTATTCGTCACGGCATAGGTGTTGATGCTGCGTGTGAAATTCCCTTCCACGATGGCGAGCGCACCCCGGCCTGATAGGAGATTGAAGGCGTAGCCGCTTCCGGCGCCGGTGGCGCGCGTCCAGGAACCATCGCCGTCCTGGTAAGCGACAAAGAAGGGACGCTGCCCGCACAGACGAACGGTCGTGTTTCCGACCATCGCGCTGGACACGATTGTGAGTGTCATGGTCGTGGTCAGCTCTTCCCAGCCCGCCACCTGTACGCGAATGGCAACGCGATAACTGCCCGGTGCCACGTATTGGTCTGCCACGACCGCCATCAGGAAATGACCCCTGATGCCGGTTTCTCCATGGAAAGAGAGCCTTACCCCGTTGGGGGCGTCGACCACCTGGAACGTTACCGGTCCCTCGGAGCCGGATAAGCGCGGCAAGCTCAAGACCGCCCGCGCCTGTTCTCCTGCATTGATCGTGACATGGCTGGGTGCCAGTACGAGCGCAGCCGTGTCGTCCGGTTCGTATCTGAAGCAACCATTGCAGCGGGCTTCGCCGTTGCTGCTGGAAACGACCGCCACATCCCCGGCCCCGGCGCCGGCCACGGCGGGTGTAATGCCTGTGATCTGCGTGGCGCTGACCACGGTACGATCCACCAGCTCGCCGGTGCCAATGACGACTCGGGTCACGTTGTTGAAATTTGTGCCCGTGATCGTCACTCTGGTGCCGCCTGCCCGTGGACCACCCTCCGGGCTCACACTTGTAACCGTGAGTGTCACGGGTGGAACGACATAGGTGAAGCAGCCACGGCAACGGGTGGTGCCATTTGTGCTGGATACAACGACCACGTCTTTGGGGCCGGCGCTGCTCGAGGCCGGAGTTATTCCCGCCATCTCTTCCTGGTTGATCACCGCAAAGTTCGTCAGCTCGAGCCCGCCTACGGTCACGCTGGTCACGTTCACGAAGTTCGTGCCCACGATGTACAATCGCGTTCCGCCGGTCAGCGGGCCCAGCGCGGGAGACACGCTATTGATGGTGACAGGGGGCACGAACGGCGGTGCGCTGGGCTGCTCCTCACACGCGAGGGTCGACGCCAGGAGGACGGCGGACCACCACCACGTACCCACGTTTCGGCCGATTCCGACATGATTCAACCCAACCAAAGGCGTGCGGTAGTCGTGGTGAGCGCTCGAACCGGTAGGCCTCCATGTCTCTTTGCGCCAGTTCGTGGGAACGTGGTGGTGGTCCGCATTGAACATGAGATACCTCGGTCGTGAAAGGACTAGTCGTGTGTGGGTCAGAAACGGAACAGCGGTGTGGCTCGATAGATGGAATTGACCGTTCCACCCACCATCAGATGCCACACGACGGTGCCTGCATTGGTGACTTCGTAGACTTCGATGGGACCGGTCGAGCCTTCCTGCTGATTCCTGGCTCGGCCGAATCCGACCAGCGTATTGCCATTGGGCAGCCGGCGCGCACTGCTCATGAGGCGCGCCCAATTGTCCTGTGTGGGGCGCCACTCCCACACTTTGCGTGCACGTTGACCCGTGATCTGGTACTCGGCTGCGCGTGAGTACGGCTCGGTGGTACGCGCAAATCCGTTGTCGAAGAGCAGAACGCGACCGGGCGATATTTCGGCCGCTGTATGCTGGCCGCTGAACGGATCATCCACGGGGAGCGTGGCTGCGGCGCCACCCAACTTCCACTCGATACTCTGCAAGTTGGGCGCGATCGAAATGACCTGGTCGCGCGCGCGCAGGCTCATGACCGTGTTGCCGTGTGGCCCGCGCGAGATGGCATTGGCGTGCAGCCAGTTCGTGCGCACGGATTGCGGACCCCAATCAAGGGCCGGATCCAGATGATCGAGTGCGCTCCACCTCTTCTGCACGGTTCCGCTCTCCGGGCTCCATTCCCAGATCGCCTCGCCATTAAGCAGTGTGTCACGCCACATCTGCCAGTCTTCCGCGACCAGCAGGACGGTGTTGCGCTCGGTTGCCAGGATGTCGTGGTGGATGCGGCGGCCAGGCCGCGGCTCCTGGGGCAGCTCGCGCACGATCTGTCCATCCACGTTCACTTCGATGAGACCGCGGTCGCTGTCCAGAAACACGAAGTTCCCGTTGCTGCGTTGCGTGAACGAAAACGGGTTGTTGGCGCGGAAGAACCACACGGGCTGGCCGTATCCATTAACGATCACGAAGCCGCTGAACCCGCCCACCTGCCGGATCTCGAGCATGATATAAGGCGCGCTGGTCCGGCCCTGCGCAGCGAAGGGAATTGCGGCCAGGTCGGCGGGAAGCTCGGTGAGCGGGGCCCGCAGCGGGACGGGATCGACAGGTGACTCACAACCAAGCACCGCCAGCGCACATACCGCGGCCAGGAAACGCATGCCAGTGTTCATTGCCACAAAGCCGAGTTCCAGTTCACAAGGGCGCATGGTATGCTCAGTCCAACGCTGAACGGCAATATTGAAACAATGGAGGCGGTTGCCTCTGATTACGCGCGGTACTGGTGTTCACGAGTCTCTTCGACACGGTACCAGAGTCGCCATGACTGCTCGCGCGCGGGTGTATGGCTGCCGAGCCAGGTAGATGGGTCGCCTTCGTGCGTCGCGACGAATCGCACGAACTCCTGCGCGACTTCGTCCAGTTCCCACTCGCCGACCAGCAATTCAACAGAGAGCCGCTCGCCGCTCTGCACCATGGTCTCGCCTACCAGCGAGTTCAGTTCCACGATGCTGCCACGGGCATTGAAGGTTGGAATGACGATATCCCTGATCACCCGCGCAGCGAGCACCGAGCCGTCGACCCGCAACCTTGCGGTAATCGTTGCATGGTCATTGACAAGCGCGGGATCTGACAAATCAGGAAACTGCAGACGCTCGGCCACAACTCGGATCGCGATCGTCTCAACTGGCACCGGAATCGATTCGGGCGGTAACGCACGAAATCCAGTCGCGAGCTGGTCGCGCAGGTATGCGGAGTCGGTCGCGGCGCTATCGAGAGTGGCCAGCAGGAGTCGGTGACCGTCGGCTGCCCCTCGAGTGGCGCGTTGTCGGATTGCGTCAGGGTCGAGTCGAGGCCGCTCTCCCGACGCGTAGGCGTCATAATGATCCAGAGCAAGATCGCGCAACGCAGCGCCGATTCCGCCTACAATAGCCCGATTCACCAACTCTTCGGAGAGGCGTGACCAGTGGGGTTCGGCAGATTTCTCTCCGGCAACTGTTGTAAGCGCTGCCGTATCTGCTGCCAGAAATGTTGCGACCAGGTCGGTCAACATGCACGGAGAGAGCGTGCGCCCTGCAATTGCAATTGTGCGCGCACCGATCTCCCACGGACTGAGGTTTCCCTGAAAAGCCATGGGTCCCAGTCCAGTGAGCACGCCCCAAGAAGTGGCGACCAACATCGATGCGCGCTGTTCGGGACGCGTCAACCAGAGAGCGACGTTTCGGTGGTAAGCCTGGATGCTCGCATAGAGCGGAGGGTTGTAGTCCTTGAAGCCGCGTGTGTTCATGCTGAACCAGTGATGCCAGGTAGAATCGACAACGACTCGGCCAATCCCCTGGAGTTCGGGCCCGGTTGAAGTGTCTCGTGCCGAGTGGCACCCTGAAACGCAGGAACGCCCTGCTCGTGTTTCCACTTCCGCATGGTCCGGGCGCGCGGGATGCGCGACGACATGGATGCGCCCAGGAGACTGTGGTCGCCGGTAGCAAACACACCGCCGCCACGATCCATCCAGTCGGCGACTATCTTGAGCTCGCGATCATCGAGCGGCCTGTACTCACTCCGTTGGATGATCGAATCGTCGGCACCGGGCACGTCCGCGTCCTGCCCTGGTTCGTCACCGAAGAACCAGATCTGATCGTAGGCATTGATATCGAAGCCAGGTCGCGTAAAACGAAATCCGCTAAACCTGACGCCATAGTCACCCGGATTGAGGTTTTGGAGCGGGTCTCCTTTGCGGTCGGCTACGTCGATTTCGAAACGCGTCCACCAGCCGAACGACTCATCGCGAAGCGTGTCGAGCACCAGTCCCAGTCCGAAGATGCCGAGTCCCTTCTGCAGATTCACACGGCCGTCGATCACGAACAGGATTCGGACTCGAGTCCCCCAAAGCCACGGTCCACGTTTGATTCCCCACGCGTGAGCTGGGTCCTCGGCCATTGTCCTGGACCGCGATCCGTCACAGCTGGTGACGCGTTCCATATCTCTCATCGTTATTCCGCCCGAAGTCTGTGACCATCACGGATTGCGCTGCCCCGTTCAGGCCGCTGGCGCCCGTGTCTACGTGCCAGCACCAATTCGGCTGGCAGGAGCACGCGAGGTGAACAATGGATTCCTGGAGTCAGCACCGATTCACTTTTCGATCAGCCAGTTCACTCGACCATCATTTCGCCCTGTCTGCCGCCGGCAGCCGCGGCTGGCGACGCCGCATTCTATGTGGTGTCCGTCACCCAACGGCCCCACGGCCGTCACCTGTCGAGTGACACGATGTGCGGCGTTTATGTGCATGCTCGTCGGGCTGGGTTGGCGAACGATGCACGCCGATAGGGCCGCGAGCGCGTTACGGTCTTCCTGCCTATGCCACTCAGATGTCCATGATCGAGCTGCGAACCCTGGGCGCGTTGGAGCTTATTTCGGCCGAAGGCACGCCCATCCGTTCCGTGCTGGCGCAGTCCAGACGCATGGCTCTCCTCTGTTATCTGGCGCTGACCAGGCCGAGCGGATTCCAATCGCGCGACACACTCTACGCCCTGTTCTGGCCCGAGCACGACACAGCGCAGGGGCGGCACGCGTTGCGGCAATCGCTCTATGTCCTGCGCCGTGAGCTGGGGGCCAATGCGATCGTATCGCGCGGTGACGGTGCGCTGGGGCTGGCAACGGATCACGTTCTCTGCGATGCGTGGGAATTCGAGCGAGCGGTCGATGAAGAGCTCTTCGAGAAGGCACTGGCGCTGTACCGGGGCGATTCGCTGGCGGGATTCCACGTTTCCGATTCCGTGGCGTTCGAGCACTGGCTGGACGCAGAGCGTACACGGCTGCGCGAACGCGCGGCCGAGGCGACCTGGACCTTTTCCGAGGCCCTGGCGCAGGCGGGACAGGCGGCATGGGCCGGCAATGGGCGCGGCGTGCAGCCGCGTTCACGCCTGCTGACGAGACCGCGATCCGCCGCTTGATTCTGACGCTCGACCGTCTGGGCGACCGCAGTGGAGCGCTGCGCGCGTACGTCGCGCAGCGAGTAATGGGCGTGGGTGGAGCCGGGCGCAGACGCCACGACAACGCCGATGCCACATTGCGGTTGGTCGCATACGAGTGTGAAAACATCGAAAGCCGCTGCTTCCTGACCGTCGACAATAGCCGCGTACCGAAGTAGCACGCCCGATATCTCGTCCACTGAGATCTCGTACTCATTTTTCCAGGTCGACTACGCGGATCATACCTCTCGAGGGTCCAGCATCACGTTGAACCTCGGTTCCCAAGTCTTGTTCAACATGAGTTAAAGCAGCGTTATCAGAGCTAAAAGGCTATAGGCATGGCGGCTTGATACAAGTCCCGATGGGAGTGAGAGCGGCGGAAGGAACAACGAGCCCCTGGGCCCGACCGCCAGCAAAAAAGCGGCAGTGAAGAACCGTTGATGCGCGACGATTTCGTACTTCACCCTCCCGCTCCTCCAATCCTCTCCTCCTTTGGTCAACAGAAATGAGGAGACGACAAGCAAGTCTCAGTGTGCGTCGGTCTTCCTGTTACGCGCAGAATCCCGGTGCGGTCCGCGACCTCGAGTCCAGATTACGAGTGCGCCGCTGGCACTCGCTTCGAGCCCATACTGTTGACCCGCTTCAACGGGACTGAGATACTCGAAACTTTCCATAATGTCCAGTCGAAGGTCGCGAAAAATAGCGTCAGGCTGACAGCTTCTGAAATCACAGTTCCGGTCCGCGACCTTGATCCCATCAATGACAATGACCGGCCATTCACAACTTCTTTCCCTTTGGCTGGCCTGAGCACTGTTTGGGTTGAGGCTGCGCATCCGCCGAACGGACTCGACACAGAAGACCGGTTCACCTGAAGCGCCCTTAAATTCGCGCACGCGCAGTCCGGCGCCAAGTTCCCGCACGGCAGCTCTAGGACTCAAGCCGTGGGCCGCGAGTTCCGCCAGCCGCGCGCCAGCGAGAACGTGAGAGCTCCGCGCAAAACCAACCGCAGCACCGCGCCTGCCTCGAGTATCGACCGAAGTCTCTACAGGATCAAGGCGAATTGCACTTGCCTTCATGACAAACGCAGGCACGGTTAGATCAACACCATCGAAGCGCACTGCGTGTCGGCCGGTTGTGTAACCGATCATTTCGACTGTGATCTCATGATCCCCTGTTGCGCTCGGTCTCAACAGAAAAAAACCGCTCGCATCGGTCGCGGCTCTGACTACGAGCACTCCACCCGATAAGAGTGTTGCGGTGGCACCCACTAGCGGCGCACGAGCTGCCTCATCGACAACCCGGCCCCGAATGACCTGTGCGGCCGAGAACTTTGCGGTCATCATGCCGCAAGTGATTGTGATCGCAGCATACCGGAAAGCGATAAGCATCGCAGGCCTCCGCGAAAGAGACACGCTTCTGTGGCAAGACAGGAAGCTCTACACAATCACGCCGCCCGCCACGTCGCATCGAGCGAGGCAAGCTGAAATCCAGCTCAAGAACAAGCCCAGTAGGGCACATCACGGTACCAGGCTGCCCCCAGCTCAGTCGTCGAATCGCAGCTGTGCTTGCCGGCGGTCATGGCAATCGAAGATGTCGAGGAAGCTCTCCTTCAAGAGGTGCGCTCGATAAACCGGTTCGTTGAAGCGAGCGATCCACGACAGCTTCCGTCCTTCGCTGGCGGTCAGGTGCGTTGGACGTTTCAAGAGCGCCCAGCGACTGCCCTTCAAGCCGACCCGCTGGTACTGCGGGAGCCCGGCCATCTGCTGGCGGCGCACTTCGTCCAGTGCGTCATTGCTGAGCCGCGCCAGATGAAAGCGATCATTCACGATCTTCGCCTGCGGCGCCCAGGTCCGAATCGCGAGCAGGCAGGCGGGCGAGAGATCCACACTGACTAGTTCGAGCTGGTGTGCCCGTTTAGTCCCGAAGGCGCGGAAGAAGGCCCCCAGCGCTTCCGATGATTTGCCCTCGCCTACCCAGATCACACGCTCTCGATCATGGTCAACCACGACCGTCAGGTACTTGTGATGGCGACGATAGCTGATCTCATCCACGCCGATCCGGCGTACCCCCTCGAACCGGCTCTCGTCCAGATGCTCGGCAACCAGGCGCC
>JBOHRF010000019.1:0-38870 GCA_050732575.1 Longimicrobiales bacterium
GTGCTCCAGCTGCGGGGTAAGAGCTGGTTGGTGAGAAGAGCAGCCGGCAGAGACAATCAAGGACCGGATCGCCACGGCCACGGTTCCGAGCAGGGTCTGCATGGAGGGCGGCGAGCGGCGACGGAGCGCGAGACTGCCGGGTGACATACATGTTGCTAAAGGCCAATCGTGAAGGAATACAAACACGTCCGGGCAGACCGCACCTTCCTGCGCGTCCATGGGCGCGACCCGGCGAAAATGGTGCAGGGCTTGATCACCAACGATCTGGCCCTGGCTTCTGCAACCCGGACGGTCTACGCCGGGATGTTGAGTCCAAAAGGCAGGCTGGTTGCTGACCTGCGGGTTTTCCGACGCGGCGAAGAGCTGCTGCTTGATGTACCCACAGAAGCGATGGACGCCGTGCTCGCTCATTTCCGCAAATACGTCCCACCTTTGTTTGCCCGCTTCGAACGCACAGACCGCTATTTACTGGTGGGCTTGTACGGCCCCGGCTCGCCAGAACTGGTTGCCAATGAATTCCAAATCGCGCCGCCGCAAGGCGAGGATGACATGGTCCAGGCCGGCCATGTAACCGTGATTCGGTCACATTATGCGGGTGACCCGGGCTTCGATCTGCTGGTAGATGGCGACACCTCGGCGTTACCTGATCAGTTGCGGCCCGCAGCCGCCCAGCCGATGGATGAAGCGGCGCTGGAGACCCTGCGCATTGAAGCAGGTACTCCACGCTGGGGCACCGAGCTGGATGAAAACGTGATCCCGCTGGAAGCGGGTCTGCGCAGCCGCATGATCAGCGAAACCAAGGGCTGTTACACGGGCCAGGAAGTGATCGTCCGCATCCTGCACCGAGGCCACGTGAACTGGCTGCTGCGGGGCATGCTCCTGGAGGATGCGGCGCCGGCCGTGAAGGGGACGGCACTGCTCAATACAGCGGACCACAAGCAGGTTGGCAAAATCACCAGCTCCTGCGCATCGCCGCGAGCGCAACAGACCATCGCGCTAGGCTATGCGCGGCGCGAATTGACATTGCCTGCGCGCGTACATTTGGGTATGCGCGAAGGGCCGCTGGTCACCATTGTGGAACTGCCCTTTGGCAATGACGTGTTCGCCGCCCGCACGAGGGACGCGAGAGGACCAGGATGAGAGGATCGGTAGAGGGTGAGGCGCGCAAGGCGATAGTGCGGTTGCGGCGCGCCGTCGAGAAGGTGGAACACGAGCTGGACAGTGTGGAAGGCGCGCTGCGATCTGTAGAGGGCAGCGATTTTCCGGCGGATGGGTTTGCCGATATGCAATCGAAGGTGGCAGACATCGCGGCATTCATTGGTGAGCAGGCCGAGCGACTGGAGGAGAAGATGCTGCATGCAGGCGGTCTCGAGCCCGGCCGCATTCGGCGAAGCAGCTCATGAAGGCCCGTTCACAATGAAGGGTCGCGCGGAATGACGGACGGCACGTTCTTCCTGTTCGCCTACGGCACGCTGCTCGGTGCAGGTGCAGGCTCACACCTGCTGCAGGGTTGCTTGCACTCCGGCCGCGCGCAGGTCAACGGCATCCTCTATGACATTGATGGCGAATATCCGGCGCTCGTGTTGTATGGCGAGCAGCCAGTAGCCGGTGAGCTCTGGCGCTGTCCCTGGCAGCGATTGGCGCGACTTGACGAGTACGAAGGGGTGGGTGTAGGTCTGTTCCGTCGCGTTGCGGTCGAGGTGAAGCATGAAAACGGCGACCGGATAGCCAGCTGGATCTACGTGGCAGGACCCAAACTGGCGCACAAGCTCTCACCCGCGCGGCGCACGGCTTCGTGGCCGATCAGCGCGAACAATGGAGTCGCGATTCGTGAACCGTAGACGTTTCGTAGGCAGTGTTGCGGCCGCCGGCACCGGCATGCTTCTGCATCGGTCCGCAGTGTGGAGTGCGCAACCCTACCGTGCGCGCCTTTTGCTGCGCGGTGCCACCCTCTACGATGGTACGGGCAGCGCGCCCATCACCGGTGATGTTGCACTCGATGGCGATCGCATTATCGGACTGGGTCGCAACCTGTCGGTCTCGGGAACGGAAATCATCGATCTGCGGGGCCTGGCACTGGCTCCGGGTTTCATCGACATCCACTCCCATACCGATCTCAGTTTGTTCGTGAACCCACGCGCGGAGAGCAAGATCCGGCAGGGTGTAACCACGGAGATAGCGGGGCAGGATGGCAGTTCGGTTGGACCCGTGAGTACGGAAGCAGCAGCGCGCACCAGTGAGAACTACAAACAGCGCTATGGCGTGGAGCTGGGATTCACTGATCTACAGGGCTTCTTCCTCCGACTCGAACGGCATCGCTCCTCGGTCAACCTGGGCAGTATGGTTGGCGCGGGCACTATCCGTGGCCTGGTGATCGGCAATGACAATCGGCCGCCCACAGATACCGAGCTGACGCGCATGGTAGCGCTGGTGGAGCAGGCCCTGCGTCAAGGTGCTCTTGGTCTGTCCAGCGGACTCGAATATTCACCGGGTGGATTTGCTACGAGAGACGAACTGGTTGCGCTGGCGCGCGCGCTGCGCGCCACCGCTCTGCCCTACGCTTCGCACATGCGCAACGAAGATGACGAGTTGTTCGCTGCGGTTGAAGAGGCCATTGCAGTTGGCCGCTTTGCCGGGGTGCCCGTCCAGATCTCCCATCTCAAGGCGCAGGGCCAGCGCAACTGGTGGAAGTCCAATCCCGTGTTGAAGACCATCGAGGATGCACGGGCTGGCGGTATCGACGTTCTGTTTGATCGCTACCCGTATGTGGCATACGCCACTGGTTTATCCAATCTGTTCCCGCTCTGGACACTGGATGGCGGTACGCGTGGCTTCCTGCAGCGCATCCAGGATCCCGCCCAACGTCCGCGCATCGAAGCTTATGTCCGTGACAAGATCGATGAGCTGGGCTCGTGGGACGCGGTGCAGATTACATCAACCGGAGACGCTCTGACCTGGGCGCGCGGCAAACGAATGGGTCAGCTGGCCAGGGAACGTAACACGGAGCCGTATGAGCTGCTGCTGGAGATCACGATTGCCGATGAGAACCGCACCGGCATGGTGGGCTTCGGTATGAGTGAAGAGAGCACGGCCGACATGCTGAAACATCCACTGGGCATGATCTGCTCCGATGCGGGCGCGCGCGCTACCTACGGTCCGCTGTCGGAAGGTTCGCCGCATCCGCGCACGTACGGCTCGTTCCCGCGTGTCCTGGGTCACTACTGCCGCGATCAAAAGCTGATGCCACTCGAGACCGCTGTGCACAAGATGTCATTCATGCCCGCGCGCAGACTGAAGCTGGAAGGTCGCGGCGTCATCCAGCCAAACGCTTTTGCCGATCTGGTTGCCTTCGATCCCGTGCGGGTGGCCGATCGTGCCACGTTCGAGCGACCCCATCAATACCCGGTCGGCATTCCGCACGTCTGGGTGAACGGCGAAGCCGTCATCCGGAACGGCGAGCACACGGGCAGCTTGCCCGGTCGCGTACTGCGCGGTGCTGCCGCGACCCTGGGCTGAGCCACAGTCCAGGTCCAACGCAACTCGGACCCCATTAATCGCGCTTGACCCCAATAGCAGCGGGCGCGTGCAACGCGCGCACCGCGGGCACCGACTCATAGGCTGATCGGCAGCCGTTCGCGCTGCCGCGCTACCACCTCCAAAGGCCCCATGTTGACCATTGCACGCTGCCTGGCCGTGGCCATCACGATGGCCATGCCAATGTTGCCGCAGGACCTCCCCATTCGGCCGCTGCGACCGCAGGCCTCTTTCAGTGAGCCGTACAGTTGGGTGAGGGGTGTGGCTGAACTACCGGATGGCCGCGTTTTTGTCGCCGATCAACGCGAGCTCGCAGTGTATCTGGCCGACCTGAACAGCCGAACCAAACTGGGCGGCAACGGCACCGGCCCCAAAGAATACCGCGCGCCCGTTGGCATCTTTACGATGCGCGGTGACACTGCCTGGATCCACGATCTGCTGAACAGGAGGCTGGTGGCCATCACACCAGCCGGCGTGGTAGCACCAATAACGAGAGATGCGGCCGCGGGTGAGATCATCCCTGCCGCGGTTGATACGTTAGGCCGGTTATACTGGGACAACAACACCACCATTCGACTCAAGAAACGGGAAGACCCGAGCGCTGAGACGGGCGCCATCGTGCGTTACACCAATGCACACATCGATACTGTGGCGGCCATCAAAGTGACAGGCCCCGTGAATCCTGGACCGTTCTCCACCTACGATCGCTGGGCCATTGCTCTCGATGGTCGCATTGCCATTGTGCGCAATCAGGATGACTATCGCGTGGAATGGGTGGATGCGCGCGGCACTGTAACGAACGGAGCGCGCGTCAATGAACAGCGCATCCGTGTCACAAATGACGACCAATCACTCTACGCCCAAAAACTCGCGCGCCGCGAAGTGCGCGGCGGCGGGCAGGCGCAGGTAGGCGGTACGCAGCCCGTGCGTCCGCCAGCGGTGAACTATCCCGATCAGTTTCCATATGCACAGAAGGTACTGGTCTCGCCCAACGGCCAGGCCTGGGTGCATCGCTTCCGTCACATCAAGGACGAAGAGCCGCTCTACGACGTGTTCGATGCACGTGGCCACCGCATTGCCCGCGTCGCCCTGCCTGCCCGCCGCGAAGTCATCGGCTTTGGCCGGCGCTGGCTCTACGCCGTGCGCATCGACGATGACGGACTGCAATGGTTGGAACGCTACGCTTTGCCGGCCAGCTGAAGCTCGCCGGGCGCGCGGGCCTTCGGCCGCGGGCGCGCATTTAGCGGGCGCGCCGCCGCTTCGCGCGGCGGGCGCGCGCATCGCGCGTTGATGGGGTCCTGGCTTGCCGTCCCTGAGCAACTTGCCGGCGGCTTCCTCGGCTTTGCTCCCTTCCACTCAACGGGGTCCGGAACCACTTAAGTGACTGAGCCGACCACTCGGGTCGCGTTGGCTTGCTCCTCGAGGGCAGCTGCGGTATTTTCCGAATTGTCCTTCTAACTCCTTTTCTTTAAATAACTTCGCCATGATTTCAACAACGTCGAGCGGGGCCGCGCCAGCCGTTCAGCTGCGCGGGCTGGCCAAGAGCTTCAACGACAAGGTTGCTGTTCGTAACCTGGATCTGGTCGTGCCGCGAGGCTCGACGTATGGGCTGATCGGGCCGAACGGAGCGGGCAAGACCACTACGATCCGCATGATGCTGCGCGTACTCGATCCGGATCGCGGTGAGGTGGAGATCCTGGGCCAGCCATTGACGCAGGACTCGCTTGCTCAGATCGGGTATTTGCCGGAGGAGCGCGGTATCTATCGTCAGATGCGGGTCCGGCGGCTGCTCCAGTTTTTTGCCGAGCTGAAGGGCATGCCCAGTCGGGAGGCCGGTCCCAAGATCGCGCACTGGCTGGAGAAATTCGACCTGTCCGATCGCGCCAATGCGAAGGTGCAGGAGCTGTCCAAGGGCAACCAGCAGAAGATCCAGTTCATAGCCTCCATCCTGCACGAGCCGGCCATCATGGTGATGGACGAGCCGTTCAGCGGATTGGACCCCATCAACCAGCAGTTGCTCAAGGAGATCATTGTCGATCTCAAACGGGCGGGCAAAACCATCATTTTCAGCACGCACATCATCGAACATGCCGAACGAATCTGCGATCACGTGTGCATCATTGCGCGCGGCTACAAGGTGGCGGATGGCACCATGTCCCAGGTCAAGCGAATCCGCGGTGACAACTATGTAGCCATTACGTTCGATCCCTGGACGCGGGAAGCGTCCAGCGCACTGCGCTCAGCCAAGGTAGTGAGCAACGTGCAGGAGAACGGCCCCACAGCCGAAGTCACGCTGCGTCCAGGCAGTGATCCGCAGGAACTGCTGCGTCACCTGGTGAATGCCGGCGTTCGGCTCAAGCGATTCGACTACGGCGAGCCTTCCCTCGAGCAGGTTTTCCTGGAGACCGTGGGCACATCCGAGGACATCATCAGTGATATCGAGGCCGCACATGTCTAAAGCGTTCGTTGTATTCAAGCGCGAATTCGAGGCCATGGTCAGGACCAAGTCATTCATCATTGGCACCATCCTGATCCCCAGCTTGTTGATCGGTATCTTCGCGTTCCAGTTCTTCCTGTTTACCAAGACCGGCGGCGGTGAACACACGCTGGCCATTGTCGATGCCACGCCGGAGAATCTGGGCGAACAGCTCCAGCGCTCTCTGGCTGCAACGACCGGTGGCTTCCCGGGTGCCAAGCCGGTCACATTTCGCAGTGAGATCGTGCGGCTATCCGCCGATACGGGCGCGCTGCGTGCGCAACTGGAGGCGCGCGTGGCCGCCGACTCACTGGACGGCTATCTCTGGCTGCCGGCGGGCGTGGTGAGCGGCGAGGGCGTTACCTACAACGGTCGCAATGCCACCAATGACGCCGTGACCGGCGCGCTGCGCCAGGCGCTGCAACGATCCGTGCAAACGGTACGTCTGGGCAGAGAGGGCATTGATCCGGAAAAGGTGGCGGCTGCCCTGCAGACCGTGCGACTCAGCTCGTTCAAGACCGGAGCAGGCGGGACGCGCGGATCGGCGGGCATGGCCCAGGGTCTGGCCTTTGCCATGGGCATGGGCATCTACATGGTGGTCGCCATCTATGGCGCCGGCGTCATGAACGGCGTGCTCGAAGAGAAACGCGACCGCATTGTGGAAGTCATTGTCAGTTCCATGAAGGCCACGCACCTCATGATCGGCAAGATCTTTGGCATCGGCGCCGCCGGCTTGCTCCAGATGGTGATCTGGGTGTTGACCATCTTCGCGTTGCTGAAGTGGGGCAGTAGCATCTTCACGTTGTTCGGTGCATCCAAGGAACAGGCTGCCGCGTTTGGCGCTGCACTCAGCAACTTCCCGCGTGTGCCCGCATCCGTTACCGTGACCTTCCTGTTCTATTTCCTGGGCGGATTCTTCATTTTCTCCACGCTCTATGCAATGTTGGGCGCCATTGCGACCAACAACCAGGAAGCGCAACAGCTGGTCTTCGCTATTATGATGCCGCTCATCATCGGCTTCCTCATGCTGCAGCCCGCCATGATGAGTCCCGACTCGGGCATTGCCGTGGCCGGCTCCCTCATTCCGTTCACTTCACCCATCATCATGCCCGCGCGCAACGTGGTCACCGACGTGCCCATCTGGCAGATGGGCCTTTCCATGTTGCTGCTGGTGGGAACCGTGGCTGGAATCATCTGGCTGGGCGCCAAGATCTACCGCATTGGCATATTCGCCACCGGCAAACGCGCCTCCTGGAGTGAGGTATGGCGCTGGATTCGGACGGCGTAACAGATAACGGTTTAACGGCCGAGCTCGTGCTCGGCCGTTAATCCGTTATCCGTTTTCTGTTACGCCGTTTCCGCCGTCCAACCCGTGTATCTGGTTTCCGGTCACCAAACGCATTGGCGCGGGTCTGCGAACCGGCAAAGATTGTCCGCGACTACTCCCCTGATTTTCAACAAGGAGACGCTCGATGAGTGCGTCGACTCGATGGCTCGCAGCGCTGGCCATGGCCGCGTTCAGCGCCCCAGCTTGCCTGGTTGCGCAGGAGCGCATCACGGCGTTTGTGGATGTGTCAGTGCTGCCCATGGACCGCGAGCGTGTGCTCGAGCACCAGACCGTGATCGTGCGCGGTGAAAACATTCAGGCGCTGGGACCGGTCGCGTCGACGCGCGTGCCCGAGGGCGCTACGCGAATTGATGGCCGCGGCAAGTTTCTGATGCCAGGCCTGGCTGAAATGCACGCGCACATTCCTGGTGCGCAAGCGCCCGAGCAGGTCATTGCCGACATCATGTACCTGTACATCGCCAATGGCATTACCACGATCCGCGGAATGCTGGGTGCGCCCAATCAGTTCCAGTGGCGCGATCGCGCAGTCAAAAACGAAATCGTGGCGCCTTACATGGTGCTGGCCGGTCCTTCATTGAATCAGAACAGCGCCACCAGCGTACAGGCGGCCATGACCGTAGTACAGCAGAACGCGCAGGCCGGCTACGACCTGCAAAAGATCCATCCGGGTTTTGGCCGCGCGATCTACGACTCGGCAGCCGCAGCAGCCAAACGGGCCAATTTCAAGATGGCGGGCCATGTACCCGTGGAAGTGGGTCTGCGCCGCGCGCTCGAGGTCAAACAGGACATCGACCACCTGGACGGTTACCTGGAAGCGGCCGTGCCCGAGGCTGTGTTCGCCAAAATCGTGCACCCAACAGAAGTGATCACCTGGAGCGAGATCTTGCGCTCCATCGACCATACAAAGATTCCCGCTCTGGTGCGCGCTACCGTGAGCGCCGGCATCTACAACTCACCAACCATGTACCTGTGGGAGAACATCTGGGGCACCATCAACGTGGACTCCATGGCCCGGCTGCCAGAAATGAAATATGTGCCGCGCCAGTGGGTGCAGAATTGGATCAACCAGAAGAACGGTCGCACCCCGTTTGACACGCAGAACAACATCACGCCCGAAGACCGCAAGAAGCTGCTCGAGTTCCGGCGCGCCCTGCTCGATGCATTGGCCGATGGCGGCGCACTGCTGCTCATGGGCACCGACTCACCGCAGATGTTCAACGTGCCTGGCTTTGCCCTTCACCACGAACTGCAGCTGATGCGTAAGTCAGGACTCACACCGTTCCAGGTCCTGCAAAGCGGTACGGTCAACGTGGGCCGCTACACGCGTGAAGTCCTGGGCAAGCCCGGTAACTTCGGCACAGTAGCCTCCGGTCAGCGCGCCGACCTGGTGCTGCTGGATGCCAATCCCTTTGCCGATCTCACGAACGTCACAAAACGCAGCGGGGTGATGGCCCGTGGACGTTGGTTCTCGGCAGCCGAGCTGAGCGCCGGGTTGGACGCCATGGCCACGCGGCATGCACAGACAACGAATTAACGGATAAACGGACGAGCACGAGCACGGGTACGATCACGATGACGATCCGAGTACGTTCAGCTCATTCGTATCCGAATCGTCATCGTACCCGCGCTAGTGCTCGATCGTTATCTATGATGTCGTAGTTACTCTGCCCGCCGTCCGCTTCTTCTCCTGTTCCACGTACCACTCCGCCTCACGCAGCAACGCCTGGGCATCGTAAACAACGCCATCCTTGATGGTCCATTTTACGCCACCATGTTTGGCCTGCTGCGCGCGCGGGACAATGCCGTAGAATCCGTAGCCGCGGCCATACAGCACCTTGAAGTTCTCGATTGGATTGCCATTGACCACAGCCAGGTCAGCCGTACAGCCGACCCGGATACCGCAGTGTTTGTCGAAGCCCAGCACGCGCGCGCCATTGGTCGTGGCAATGCGGATGATGTCGATGGGATGGATGCCGGCTTCCTGCAACAGCTCCAGCTCCCGAATCAGCGCGATTCCGCCAAACTCACCTTCATCGCTGCCGGTGGTCAGGATGCCGCCCTTCTGGTGGAATTCGCGCACATACTTCATCCAGATCTGGAAGTTCTGCTTCCAGTTGATCTCATCGGCCGTCTTCCAGTCATGATGGTAAGCTCCGTGTACGGTCGAGTCCGGACCCGCCGCCAGCACGGCCGGATGGATCAGCGTCTCACGCCAGGGCGCAGTTACAGCGCGCGCGTAGTCGCGGTTCTTCTCGTACACGGTCATGGTCGGATCCCAGGACGTGCCGTTCTTGATCATCAGGTCGATGACCGCAGACAACCTGTCCGGATGAGATTCGGCTTCCTGCCATAGCTTGCCTGCGTAACGGAACCGGTCGACTTCATTCCAGTAGTTGTAGGTCGCGGGAAATCGCTGCGTGCCCTGCAACGCAGCATCGGGAATACCATACCAGTGCTCGATGCTGACCACACCCGCATTCGAAGCTACTCGAGCATCGGTCTCACTCACCTTCAGGTCCACCATGGTTGACAGGCCCAGCTTCTTGCCTTCATCGACAATCGCGGAAAGCACATCCGGATAATGGCCCGGACTCTTGCTGACCTTGATACAATCTGCACCCTGCTGCTTGAACTGCCGCACCATGGTCCGCGCTTCGTCCGGTGTATCGCCATCCTTCCACGAACGCAGCGGCAAGGGCCAGCGCTGACACAACACCAAGCGCGGCGCCACCAGCGAGTTCGCCGCGCTCGCCGCTCGTTGCGACGTCATGGCGCTCAGCCCCGCGCCCGTTCCCGCATCACGGACCGTTGTGATGCCGTGCCCCAGATACAGCCGATACACCAGGTCCAACGCCCGCTCGCCCAACTCACCACCATTGCCCGGCAGATGCGCGTGCATCTCGATCAGTCCCGGCAATACGTACATGCCCGTGGCATCCAGCACCCGGTCCCCCGTGACCCGCGGGCGACGACCTCCCGCCATATTCACCGGATCCACCGGGACCAGATCCACGATCGTATTGCCTTCGATCACGATGTCGACCGGCCCCTCCGGAGGCGTTGAGCGCGGCGAATCAGGTGTTCCGCGCCCGCTCACGATCGTGGCATTGCGGATGACCAACCGGTTCACCTTTTCACCCCGCGTCGTGCCCAGCGGAATCGGTCCATCAGCAGTCTGCGCCGTCACTCCCCATACCACCGTCAGCGCCAGCAATGCACCCGCCAGGTAGCTTCTCATCTCGATGCCGTCCGGTTGAAGAAGACCTCCAAAATAGGTCGGTCGCGCCCGCAGCCGAAACGCGAGTCGCGCCCACCGACCGTCGAGTCAACGATCGCGCGGGGCCCAACCGGAACCACCACACTTGCGTTTCCCGGCCAGATGCTAATATTTTGGCACCTACCACCGGCACGGACGGGAAGTGAGGCTGCGACATGCGTCATACCGAGGACTTGAGCCGCCGCGAGCGGCAGATCATGGACAGCATATATCGACGGGGTCGGGCGACCGCGGCGGAAGTGCTGGAAGACCTGCCGGACCCACCCAGTTATTCGGCCGTTCGAACCATGCTTCGGCTGCTGGAAGAGAAGGGCCGTCTTGTGCATGAGCAGGATGGACCTCGATACGTGTATGTGCCGACGGTTGCCCGGGAGAACGCGCGGGTGAGTGCTTTGCGGCACCTGGTCAGCACATTCTTCAATGGTTCTGCCGAGCAGGCGATGGCGGCATTGCTGGAGCTGTCCGATTCCGAACTCGATGCCGATCAGTTGGACCGTTTGCAGCGCATGATCGAGGCGGCGCGCACGGAAGGAAGATGAGTTTATGAACATGTCAATGGAAACAGCTCAATGGTTGCCGGCCGTGTTGATGGTGTTGTGGAAGGTGACCGTCATTCTGGGTTGTGCGGCGTTGATGGCGGGTGTGTTGCGGCGTGCCTCGGCGGCCTTGCGCCATTTGACCTGGGTACTGGCGGTAGCGGGATCACTGTCCGTTCCGATAGGAACCATGGTGCTACCGGAGTGGCGCGTACGGGTTTTGCCGAGTGCACCCGAGGTCAGCGCGCCGGCCCTTGCGGCCGGGACGAGCGAATCGGTTGCGATTTCCGAGACCGGGGCGATTCCGGATGCAGGGCTACCCAAAGCGCAGCCGACCGACGCCCCCGTGTCTGTGCGCAGCGCAGCGCAGGCGGTCGACTGGTCGTGGCCGCGAGTTCTGATTGCGATGTGGCTGGCGGGCGCGCTTGCCATTGGCACGTGGGTGACCTGGGGCGCTCTAGCGGCGAGGCTGCTTGCGCGGCGCGCGCGGGCGATCACAGATCCGGGCTGGCTTTCGGCGCTGGAGGACGCACGTAATCAGTTGCGATTGGCGCGGCCGGTTCGGTTGTTGGAGGTGCCATCGTTCATGACGCCCATGACCGCGGGCATGCTGGTCCCATCGATTCTGGTACCTGCATCGGCACACGAATGGAGCATGAGTCGCCGTCGTGTGGTGCTGCTGCACGAGCTGGCGCACGTCAAGCGTGCTGATGTTCTGACCCAGTGGGTCGCGCAGATGGCCTGTGCGCTGTACTGGTTTCATCCGCTGGTGTGGTATGCGGCCAGGCGTTTGCGTGTGGAACGGGAGCGCGCCTGCGATGACGCGGTAGTGAGCGCGGGTGAGCGCGCATCCGAGTATGCAACGCATCTGCTGGAAGTGGCGCGTACTTACCATACGAGCCGGATCATGCAGCCCGCTGCGTTGGCCATGGCGCGTTCGTCGCAACTGGAAGGTCGTCTGCTCGCGTTGCTCCGGCCCAATGTTGACCGTGCACGTGTGAGTAGTGGCCGCGTGGCCGCATCAGCGACAGCCGCGCTGGCGGCGATCGTGCCCATCTCGGCGCTCTCGCTTGCGCCGCGTAGCGATCTGAGCGCACCTGTGCAGCAATCTGCGCAGGTCATTGCGCATCCACAGCCCAGCGTGCCCTTGACACAGCGCTGGGACTGGGCATTGCGTGAGGCCGCGCAGCGTTCCGGCCGGCGCGGCTTTTGGGTGGCCTACAGCATCCGCCGGGTCGAGCGTGGTGGCGCAGCGATCGTGGGCGGCAGTGGTGGCTACAATACAGACGAGTTCAGGCTCGATCCACTGCAAACTCAGTTGTTCGGCACACGTCCGCAGCAAGTAGATCGCACGCGTACGCTGAATCTCTCGCGACCCATTGCCGTGCTGTTCCGTTTTGAGCGCGGCGCTCGAGATGTTTCTGATGCCGTGCAGTTGCGTCAACAGTCCTTGCATGTGGGTATAGACCTGCAAAACCTGCCGGTCTTCTGGCTGGGTGATGCATCGGACCAGCAAAGCATTGCCTGGCTGGAGCGTCAATTCAGAACCACTTCGTCGGACTGGTTGCGCGACGAGCTGGTCGAGGTGATTGGCTTGCATCAGAGCGCGGAGCTGGCGGTACCGGTCCTGGCGCGTGTGCTGGAGGAGTCCGACCCCGAACTGCGCGCGCAAGCTGCGGAAGCACTGGGCGATCAGGGCTCACCCGAAGCCGTACGCATCCTGCGCCAGGTCATCCAGTCGGATCCGTCCTCGGCAGTGCGGCGCGAGGCGGCGGAGGCGATCGGACAGTCCCAAACGGTCGAGGCCACGCGCACACTGCTCGATGTTGCCCGCAATGATGACGACGATTCGATTCGCCAACAGGCTGCAGAGGCGCTCGGCAACCAGGGCACTGACTCCGCGCTCGAGGCGCTCGAGCAGCTGCTTTTCGAGACCGATGACGAACACGTGCAGCAGCAGGCCGCTGAATCGCTGGGTGAGCTGGGCGAGCGCGGCTTCGAACTGCTCAAGCGCGTCGCACTCACGCACCCGGCCTGGCACGTGCGCGCGGAAGCCGCCGAAACCATGGCCGATCTGCCCGCCGGTCTGGTATTGCCCACGCTCGAGAAACTCATTTACAACGAAGCGGACCGCCGCGTGCTGGACGATGCCGTGGAAGCCGTTGGGGATCTGGGCCGTGTCGGCCGCCCACTCCTGCTCAAACTGATGCGCGACCACCCGCGCGCATCGGTGCGCGCAAAGGCTGACGAAGTGTTGGAGGATGGTGGGTCAGATTCGCGATCCCCTTCGCCGTCTCCATCGCCGTCGCCCTCGCCCTCGCCCTCACCGTCGCCATCGCCATCGCCATCGCCATCGCCTTCGGGCGATCAGGAGGAGGGTGACCCCACAGGTGAGCAGGTGCGCGTGCGCATCGACGAAAGCCAGCTCATCAGTGATGCCGAAGCACGCCGATCAGCGGATGCCGCGGTGATCCTGACGCTGCGTGCCAACCTCGATCACGTAAAGAAACACGGCGCCGATCTGGTGCGCGAACGGTCGGTATGGGCGCTCTCGCTGGTGCAGGATGGTGAAATTGTCCGTCCGCTCATGGTGGCGTTGCGCGATCGCGACTGGCGTGTGCGCGCTTATGCCGCCTGGGCGCTCATGGCGGCAAAGGATGAGCGGGCCCGCAACGCACTGCTGTATGCCGGCCAGGACTCGCATTGGCGCGTGCGCATGCACGCAACGTATGCATTAGGCGCATTGCCAGGCGCAGACGATCGCGTAACCGACGCGGTCGTGCAGAATTTGTCCGACGAATATTGGCAGGTACGCACGGCGGCCGCGGCAAACCTGACTGTAGATAGTGGATCGAATGCGAATGCAGCTTTGCGCAGGGCAACAAAGGACTCGCACCCAATCGTGCGTGGGGCCGCATTGGAGGCGCTGCGCCGGCGTGCGGAACGTTGAAGAGGAGTGGCGGCCCTGCGCGTCAATCAGCCGCCATTTGCTCTTTGACCGAGAATCCAATGCGTTTGGGTCCGCGCGGGCTTTCGCTCTTGAGTGTGCGATAGAGTTCTTCGTACTCTTCTTCCATCTCGGGCGTCACCGAGGCATGCGTTTCTTTGAGTGCTTCTTCGAAGAAGCGCTTGGTGACGACACCGGCTCCCACGTCTTCACGTAAGGCCTGCAGGCCGGCGCGCCGCACCAGGTCCTCGAGATCGGCCCCGGTGTATCCTTCGGTCCGGTCGGCCAACTCGTCCAGATTGACATCATCACCCAGCGGCATGCGGCCAGTGTGGATCTTCAGGATGTGCAGCCGGCCATCTTTCTCAGGCACGGGCACGTAGACCAGGTCATCAAAACGGCCTGGGCGCATGAGAGCGGGATCGAGAAGCGCGGGCCGATTGGTGGCCGCAATAACCACCACGTGCTGCAGCTCCTCGAGTCCATCCATTTCGGCCAGCAGCGTATTGACCACGCGTTCGGTAACCGCAGGCTCGCCCAATCCGCCGCCCCGCGCGGGCGCCAGCGAATCGAGCTCATCCAGGAAGATCACTGTGGGCGCCACCTGGCGCGCCCGCTGGAACAGCCGGGAAATCTGTTGCTCCGATTCGCCGTACCATTTGGAGAGCAAGTCTGATGACTTGGCAGCAATGAAGTTGGCTTCGGCCTCTCGAGCCACGGCCTTGGCGAGGAGTGTTTTGCCGGTGCCGGGCGGGCCGAACAGCAGGAACCCTTTGGCCGGTCGGATGCCGAGTCGTGTGAACGCTTCGGGATGCCTGAGTGGCAACTCAATGCCTTCGCGCAACTCGCGCTTGGCATCCTCCAGCCCGCCAATGTCGCCCCAGCCAACACTGGGCGCTTCGATCATGATTTCGCGCAGTGCGGATGGCTGTACGCGCTTCAAGGCGTTCAGGAAGTCGTCTCGTGTGACACGAATGGGCGCAAGCTTGTCCGCTGGTATCTCGCCCGGCGCTTCCAGGTTGAGCTCGGGCAGCAAGCGACGCAACGTCTCCATGGCAGCTTCGCGCGCCAGTGCGCCCAGGTCTGCGCCCACAAAGCCAAACGTCACTTTGGCCAACTCTTGCAAGTCTACACTCTCGGCCAGCGGCATGCCCCGCGTGTGAATGCCAAGCACCTCCTGACGACCGGTAACGTCGGGCACGCCGAGCACGATCTCGCGGTCGAAGCGGCCCGGCCGGCGCAGCGCCTCATCCAGCGCATCGACCCGGTTGGTGGCGCCAATCACAATCACGTTCTGGCGCGGCTCCAGGCCGTCCATCAACGTCAACAGCTGCGCCACCACACGCCGTTCCACTTCGCCGTTCACATCCTGACGTTTGGGCGCAATCGAATCGATTTCATCGATAAAAATGATGGACGGCGCTTGCTGCTGTGCCTGCTGGAAGATGTCACGCAGCCGCTGCTCTGATTCGCCGTAGAAGCGGCCCATGATCTCCGGACCCGCAATGTGAAAGAAGCGCGTGTCCGCTTCGTTGGCTACGGCGCGGGCCAACAGCGTCTTGCCCGTACCCGGTGGGCCGTGCAGCAATACGCCTTTGGGTGGATCAATGCCCAATCGCTGAAACAGCTCGGGGTGTTTGAGCGGCAGCTCGATCAGCTCGCGGACCTGGTGAATCGTTTCGCCCAGCCCGCCTACGTCATCGTAGGTGACATCGACCCGGCGCAACTCCTCCATCTCGACGTATTCCGGGAGCAACTCGATCTCCGTGTCCTGTGCAACCTGGACCACGCCACGCGGCTGGGTCGAGATGACACGCAGCCGGATCTCCTGCAAGCCAAACGCGGGCTGATCGAAAAACATGCGGAACAGGTCTTCGGGAATACCACCAGGCGCATTCGCACTGCCGATCTGTGTGCGCTGGTAGATCGAAGTCGAAATGACGTCACCGGCTACCAGTGGCCGCGAAAAGAGTGTGCGGCGCAGCATGTCGCCCGAGCCGACCAGGCGCAGGTTCTTCTGCGCGGGCGCAAGCTGAACGCGCCGGGCCGGTTTCACATCGGCCGTGCGAACTTCCACTACATCACCAATGCTGACGCCGGCATTGCCGCGCTGCAGCCCATCTAACCGGATCACATCCAGGCCTTCGTCCTCCGGATACGGCGAAAGCGCAATAGCCGCAGTGCTGCGCTTGCCCACGATCTCGATGACCTGGCCTTCACGCACGCCCACTGCTTCCAGGCCCCGGCGCGAGATGCGGGCCGTTCCCGTGCCAACGTCCTGCGGCTTGGCACCGGCAACCTGCAGTTTGGCGCCTCGTACCTGCTCCTGTTCAGCCATGCGATTTTCCTGCAACCTGCGCGAGTGGCAATCGTCCGCATCTGCTCAAATGGCAAGAGACGCGCCCATGTCGGCTCTCCCTGTTCTCCGGGTTTTTCTAAGTGTGGCCTGACTCTCGCAATGTAGAGTCTCGATATGCCTGGTGGATTAGCCGATACGGTAGCCGTGGTCACCGGCGGTGGGCGCGGTCTGGGCCGCGCATTCGCGGTGGCTCTCGCGCATCACGGCGCTTGCGTCGCAGTTGTAGCACGCTCACGCGATCAGCTTGCGGAAACGGTCCAGCAGGTAAAACGTGCGGGCGGCGTGGCTCACGCTTTCATGGCCGATGTTGCCGACCGTGCGTCCACCGAGCAAACACTCGCCGACATACGCGCCCAGCTCGGACCCGTCGATCTGTTGGTCAACAATGCAGGCGTGGAATCACCCGTTGGACCGCTGGTACAGACCGATGCCGATGATTGGTGGCGCGCGCACGAAGTGAATTTGCGTGGACCCATGCTCTGGGCCCGCGTGGTGCTGCCCGCCATGATCGAACGACGGCGCGGCCGCATCATCAACGTGGCCAGTGGCGCAGGCGCCATTGCCATCCCCTTCATGTCCGCTTACGTCACCAGCAAAACCGCTCTCATCAAGTTCACTGAAGTGCTGGCTCAGGAAGTAAAGGCACACGGTGTTCGCATCTTCGCCATCGAGCCTGGCACCATACGCTCGGCCATGGCCATGTACGCGCTGGAGTCACCCGCCGGACGCCGCTGGATTCCCTGGTATCGCAATATCTTCGATGCACAGGAAGACGTGCAGCCGGAATACTCCGCAGAATTGATTGTACGCATAGCACGCGGCGATGCCGATCGACTGACCGGCCGCTTCATCTCGCGTGATGATGACCTGGATCACATCCTCCGCCAGGCCGAAAAAGCCATTGAAAACGAGTGGGGTGTGTTGCGAGTAAGAGGAAAATAGCCCGAGCTTTCCGGAACAGCGACTACGGAACTGCAACTTCGGAACTGCAACTTCGGAACTGCGACTTCGGAACGGCAACGGCGGAGAAACCGGGAGAGCCCGGGCGCGCCTTACCCGAGCCGTTACGCAGTTGAAGTCCCGAAGTGCAGTTCCGACGTTGAAGTTCCGAAGTCACAGTTCCGCAGTTGGAGTTCCGCCTTTTGCCGTTCCGTCTTTGCAGTTCCGACTTTTGCCGTCCCGCCTCTTATTCACAAACTGTTATCGTGATGAATGCATTGCGGCGCCGGTTTCCATTGTTGCGACAAGTGTGAGCCGTTGCTGTGTGTAATGCCGGCCCACTCGCCACTGGAAGAGACCGAGTCGGTCAGCGCTTCCAGACGCGTGGCCTGCCCGCCTCGCCAGTTCTGCCCGATGATGGCGGCCACGATCTATGCACGCGAGCCCAGTGCCTGCAGCATGAACGGCAAGGCACCTGCCAGCCATACTATCGCAGCCGTGATCCAGGCGCCGGCCTTAGGCGCTTTGGCTGCGGCTATGAACGCAAGGGCGAACCAGGCAAGTTGCCAGAGCGCAAACAGGTCGATGCGACTGAGCAGGCCGACCAGGGCCACGTTCATGTCGGTGCGGTCTATGAAGCGCAGTATACCAAATGAACCGTCTCGGATGACATCGAGCTCGGCACCGCTGCGCACCTTGAGCGAGAATAGCAGATAGGCCACCAGCTGTTGTACGAAGGTCAGCATCCCGATGAAGGCAGTCACCATGAGCGCGCACCGGAACGTCAGATTGATACTGGTCATTTTGCCGGCCAGCCAGGCGAAAAAACCAACCAACAACACCATGACGGCCATGGTAATGGGGACGACGATGCCCCAGATCAGCCCAATCGCGCCCGACATGTTGCCAACTTGAGCACGCTGCTCCTCCGTCAACTGCGGATTGCTCATCATGGCCGTTTCCATGATCACACGATTCACGGGCAGGAACGCGTAGTAAACAATCAATGAAAGCACGCTCAACACGATGATGGGTACCCACCAGTTGTCGTTGGCGCGCCGCCGGAAAAGCTCACTGGGCGAGAAAAACACGTCGATGAAATCTTCCCAACGTGCTGCTGCTTTGGGGGACGCGTCTGGGGTAGGCACGGTCTTGGTCGACATCGGACGCTCCTCTCGGGTTTATCTACGACGATCAGGCAGGATGTATTTGCGCCAGTGAATGCAGTGTAACCACCCCATCGTGGCAGTCGCAACGTGGGGTTGTCGAGTGGCGCCTCCGCCCGCTGGGCGGTGGCGGAGACCCGGGGAACGGCGTTAGACGGGCGCGGGCGCCCAGGTCAGGGCGTCCTGGCGCGCCGAAAAGTGCAACAGCGGCGGTGAATCTGGTGCGGGCAGTTGTGCGGCAAAAAACAGCTCGTCGGCGTTCAGCTCGGCCTCCGCAGACTGCAGAAGCCACGGCAGGTGGTGCACCTCCACGCGGAAGGTCGCGCCGCCCGCGCGCGCGGCGTACAAACAGTAACGCTCCACCAGCCATTCCTCGAGCGAAGCACGATGCACGCTCAGCAGGTCACCCGTGGACCGATAACGCGCGTGAAAGTTGGCTCGGGGCGCGACTAGGCGGCGGCTGGTGAAATCAAAATGCGAATCCGCTACCAGCGCCATGGCAGACTCGTAATAGTGCAAGCGAAACAGTATGCGCCCGCCCAGCACGGCCGTTCGACTCGCCGCATCCAGGCTGAAGAAGTAGATGCCGGGTTGGCCGTCCCGTCGCACGTACGTGCGCAAGTTCAACTCGGGGAAACTCAGTTCCAGCGGCAAGCCGCGCGGGCGAAACGGATCGATGCGGAACGCGACTGCGCTCACCCACGCTCGATCGCTGAACGTATCCAGCTCGAGCGTCGCCGGCACGCTCGCTCGCACACTCTCGATCGTCATTGGCCAGTGCGCAAACAACACGTCCTGCCAGCATTGCTCAATCACCCACGGACCCGCCGGCATGGGCCACGGACGATGCGCGACTTGAGCCAGTAGCGCATCCCGGTCAACTGCGGATTTGCTCACTACGCACATGTTGCATCACAATGGAAGAGGTGATTCTCAACCCATTACCTGCGCGCGCTTCTTCTGTTCATTGGCAAACCGAACCGGCCGTATTCATACCATACTTGAAATCGTACCCACCGCGGGCTTCCTCTCTTCCGGGTTTTCTCCTCTCACTGCCAGGCTCGTGCCAGCTTGCGCCATGCAATTCCCCGCGAATACGTTCCTGTCGGGCGGTCGCCACGTCCTGCGGTTCCCCTCCATTCAACCGGAATGCGATAGCCGCCGGCGCGAGCGCTCTGCCCAACCCTTGCCCAAAAACCGAGGTTGCAATGACCGCCAGGAAAGCCGCCGCTGCCGGCCGGTCTGCCGCCGAACCGGAACTGAATGGGCGCACCGATCGCGTTAAGCAGGCCTATCACCAACTGCGCGAGTTGATCGTACGGGGCCGGCTGGCACCCGGCACGCGCATCATCGAAACTGATGTGGCCTCCCGCCTGGGCGTGAGTCGAACGCCCGTCCGAGGTGCATTACAGCGCCTCCAACAGGAGGGCTACATCGTAGAAGCTGGTTGGGGACAACAATCTCGATTGGCGGTTGCGCCACTCACCAAGGAGGACGCCCGGGAACTCTTCGCCATCGTAGGCGAGGTGGAGGGCCTGGGCGCACGCTGGTCGGCCGAACTGGAAGAAGCCCAGCGCGATGCCATCACGGCCGACCTCAAGCGCCTCAACCACGAACTTGCTCAGGTAGCTGCCGACGCTCGCCCCGATCATCAACGCGTATTCGACCTCGATCAGGGGTTCCACCGTCGTTACGTAGTCGGCGCCGCGGGACCCCGGCTGCTGGCCTTGCATGACGCCATCAAGCCGCAGAGCGAGCGCTATGTGCGCCTCTATATCAGCGCTCTGGTCGACGAAATCGGCACCTCGGTGTGCGAACATACTGTGATTGTGGACGCCATCGCGGCCGGTGAGGGCGAAGCTGCACAATCCGCAGTACGCAGTAATTGGCGCAACGCCGCCGCTCGCCTGGCCAAAGTCATTGATACGCTGGGTGAACGCGGCACCTGGTAAGCTGCCGTTTGTACGTGACGAGTTCGCCTTGCGACTATGTAACGGGCGCGACATCTTGTGCGTTGTATACAAACAATGATGCAAGCGGCACCGCGCGTCTGTCGCCGTTCGGGTTGCGCGTTTGAACGGCGTCGTCCGCGCCAACCTCATTCATTCGCTCACAACGCGGTGATGAGATCCTGCGGGATCTCGAATGCACGGGCCCTCTGACCCGGGGGCATGGTCACGGCTGGCGTACGAACCCCAAGGAGGCAATATGTGGCGGTTGTTATCTCAACTTGCACATGGCCCCTCGCCCATGCGGCGATGTATGCGCCTCTTAGCGCCAGTGCTTCTGGGCGCCATGTGGACGGGCGATGTGCTGGCGCAGCAGGGCACGGTGAGTGGCGTGGTCGTGGAATCGAAGACCTTACGTCCGCTGGCTGGCGCCCAGGTACTCCTGCAGGGGCAAGGTCGAGGCGTACTCAGTGATGCGAACGGCCGGTTTCGCATCACGGGTGCGACCGGCGCCCAGGTCACAGTCGAAGTCGTGATGCTTGGGTATCGGCCCAAGTCAATCCCGGCGACTGTGGGTAGCGCCGACCTTCGGATTCCACTGGACGAAGCGGCCATCGAGTTGAACGAGATCGTAGTGACGGGCACGGCCGGCGGCGTGCAAAAACGCGCGCTTGGTAATTCAGTGGGCAAGGTCAAAGCCGATGAGATCGTGTCCGTTGCGCCCGTGAAAAGCATGCAGGACTTGCTGAACGGGCGCGCGGCAGGCGTAGTCGTGATGCCGGGTACGGGTATGGTAGGCAGCGGTTCGCGCATCCGAATTCGCGGCCTGTCCACGCTCTCGCTTTCCAGCGATCCGCTGATCTACGTCGATGGTATTCGCGTCAACAACGAGACCGGCACCGGCTTCGCGGTGCAGGCTTTCAGCTCAGGCGTGGTATCGCGTCTCAATGACTTCAACCCGGACGAAATCGAGAGTCTGGAGATTCTGAAGGGTCCGGCGGCGGCCACGTTGTATGGCACGGAGGCAGCGCGCGGGGTCATTAACATCATCACCAAGAAGGGTACGCCAGGTGGTGCGCGCTTCACGTTCGACATACGGCAGGGTGCCAACTGGTTCATGGATCCGGAAGGCCGCATGCCGACCAACTACTGGCGCAACCCGGCCAACAACGAAGTGGTACCGCTCAATCTGGTGGTCTCTGAGAATCAGCGCGGCACGCCCATTTTTCGCACGGGACACGTGCAGGGCTACACGGCCAGTGTAGCGGGCGGCACGCAGGACGTTCGCTACTACGTGTCCGGCGACCTCGATCGAGAACAGGGTGCGGAACGCAATAACTTCCGGGATCGCATTTCCGGCCGCGCCAACCTGCAGCTCAATCCGCACGAGAAATTCGACATCCAGACCAGTGTAGGCTACGTGAAGACCGATGTAGGTCTCTCCTGCGAAGCCGGCTGCGGTGGTGCCATGTGGGGCGCCATGTTCGGAAGTGCCGGCCGCACCAGCCTGGCCTGCACGCCAACCTCGGCATATGGCTGCGGCTTCGCGCGCGGTATGACCAGCTCTTCGCTGGAGTCGTATTACGCTCGAATCGACAATCAGGATGTCGATCGAATGACGGCCAGTGTCCAGTTCAATTACCGCCCATTTCCCTGGCTGATCCATCGACTCAATGTCGGGACTGACATTACGGACGAGCAGAACACGCAGTTGTTGCCCTATCAAACCAATGACACGATCCGCTTCTTCTACGGCTCCAATACGGCCAATGGCTACAAAGCGCACCAACGCCGACATCAGTCTTTCAATACCTTCGACTACAGCGGCTCCGTGAATTTTGACGTGCGGCCGAATGTCGCTTCCAGCTCAACGTTGGGGGTGCAGTATTATCAACGTCACATCGAAGCGGTGTACACGGAAGGCGTCGAATTTGCCGCGCCTGGTCTCACAGTTGTGGATGCCACCGCGCGCGACCGCATTGCCGGCGAGGATTACCTGGACAACAATACACTCGGTTTGTTTGTGCAACAGCAATTTTCCTGGCGCGATCGCGTGTACCTGACGGGTGCATTGCGGGTGGACAACAACAGTGCATTTGGCGCGGAAATCGACTGGGTGACTTATCCCAAAGCCATGATATCCTGGGTGCTGAACGAAGAGCCGTTCTTTCGCGATCGCGCACCCGACTTCATCAATACCTTGAAGCTGCGCGTTGCTTATGGCGAGTCGGGTGTGCAACCCGTTTCGTTCGCCGCGCTGCGGACCTACTCACCTACGCCGGGCCCTAACAATTCGGCCGCAGTGACGCCGGGTTCGCTGGGCAATCCGCAGCTCAAGCCGGAACGAGGCAAGGAGATCGAGGTGGGCTTTGACGCGGGCGCCTTGAGCGATCGCCTGGGCGTCGAGTTCACGTACTATAACACGCATACACACGATGCCATCCTGCTACGCAATGTGGCGCCCTCATCGGGCTTCACCGGCTCGCAATGGGTGAATGCAGGCGAGATTGCCAACTCCGGCGTCGAGCTGACCGTGCGTGGCACACCTCTCCAAACCCGGACGCTCACCTGGGACCTCACCTTCAACCTGGGCACGAACAGCAATGAAGTGGTCGATCTGGGCGGCGATCAGTTCATTGCGTCTGGCCGCACGCGCGCGGCACTCGGTTACCCGGTCGGCGGCTGGTTCCTGCAGAAGATCGTGAGCGCGGAGCGCGCCGCGAATGGTAGCATCAATCCCACCAGCTTGATGTGTGCGGGCGGCAAGGCCACCAACAACCAGCCGGTGGCCTGCTTGACCGGGACGGGTGTGACTGCACCCAACGTGTTCCTGGGCCGCGTGACGCCCAGCAATGAGGGTTCGCTGACCTCGACCTGGCGCTTGTGGCAGCGGCTGCGCGTCACAGCCATGCTCGACTGGCAGCTCGGCCACTACAAGTTCAACAACAACGCGCGCGCGCGTTGCTCCGTGTTCTTTGTCTGCCGCGAGAATGTGCTTCCGGCTGAATATGATGCCCGCTTGATTGCCGCGTTGGAGCGCGGTACTTCGATCCAGGGCGAGTTCGTCGAGAAGGCCAGCTTTGCCAAACTGCGCGAGGTGTCATTGGGCTACGACGTTCCGGAATCGTACGCCTCTCGTATCGGCGCGCGCGCACTGTCCATCAACGTGGCCATGCGCAATCTGCACACCTGGACCAACTACACCGGCCTCGACCCGGAGAACATGTTCCTGAGCGGCACGCCCGGTTTCCTCGAACAGGACAACCTGCCGCAGCTGGCTCAGTTCATCACCACCTTCCGCGTCGCGTTCTAGGAGGAACCATGAACCCGATGACCGAACTTGGGAAGCGCATCATCGTCGCTCTTCGCCTCGCGCTTTTGCCGATGGCACTGGGTGCGCTCGTGAGCTGCAATACGGATAAGTTGCTCGAGGTCGATGCACCCACGCGTATCCCCGCGGAGAACCTGGAAAGTCCCGCATCGGCTGCCCTGCTGGTAAACGGTGCACTGGGCGATTTCGAGTGCGCACTCGGCATGCACATTGTCACGGGCGCAATTCTCGGCGACGAAATGGCCGACGCACAGCTGGGTGCTGCTGGCTGGCCGCTGGATCGGCGCGACATGGCAACGGGTGACGCGTACGGCACCAGCGGCTGCGGCTCCAACCAGACGCCCGGCAGTTATATCTCCGTTTCCGTAGCGCGCTGGGCTGCGGATAACATGTTGACCAAGCTGCAAGCATGGACTGACCAGGAAGTGGTCCGGCGCGACTCGCTCTTAGCCCTCGCAGCCAATCTGGCTGGTTTCAGCTTGACCATGCTGGCCACTGATTTCTGTTCGGCGGCCCTCGATCTGGGTCCGGAAGTGCAGCCAGCCGCGCTTTTCGCTCTGGCCGAACAGCGTTTCACCACGGCCCTGGATGCTGCCACTCGGGCGAACACGCAGACCCTGCTCAATGCCGCGCGTGTTGGGCGAGCCCGCGTCCGATTGTTCACCAACAAAAAGACGGAAGCTGCCGCCGATGCCAGGGCCGTTCCCGCCGGCTTTGCCTGGAATGCTTCCGCGGCCAGCGTGAACACGCGCCGTCAGAACCGGGTCTTCGCGGTCAACAACTTCAGCCGATTCTATACGATCGAGCCGCTCTCGAGGACCTTAATGACTGCGGGCGTGGCCGATCCGCGCACGGCTGTTATTTCCACGTCGGGTAACCGCGCTGCCGATGGCACGCAGCTCTGGGAGCAGACCAAGTTCAGAGCGCTGACCGATGCGATACCCATTGCCAGCTCCGATGAAGCGCAGCTGATCGTTGCCGAGGCGGAGGGTGGATCGAGTGCGGTCACCATCCTGAACGCGCTGCGTACCCGCGCGAGCCTGCCCGCACTGAGTGCAGCGGAGACCGCGACTCTGCAGCAAACACTGATCGAGGAGCGGCGCAAAGAGCTGTGGATGGAAGGCCATCGCATGTATGACATCATCCGGTTCAATATTCCGCAGTTGCCCGCCGCGGGCACGGCTTTCGTGCGCGGTGGGTTCTACGGAAACATTAAGTGCCTTCCACTGCCTGATATCGAACGCTTCAACAATCCGAGCATCGGACGGTAGCTCCGGTTGCTGCGCCTGACAGAATGCGCGGCCTCCGCAAGGGGGCCGCGCTCGTTTAGAGTGACGCGTGACGCGTGACGCGTAACCTCGGAGAGCATCATGTGCTTGAGAACTTTTCGCTATGTAAGCGCAGCCTGCGTCCTTCTCCTGGCCGCGGATCACGAGCAATTATCGGCCCAATCAGCGCCCTCGCTCAACGCATCACGCGTTACGCGTCACGCGTCCCGCGTCACTGAAGACTACGACCTGGTCATCCGGAATGGGCGGGTGCTGGATGGCGCAGGCAATCCCTGGATCCTGGCGGACATCGCGATCAAGGACGGCCGCTTTGCAAAGGTGGGCAAGGTCGATGGCAGAGGTGCCAGTGAGATCGATGCGCGCGGCCAATATGTGTCACCAGGTTGGATCGACATGATGGACCAGTCGGGCGGTGTCTTGTTGTCGAATCCGCAGGCCGAGAATAAGCTGCGCATGGGCGTGACCACGGTGATCGCGGGTGAAGGCGGTCCACCCGTTCGGTCGGTCGACTCATTGCCGGCGTATTTCAGTCGCCTCACCAACCAGGGCATCAGCGTCAATTTCGGCACCTATTTCAGTGCAGCGCAGGCGCGTGGCGCCGTGTTGGGTTCGGCCAATCGCGCGCCCAGCGCGGAGGAGCTGGAGCGCATGAAGGCCATCATGGCCAGGGCCATGGTGAGCGGCGCATTGGGTATGACCACAGCGCTCATCTATCCACCGGGCAGTTACGCGACCACCGATGAGCTGGTCGAGCTGGCCAGGGTCGCCGCCCAATACGGCGGCATTTACGCCAGCCACATCCGGGGCGAGGGCGGCGAGCTGCTCGATGCTGTGGACGAAGCGATCGAGATTGGTGAGCGCGCCGGCTTGCCGGTCGAGATCTTCCACCTCAAGGCTGCGTACAAGCCGGGCTGGGGCACTCTTATGACCCAGGCCGGCCGCTTCATTGATGCCGCCCGCGCACGCGGTGTCGATGTAGCAGCCGACTTGTATCCCTACACTGCCGGCGGCACAGGCCTGGAGGCGACTATCGCATCCTGGGCGCATGAGGGCGGCGGTGATTCGCTGCGCGCCCGCCTGGCGCGGCCCGACACGCGTCAGCGACTCAAGAACGAGATCCGCACGGGCTCTGCCGGCTGGTGGAATATCGTGGAAGCGGCTGGTGGCTGGGACGGCATTGTCCTGGTCAATGCACGCAACCCCGAGCACATCCGGTTCGAGAACAAGAACGTCACGCAGATCGCTCGCGAATGGGGGAAGGATCCCGCCGACGCGGTGTTCGACCTGGTTGCGCAGGGGCGCGGCCGCGTGATGGCGATTTATCACATGATGAGCGAGCAGGACATCGAGACCGCACTGCGTTTCCCCTGGACGAGTATTGGCAGCGACGCGGGTGCAGCCGCACGTGCAGGCACGGCTGATGGACTCGGCCTGCCGCATCCGCGCAGCTACGGCACCTTCCCGCGCGTAATCGCTCGTTACGTCAAGGAAAAGAAAGTGATCACGCTCGAGGATGCCATCCGCAAAATGACCGGTTGGCCCGCCACTCGCATGCGTCTGGACGATCGCGGCTTCATCCGCGAAGGCCTCTGGGCCGACGTCACCATCTTCGATCTCGAGCGCATCAAGGACACGGCCACCTACGAGAAACCTACGGAATTCCCCGACGGCATCGAGTACGTCATCGTCAACGGCCGCGTTACCATTGAACGTGGTGTCCACACCGGCGTACGCGCCGGACACGTGCTCTACGGACCGGGCAAGCCAAGCGGCGTGACGAACGCGGGCGCAGGAAGATAACAGACGTGAACGTGAACGTTAGCGAAAACGAGAACGTGATGCATGCCTCCACCAACGCGATCGGCAACGGTGCCCGCGGGGCTTACGCGCGCACGGCTGTCGCACAATCGCACGCTCCGTCCCGCCACGCCCGTCAATGCGGGGATCGGGAGCGCATAACGGGAGCAGGAGCAGGCGGGCACGGGGCCCGCTCCCGCCTGCTCCCGGTCCTTTCTCCCGTTCTACGCTCCCGATTCCGTTGCCTCGCCCTCGCCCTCGCCCTTCCAGCGAGCGTCGGCGCACAGGCCACCATTCCGGTCGATGCGCGCTATCGTACGGCTGCGGCCGATCTCGAGCAGTTCATTCAGGAGCAGCTGCGCGAGCACGGCATTCCGGCCATCTCCATAGCACTCGTAGATGACCAGCGGGTCGTCTGGGCGCGCGGCTTTGGTTACCAGAAGCTGCGCGACAGCATTCCGGCCACGGCAGAGACCGTGCATCGCGTGGGTAGTGTATCCAAGCTTTTCACTGACATCGGTGTGATGCAGTTGGTGGAGCGTGGCCAGCTGAGTCTGGATGTACCGATTCAACGATACTTGCCACTGTTTGCGCCGGCCAATCCGCATGGCAGGGCGATTACGCTTCGGCAGCTCATGTCACATCGGTCGGGATTGCTGCGCGAGCCGCCGGTGGGCAACTATTTCGATCCGACCGGGCCTCCGCTGGCAGCAATGGTGCGCAGTCTGGACGGTCGTGCGCTGGTGCATCCCCCCGAACAGCGCCTCAAGTACTCGAATGCTGCCATCGCAGTGGTCGGCTACGTGCTGGAGCAAACGCAGAAGGAGCCGTTTGCAGCCTACTTGAAGCGCACCGTGCTCGATCCCATGGGCCTGCGCAGCAGTGCCTTCGAGCCGCTGCCCGCATTGCGGCCGCGCATTGCTGATGCGGTCATGTGGACGGTGGACAACCGCGTGTTTGCGGCGCCTACGTTCCAGCTCGGTATGGCGCCCGCCGGCAGTATGTATTCGACCGTGCTGGACCTGGGCACCTTCATGAGCACGCTGTTCAATGGAGGGCGTGCGCCCAACGGCAACCAGCTCCTGAAACGCGAAACACTCGAAGAGATGTGGCGACCGCAATTCACGCCCGCGGGCACGCGCACGGGTGGCGGCCTCGGTTTCTTCGTGGCCGATTTCCAGGGCCATCGTGTTGTTCGTCACGGCGGCGCGATCTACGGATTTGCTACGGAGCTGGCTGCACTGCCCGAGCGCAAGCTGGGTGTAGCCGTGGTCGCCACCAAGGACATTGCGAACGTGGTGAGCGAGCGTATTGCCAACCGCGCGCTCGAATTGATGCTGGGTGGGTCACCCGCGCAAACGCGCGTGACGCGCCTGGCCCCCGGCCGCGCACGCGCAATCGAGGGCCGCTACGCCCGTGGTGAGCGGGTCATCGAGCTACACGCGCGCGATGATCGGCTATTCCTGGATCCAGGCCGCAACATCACGCGCATGGAGCTGTGGGCGCTCTCCGCGGACACTCTTATTGCCAACGATGCCTTGTCATTTGGGCTGAAGGTTGCCGTTCTGACCAACGCCATCGCCATCGGCGCCGATACATTTCCTCGCGCTGATCTTCGTGCCTCGCCGTCGCCCTCGCCCTTCCTTGGCCTGATCGGTGAGTATGGTTGGGACCACAACACGCTCTACATCCTGGAGAAGGAAGGTAAACTGCACGCACTCATCGAGTGGTTCTTCGAATATCCGCTCGAGGCCGTTGCCCGCGATACGTTCCGATTCCCCAACTACGGATTGTACGACAACGAGACCATCATCTTCAAGCGCGATGCGCAGGGACGCGCGTTCGTTGCAGAAGCAGCGAACGTGTTGTTCACGCGCAGACTTGCCGACATCGAGTCGGGCCAAACCTTCAAAATCAAGCCGCTGCGCCCGGTCCAGGAGTTGCGCCAGGAAGCGCTTGCCGCCACGCCGCCGGTCGAGCGCGGTGACTTCCTGCCGCCCGATCTGGTCGAGCTGCGCGCGCTCGATCCTGCCATCAGGTATGACATCCGATACGCGACTACCAACAATTTCATGGACGCAGTCTTCTACTCGCAGCCACGGGCATTCCTGCAGCGGCCGGCCGCACAGGCGCTGCTGCGCGCGCATGTCAAACTGAAAGCCCAGGGCTTTGGCTTGCTCATCCATGACGCGTACCGGCCCTGGTACGTTACCAAGATGTTCTGGGATGCCACGCCCGAGGCGCAACGCCAATTTGTCGCCAATCCCGCCAATGGCTCGCGCCACAATCGGGGCGCTGCGGTAGACCTGACACTTTACGACCTGCGCACAGGCGAGCCCGTTCAGATGGTAGGTGGTTACGATGAATTTTCCGAGCGGTCCTATCCGGATTATCCCGGTGGTACTTCGCGCCAACGGTGGCTGCGTGAGCTGTTGCGCGATGCCATGGAAACGGAAGGCTTCAAGGTTTACGAGTTCGAGTGGTGGCATTTTGACTACGGCGAGTGGCGCCGCTATCCAATCCAGAACCTGACATTCGAGCAGATCGGTCGGTAGTACCCGGTTTCACGCACAGGCCACGAACGTGACAGAGGAAGCACGACCACAGAATAACATTACAAACCCAAATCGAATGAACGCATCATGAAAACAAACGTGTGGCGATCAGCGAGCGTGAACATGCATTGCCTCAGTGACCTCTGTGTGAAAAACACCGTTTGGCCGACGTGCCGCGGCGCTCTACTGCCCCTGGTCATCCTGGCGGCTTGCGCGCGTACGACCGGTCCGGCGTCGCCGACGCCCGTCGCCGGCTATGACGTCATCATCGAGAACGGCCGCATCATCGACGGTACAGGTGCCGCCTGGTTCTATGGCGACCTGGCCGTGCAGGGCGAGCGCATTGCGCGCATTGTGCCGCGTGGTCTGCTGCGCGGCGTGCCCGCGCGCGAACGCGTGGACGCGGCTGGCCTGGTAGTGGCACCCGGTTTCTGGGACCTGCAGAGCCATTCCCGCGGCGCGTTCCTGGGTAACGGAGATGGTCGCGTGGTCAGCAAGGTCACTATGGGCGTAACCACTGAGATCATGGGCGAGGGCAGTACAAATGCCATCATCAATGCGCGCATGCAGGGGGCGGAGCCGGGCTCGCCCATGGCCGATTCCATTGCGCGTCATCCCTTTTCGGGCGAGCGCGGTTTCGACAACTGGTTGCGCGCCATGGAGCAGCATGGTGCGTCGGTCAACTTTGGTTCGTTCCTGGGCGGCGACAACGTGCGCACCTATGCCAAGGGTTTTTCCCAGGGCGCGCCCACACCCGCGGAACTGGATAGCATGCGCAAGGTCGTTCGCTGGGCCATGGAGGGCGGTGCATTCGGCATTGCCACCGCGCTCATCTATCCGCCCGCCAATTTTGCCACTACGGAGGAGCTGGTAGAGGCGGCTAAAGCGATGCAGCCATACGGCGGTGTGTACATCACACACATGCGTTCCGAGGCCGATCAGTTCCTGGAAGGCATTGACGAGGCAATCCGCATCAGTGGGGAGAGTGGTGTGCCGGTCGAGATCTTCCATCTAAAGACCGGCGGACGTCGCAACTGGCACAAGACGCCACTCGCCATTGCGCGCATCGATTCGGCCCGCGCGGCCGGCATCGACGTCCAGGCCAACATGTACCCTTACATCGCAGGCGGCACCGGGTTGTCCGCGTGTTTCCCGCCCTGGGCATCAGCCGATAACAAGCTGTTCGACAACCTGGCCGACCCGCAGGCACGGTCACGGATGCGCGCGGAAATCGAAAGCAGTCAGACGGACTGGGAGAATCTGTGCGCGCTGGCCACACCCGATGGTGTGCTTGTGCTCGGAGTGAATCGACCGGAAAACCGGCCATACATGGCCAAGCGGTTGAGCGAGATCGCCCTGGCCATGAACAAGCACTGGATCGATGCGGCTATGGATCTGGTGCTGTCCGAGCGCCAGCGCGTGGGCACCATCTACTTCATGATGGATGAATCCAATGTGCGCATGCAGCTGCAGCAACCGTGGATCAAGATCGGAACAGACGCCGGTGGCATCGATCCGGACAGCGCGCGCGGGCTCACCCATCCACGCGCATATGGCACTTACCCGCGCATTCTGGGCAAATACGTGCGTGACGAACAAGTGGTACCGCTCGAAGATGCCATTCGCAAGATGACTTCTGCAGTTGCTACTCGGCTGTCCGTGCCAGACCGTGGCATTCTGCGCGACCGCTTTTTTGCCGACATCACTATCTTCGACCCAACTACCATTGCCGACCGCGCTACCTTCGAGCAGCCGCACCAGATTTCGGTGGGCGTCAAACACGTGCTGGTCAATGGCACGCTGGTCGTGAAAGATGGCAAACACACCAATGCCAAACCCGGCCGCGCGCTGCGTGGTCCTGGGTACAGGCGCGCAGCCACGCCCGTAACCATCACCACTAATGAGCAGGGAGCCCGCTGATGTACCGGAATCGCAGCCTCATCGCCCTGGCCGTTGCCCTCGCCGTCGCCCTTGCCAACGGGCGCGCGGCCGCCCAGACCTACGATGTCGATGCCATTGCCGCACAGCTGGAGCCGGAAATCAAGCGCATCATGCAGGAAGGCAAGATCCCTTCGGCTGCCATTGCTCTGGTCGCGGGCGGCAATGTGATCTGGAGCGGTGCATACGGCCATGCCAATCTGTACGCGCAGGCGCCCGCTACGCCCAACACGGTGTATTTGATCGGCTCGACCTTCAAGGCCATGTCGACCTGGGCTCTCTTGCAGCAGATGGAAGCCGGCAAGTTCAAGTTGGATGATCCGGTCAACAAGTATCTCGATGAGTTCAAGATCCGGGGCGAGGATGCCAGGAAGCCAGTGACGTTCCGCCACCTGCTCACGCACACATCGGGTTTGCCGGTCGCATTCGGGCCGCACCTCGTCTGGGGCGAAACGGCGCCCTTGCCACTTGCCCAGTACCTGCGCGATTCACTCAAAGTCGTGGCACCACCGCTCGACTCGGTGCGCTACTCCAACATTGCCTTCTCATTGGTTGGTTATCTGGTCCAGAAACTCTCTGGCACACCGTATAAGCAGTACCTGCAGGACAACATCTGGGCACCGTTGGGCATGAGCAGCACCGCATTCATGCCGTCGGCTGAGATGGAAGAGCGACTTGCCATTCCCTACGTGGTGGATCAGAGAACCGGTCGTAACGTGGCCACCGATCGTCTCAAAGCCAATGTCTGGCCGGCGGGCATCGTGTACGGCACGGTGCTCAATCAGGCTAACTGGCTGATTGCAAACCTCAACAGCGGCCAATTCAATGGTAAACGATTGATTGCGGAAGCAACCTTCAATGAGATGATGCGGCTTCAGTATGCGCAGTTGTCAGAAGCATCACAGGATTTCGGTGGCTCTGTGACTGGTTATGGACTGACCTGGCGCGTGACGCAGCGACGTGGTGAGCGTCTGTTTGCTCACTCGGGCAGTGTGCCGGGGTATACGGCGCTGCTGGTCGGCAACCTGGATCGCAAGATAGGCTTTGCCATCATGACCAATGGCAACCGCGCGCACCCATACCTGTATCGCCTGGCGGATCACGCGCTCGAGGTGATCAAAGCCAACACACGCGCGCCCGTGAGAACGAATTGAAGCAGCCGACTGCGACCCGCTCAACGATGTGCCGGTTGCCGTGCTCAAACCGCTCGCGGCGGGTCTTCCAGCTTCCCTGTGCGCCAGTACTTCACGAAGTTAAGGACCTCGGCCTCTGTGCCGTCCTTCAGGCATGAGCGTCCGAATAACTTCCCTGGTGGCTGGGTTTGGTTGCGATGATATGCAAGTCGCGTAAACCCTCTTTGCCTGCCATTCGGTAGCCAAGCATGCCAATCTTCCAGTCGTTGTCGCGATGGGTGCGTGGCCGAATGAACACCCAATCCTTCTGTTTGGGATGCCTACTGGACCAACCGAATGAAGTCCGGCTTCAATGATCAAGGCCTCAACGATGCCATGGCATCTCAACCGTCGCTGCCCGGGCTGCTTGGCCGGCGCGGTTCTCGCACCGTCCTATGCGCGGGCAATGGTCTTTCCATCGAGGCGCTCTCACTGGCGCTGCTCGGCTTCAACGGCTCGAGCTTGGGGCAGGCCGCCATCCTATGGTCGCCAGTCCGCTCGTGACCTCGATGGTAACCGTCACTGATCACCGAAGCTCCGAACTTGAATCGCGTCCATGTTATATTGTGCGAGCCGCGGCGCAGGTTGCTTGCTGGTAGGCCGGAATGGCGGGTTCGATTCCCGCGTCAAAACTGGGTCCCGGAACCTGGCAAATGGGGTTCGAATCCCCACGCGGCGCATGGCAACCGTCGCAACGCACTTCAGCTATTGCCGCCATGTACAGCCATTGCATCTTCTGCAAAGCCGATCTGGGCCGTAATGAATCCATCGCGCACTTTACGATCGGATGCAGGCTCGCATTTGATGGAGAGCGCGGTCGGCTCTGGGTAGTTTGCCTGCGCTGCACCCGCTGGAACCTGACACCACTCGACGAGCGTTGGGAAGCCATCGATGAATGCGAGCATCGTTTTCGCGATTCACGTACGCGCGTGTCTACGGAAAACATAGGTCTGGCTCGCCTTGCGGATGGGACCGAGCTCATCCGTATGGGCCAGCCACTCCGTCATGAGATGGCCGCCTGGCGCTACGGCGATACATTGATCAAACGTCGGCGTCGCGAATGGATCACGGGTAGTGCGCTGTTTGGCTCCATGGCAGGCGTGTATTGGGGTGGCTTTGCCTTCGGTCTGGTAGGCGGCGCCGCTGCGCCCGTAGTGCTGCACCTTCCTGAAATGGCGGTCAGCGTTTTCGCCGATAATCGCACCATTGCGCGGGTACCAGGTCCAGACGGTTTGGACTACCGCATGTCCCGGAAACACGCGCGCAAGGCGCGCCTGCGGCCCTGGCGCTCGTCCGTCGTGCTCGATGTCAGGCATGCCCGCGGTCACAGCTTGCTGGACGGCGAAGCTGCCGTGCGCATGACCGCTCTCCTCATGCCTCATATCAACGCTCTGGGAGCAAACCGCACACAGGTGCAGCACGCGGTTGCCGAATTGGAAACCGCACGCTCACCTGCGCACTATCTCCGGCGCGCAGCGGACCGACTGCACCACCATCCTCGCTGGCGCAACTACGTGATTGCTGATGCGCAGCCGGAGGTTCGCCTCGCTCTCGAGATGGCTACCCATGAAGAACAGGAACGACGTGCGCTGGAAGGCGAGCTGGCCGAGCTGCAAGCCATGTGGCGCGAAGCCGAAGAGATCGCCGCCATATCGGACAACCTGCTGTTGCCGCGCACAGTGATCGACTTCATTCGCAAACAAAAGAGCGATCAACATGTCTGAGGTCCTGCTGATCAGCCAGGCCAACGTGGGACGCCTGTTGACCGTGGCCGACTGCATTGAGGTCATGCACGACACGCTCATCGCGCTGGCTGAAGGCCGGGTGACTCTGCCGCTCCGCACCGTGATCCCGCTGCCCGAGCACCAGGGCGCTTTTGCCGCCATGCCCGCCGTGCTCAGAGCGCCGGACACCATGGGTCTCAAGGCCATCACTGTGTATCCGGCCAACGAGGGTACGCTCTTCGATTCGCACCAGGGCGCCGTCCTGCTTTTCGAGGCCAAACACGGCAGCCTGGCGGCCGTACTTGATGCATCATCTATCACCGCCATTCGAACGGCGGCCGTGACCGCAGTGGCTACCCGCGCGCTGGCTCGTCTAGACGCTTCTGTTTTGGCACTCATTGGCAGTGGCGTTCAAGCCGTCACCCACCTGGAAGCCATGTTGGCCGTGCGCCCCATCTCGCAGGTGCGCGTGCACAGCCGCTCGCCCGAACACGCCGAGCGATTTGCCGCCCGCGTGGCCGAACGCCACAAACTTACCGTGGAAGTATTCCGAACCGCGGAGTCCGCCGTCCGTGATGCCGACATCATCTGTACGCTCACCAGCTCCCCTACCCCGGTGTTGCAAGGAGAATGGATCTCGCCCGGTGCGCATATCAATGCTGTGGGCGCCAGCACACGCAATGCGCGCGAGTTGGATGGAATCGCCGTTCAGCGCAGCCGATTGTTTGTGGACCGCCGTGAGTCCACCGTCAATGAAGCCGGTGATTACCTGATGGCGCTCGAGGAGGGCCGCATCAACAAGGACCACATCGTGGCCGAGATTGGTGAAGTGCTTCTGGGTCGTACCTCTGGCCGGACCGACAATGATGAAATCACGCTCTTCAAATCATTGGGACTGGCCATCGAGGATGTTGCGGCCGCTCACCACATCTACGAGCGAGCCTGCGCGCTGCCCGACATTCCGCGCGTGAACCTGGGTGGAACGCGCAGCTAACCGCCGCTGCTGCCTGCGGGCGCGGCCCTGGGCGAGGTCGGAACGATTTTCACGGCCGTGCCGCTGGCCACCATGAACAGCATGGACTTGCCCGCTCCCGAGAACTCACTGTAGTCCAGATCTACTGCGATTACTGCATCTGCGTCGATCAAGGCGGCCTCGGCACGAAGCTCGGCCAGACATTTCTTGCGCGCGTCGCGTAACGCGGTTTGCGTTGTTGCACTGCGGCCACCAAACAGATCCGTAAGCGACGCAAAGAAGTCACCGAATAGGTCCAGGCCGAAAGCGCATTCCGCAGATATCACTTCCAACGTTTCGGTCACGCGGAATCCTTCCAACCGATCCGCCGTCGTCAGAACTATGGCCGACGCTCGGGCCAGCTTGCTCTTCCGTGCGTCCTCCTGCACAGTCGCAGACTGCCGGGCTTTGGCCTTCGCTTGGAGGGAGGGAATCGTTGCCCGCAGGGCGGCTGGGATGGGCTCACCACATTCAGTGCACCAGGCATACGGATGCTCGCTCCCAATAGTCGCGTTGCATGTTGGGCAGGTTGCCACCGCATTGCCGTAGATCTTACCCACAGTCGTCAACCCCTCCCCAGGCCGACTTCAATCGTTGCCCGCCGCAACTTCGTCACGCGTCACTCGGCCCGCGTCACGCCCGGCAAACCGTCGCCAGATCAGGTACGCGGGCGCGCCCGATAACACAAAGGCCAGGCCGACCAGGGCCAGACCCGGCTGCGTGATGAGCGTGTTGATCACGATGATAGCCGATGCAATCACGAACAGTGCCGGCGTGTACGGGTAGCCGGGCACTTTGAACGGACGCACAATGTCTGGTCGCGTGCGCCGCAGCACGAAAATGCTGGCCGCGCCCAACGCGTAGAAGATCCAGCCCGTGAAAACTACATAAGTCAACAGCTGGTTGAATGTGCCGGTGGCCGCCAGACCCATGGCCCATAACGCCTGCACGATCACGGCAATGGCGGGCGTCTTGAAGCGCGGATGCACCTCCGCCAGCTTGCGGAAGAAGATGCCGTCCCGCGCCATGGCAAAATAGACGCGCGGCGTGGTAAGCAGAATCGAGTTTGCCGCACTGAACATCGAAATCAGGATGGTGGCCGCAATCAGCTTGCCCGCTACCGGCCCCAGCAAGGCACCTACCGCGTCAGCCGCTACCGTGTCTGTCGCTGCCACTCGTTGCGGGCCTAGTGCTGCAATGTACGCAATGTTGGCAAAGCAGTAGAGCAGGATCAGGGCCAGCGTGCCCACCATGATGCCCCGCGGAAAGGTCCGCTGCGGATCCTTTGCCTCGCCTGCCGAGAACGTCACGAACTGCCAGCCTTCATATGCCCACAAGACGCTGATCATGGCCAGCAATACACCCGAGAACACAGATCCCGACCAGTTCTCCGGCCACATTGCAGCGCCTGCGCCCTGAAAGCCATCGCCGGAAAAGAGTAATACCGCGCCCATGATGAGGATCGCGCCCGCCTTGATGACCGTAGTCACGTTCTGCACGTCCGCACTCTGGCGCGTGCCCCGCACATTGATGATCATGACCACCGCGATCATGGCTATCGAAACCAGCCTGGCCACAACACCGCTCACCGGTACGATCTGGCTCAAATACGATGTGAACGCCACGGCCAGCGTAGCAACCGCACCGCCCGCGATCATGAAGAGCAGTGTCCAGCCATACAGAAACGCGGGCATGCGGCCAAACGCATCCCGGATATACACGTAGATCCCGCCCGACTGCGGATCGGCTGCACTCAACTCGCCATAGGTGAGCGCACCCAGCAGCGACAATACGCCCGCCACCAGCCACACCAGCAGCGCAACGCCTATACGTCCGTCCGTGTCACGCAGAACCCGGCCCGGTACAATGAAGATGCCCGACCCGATCACTGCACCAATCACGAGCAGGATCAGGTCACGCAAGGAAAGGACGCGTTCCAGGCTTCGAGACATGTTACCTCCGAACGGCATCGGGCGTATCGGGCGTATCGGGCGTATCGGGCGTATCGGGCGTATCGGGCGTATCGGGCGTACCGGGCGTACCGGGCGTATCGGGCGTATCGGGCGTATCGGGCGATCGGGCGTATCGGGTACGTCGGGCTGGTCGGTTGTGTCGGGATGATCGGGATTCATCTGCCTTCAACCCCGTCACGCCCGCCCGCCCGCTACGCCCGTCACGCCCCCGGATTAAACAAGAAATAGTCGTAAATGGCGCGGCTTATCTGGGCAATGGCGCGCTCGCGCGTTTCCACCGGCAGTGTGGATTCCTTGACGAATACCACCGTTATCACATTCCCGGCATTGTCAGGCAGCGCAATGATGCCAACGTCATTCGTGGTCTCACCGATTGTGCCGGTCTTGTGTGTGACTCGTACATCCGGCGGCAACATGCCCTTGATGCGCAGTGGACCCGTTGTGCTGCGGGTCATGATATCGAGCAGCAGCGCTGAGCTTTGGGCACTGAGCGCTTCCCGCCGCCAGATCTTTTGTAGCAGCTGCGCCATGCCTTCGGGTGATGATGTGTCGCGGGTATCCTTGTTGAACGCGCGATTGGCAGAATCGCCCTGTGTACGCGTAGTACGCATGGCCGCTGCCCGCCAGGCCTGCGGCACCTGCTGGCTGTCCACTGCCAACCGCCAGCCGGCAAAGTCGGCAATCAAACCCACCGTTGGCCGGTCCACGTTGATACCTTCAATACCCAGGGCGCGCATCCGCTGCGTTACGGCGCTGCCACCGCCGGCCGTGCGCAGAACAACGTCGGTTGCACTGTTGTCGCTGATGAGCAGCATCAGCTCCAGATAATTGCGCAGTGAGAGGATTACACCCGGATCGTCGAACAGCTCCGTCAGGGTGCCACTCCCCGGGTGCAGATCTCCCGGCTGCAATGCGATCATCGAGTCCAGACGCAATTCACCACGGTCCACACGGTGCAGCAACTGCACGGCAATGGGTACCTTGTAGCTGCTGGCCATGGGGAAGCGCTCGCTGCGGTTGAGAAAAACCGAACGCCCGGTTTCCAGGTGCACGGCCGCAACGCCCATGCGCCCACCCGAGCTGCGCTCGAGTCGCGCAATCTCGCGCTCCAACCGACCCAGATTCGGATCGGTCTGCGCTAACGCAGCAGCAGGCAGCGCCAGCCCGATGACCCACCCAAAATAAACTCTCTTGCACTTCGTCATTGGTGCACCACTCAAGCAGCCGCTTCGTTCACTGTGTTCCCGACACGCCCGACACGCCCGTCGTCACTCCAACACTTCCTGCTTTACCGTCAGGGTCTCGATGCGATTGCGATCCACGGCCACGCCGAAGCCAGGCTGGTCGAGCGGAATTTGCATCATGCCATCCGCATCCATCGTCCATTCTGGCTCGACAATGTCATGCTCCCAATAGCGCGAGCTTGGGGAGAGGTCACCGGGCAGCGAGAAATTCGGCAGCGATGCCAGGGCAATGTTGTGGCCTCGACCTATTCCACTCTCGAACATGCCGCCGCACCACACCGGTATGCCGTGTTGCTGGGCCAGG
>JBOHRF010000020.1:0-37266 GCA_050732575.1 Longimicrobiales bacterium
ACCTAAAGGAGTAGGGATGCCGAGAGAGAGCACGGCCCGTGCGGGACGAGTGCAGCCGGCACCGGACCCCAAGGATGCCGAAAAGGGGGGGCAGCGAACGCGCGCATCAATCGCACCCTCCGATGGGACTTCGTGGATGGATCTGAATTTCGTACGGGGTCTCATAGAGGCCGTGGACCAGAGCAGCATAGATACGCTCGACATGTATCGCGAAGGATTGCGCATCCGGATTTCCAAGTCACCGCCCCCGGCGCGCGTACTTACCAATGGAGCAGCGCATGCTTCACCCGCAGCAGTTACACCAGTCGCTGCGGTACCGGTGACCGCGCCGGAACCCGTTACGGAAGCCCCACCAATGCGCAAACTCACGGACGTCAAGTCGCCCATGGTGGGCACGTTCTACCGAGCGCCGGCGCCCGAAGCTCCGCCCTACATCGAAGTGGGCAGTACAGTTCGCAAAGGCCAAACGCTTTGCATCCTGGAAGCGATGAAACTGATGAACGAGCTTCCTTCCGAAGTGGATGGCATAGTACGCGAGATTCTGGCGGAGAACGCTGATCCAGTCGAGTATGGACAGGTTCTGTTCCGCATCGAGCCGCATGGCTCGGCCTGAGTGGTCGCCCGTCCCCAATGTTCCGAAAAATCCTGATTGCCAACCGCGGTGAGATAGCTCTCCGCGTAATCCGCGCATGCCGCGAAATGGGCATTCGCACGGTGGCTGTATTCAGCGAGGCGGACCGCGAATCGTTGCACGTCCGTTTTGCCGATGAAGAAGTTTGCATCGGGCCACCGGCCGCACGCGACAGCTACCTAAATATCCCGCGTATCATTGCCGCCGCGGAAGTCACGGGAGCGGAAGCGATTCACCCGGGCTACGGCTTCCTGGCCGAGAATGCGGAGTTTGCCGAAATCTGCGAGCGCTCCGACATAGCCTTCATTGGGCCGGGCGCAGAACAGATTCGCTTGATGGGCGACAAGGCCGTGGCCCGTCGCACCATGCAGAACGTAGGCGTGCCGACTGTGCCCGGCAGCGAAGGTGCCGTGCCGGATGCCGAAACAGGATTGCAGATAGCGCGTGAGATTGGCTTTCCGGTCATCATCAAAGCGGCGGCTGGCGGCGGTGGCAAAGGCATGCGCGTGGCCAACGATGAATCCGCGTTCGAGTCGTTGCTGCACATGGCGCAGAACGAAGCGCGAGCCAATTTCGGAGATCCGAGCGTATACCTGGAGAAGTTCCTGGTACGTCCACGTCACATCGAGATCCAGGTGCTGGGCGATCGAACGGGTCGTATCGTGCACCTGGGCGAGCGCGAGTGCTCACTGCAACGGCGCCATCAGAAGTTGATCGAGGAAGCACCCTCACCGGCCGTGTCACCCGAACTGCGCAAGCGCATGGGTGAGGCGGCTGTGAAAGGGTGTCAAGCCATCGAATATTTTTCTGCCGGCACCATTGAGTTTTTGCTGGATGAGGACGACCAGTTCTATTTCATGGAAATGAATACGCGCATCCAGGTCGAACATCCGGTGACCGAGTTACTGACCGGTGTGGACCTGGTGAAAGAACAGTTACACGTAGCGGCCGGTGAGCCGTTGTCCGTACCCCTGCGCATCGAATATCGCGGACATGCTATTGAGTGCCGCGTGAATGCGGAGGACCCGGCACGGAATTTTGCGCCCAGCCCGGGCACGATCACGACCTTTCATCAGCCAGGCGGTCCGGGTGTTCGCATCGACACCCATGCCTATGCCGGGTATCGTGTCCCGCCCAACTATGATTCGCTGCTGGCCAAACTGATCGTTCATGCAGCGACTCGGGAAGAGGCCATTGCGCGCGCATGCTTTGCGCTGGAGACGTTCGTGATTGAAGGCGTACAGACTACCATACCGTTCTTGCTCGAACTTTTGCAGACCGAGGAGTTCGTGGCGGGCGATGTGGACACGAAGTACGTGGAGCGACGCATGGCCGCAAAGGTGGCGGCCGTCGTGTAGCCTGCCCCCGGAGTTGGATGCGACGTGTGGAACGAGAAAACCCGACGTGAACTGAGTGGCCTGACCCTCATTGCCCTGGCGCTCCTTACTCTCCTGAGTTTGATCCCGGTAAGCGCAAGCGCCGACTCCATCTTCTCCGCCGGAAACGTCATGGGCGTGTTGGGTGCAACATTTGCGCGCCTTGCGACCGCAGTGTTAGGCCTGGGTGCGTGGGGCCTGCCCATCACACTGGCTGTGGCCGGTGCACGCATGTTCGAATGGCTGGAACGCGAGCGCGCCATTCGCCTGGCTGTCCTGGCTGCCGGCATGGTCATACTGGTGCCGGTTGGAGCCGGACTGCTGAATGCAGGACGGCTGGCGGGTGATGAGCTCACCGCAGCAACCGGTTGGCTGGGCGAGGCCGCGGCATTGCTGATGATGGCGCTGCTGGGGGGCGTAGGCGCGTGGCTCGTGTTCTTCTTCCTGGGCACGGCGCTCATCATTCTCACGCTGGGCTGGAATCCGTTGACGGCCGCACTGCGCGGCGCGCAAAACTGGCGCGTACATGTGCCTGCCGAGCTGGCCGAGTCACAACCCGTTCCTACCGCGACCACAGTGCAGGTTGAGCCCGAAGAAGTGTTCGAGGCAGTGAAAACGCGGGTAGCCGCAGCCAGCATGCCCCGTGCAGAAGAGGTCAAGACCGGCCGCAAGCCGAAATTGCGGGCCGGTCTGGAGCTGCAGGAGTTTGGCGATCCTGCAGGCGAGGATCGTCCGCCGTTGACTCTGATGAGTGAACCGCCGGCGCAAAGCACTTCACTCAGTGAAACCGAGTTGGACCGACTGGGCCAGGTCCTGATCCAGACTCTGCGGACCTTCAAGGTCGAGGGTTCCATCAGCGGAAGAACCACGGGGCCCGTGGTCACGCAGTTCGAGGTGGTGCCCGCACCGGGCGTGAAGGTCAACCGTATTGCCGCACTGGATGCCGACCTGGCATTGGCATTGAAAGCACCCAGCGTGCGCATTGTCGCGCCCATTCCGGGTAAAGGCGCGGTAGGTGTGGACGTGCCCAATCCCGAACGGGTGGTCGTGTATCTGCGTTCGATTCTGGAGGCGCAGGCATTTCAGCGGAAGAGTGCGCAGCTGCCCCTCGGTCTGGGGCAGGATCTGGCGGGTCGACCCTACGTGGCGGACCTGGCGAAAATGCCGCACCTGCTGATTGCGGGTGCCACCGGCTCGGGCAAATCGATTTGCATCAACACCCTGATCACCAGCCTGGTCTATCGTCATCCTCCAAGTGAGCTGCGCCTGCTCATGATCGATCCGAAGATGGTCGAACTGAGCATGTACGCGGATCTGCCGCACTTGCGACACCCGGTAGTTACCGATCCCCAGGATGCGGCCACGGTTCTAAAATGGGCGGTGCTCGAGATGGAGCGCCGCTACTCGCTACTTTCCGCCAACAACGCACGCTCCATCACGGAATTCAATCGGCGAGCCTTGGAAGGTGTGGCGTTGAAGCGCGCACATCCGAGCGGCGCCGAGGACGAGCTGGATCATTGGGCGTACAAGGAAGGACCCCTTCCGTACATCGTGGCGGTGGTCGAGGAGTTGGCAGACTTGATGATGTCGGTGCAGGCGGAGATCGAGAAGCCGCTAGCGCAACTGGCGCAGAAAGCCCGTGCGATTGGCATCCACCTGATCGTGGCTACGCAGCGCCCCAGTGTGAACGTGATCACGGGCCTGATCAAGGCCAACTTTCCCTGTCGGATTGCGTTCCGCGTCAGCTCCAAGGTTGATTCACGCACAATCATCGACCAGAACGGAGCGGACGCGTTGCTGGGCAATGGCGACATGCTGTTTCTGCCGCCTGGCCAATCCGATCCGGTTCGCATCCAGGGAGCGTACCTGGCCACCGAGGATACCGAGCGACTCATGCATTGGTATCGTGAGCGCGCGCGCGCGAAAGCCGCGGTGGAGGACGACATCCTGGAGTACGTGCGTGCGCACGAGGCCGAGGCACAGGATGAAGAGAGCGGCCGCGAATATTTCGGTGAGCGTGACACGCTGTTCCGTCAAGCGGCGGACGTTTGTGTGCAATTCCAACAGGGCTCAACTTCATTGTTACAACGGCGGCTGAGGATCGGGTATGGGCGAGCCGCCCGCATCATCGACCAGTTGCACCAGGCAGGCGTTTTGGGTCCACCGGATGGCTCGAAGCCGCGTGAAGTGCTGGTCGGGCTGGAGTCAATTGACGCCATCTGCGGCGAAGACTGAAGCGCGTGCTGATGCGCGCATCGGATACCAGAACGGAACAAGCTGACGCGTAGCGGTGAAGAAGCGAAGGTTGCAGTCACGAATCGCATGGTGAAAGCCAGTGCGCGCATGATGAACAAGAAACTGGTTACGCCGATTGCGCTGGGGCTGGCGCTGGCCGTTGCCTTGCTGGTTCGATCCGAGCTGAGTCGGAACAGCAAGGATGAAGCGCTAACGGACAGCAGCACCGCAGGCCCGCCGGCAGCGGCAGTGCCACCGGCAACCTCGCCCGCTGTGCCTGCGCAGCCCGCGCCGGTTGTTACCGAGACCGCAACGGTACCCGCAGCCCGACGTGATTCGGCACCACCGTCGACACCGGCCAACCCGCCTGCCACGGCTACCGCGGAGGTGCAGAGCTCGGACGCAGCAACTGCATTGAAGCAGGCAGCGGCCGCGTATGCGGCCATCCGCTCCATGCGCGCGGAATTCGTGCAATCCAACGAGAATCCGCTGCTGGGCAAGCGGACCACCAGCCGCGGCACATTCGCGCAACGGCAGCCAGACCGATTTCTCATGCGCTTCAGTCAGCCGGCGGGTGATGTGATTGTGGGGGATGGCGAGTATTTCTGGATCTACTATCCGAGTGTGGACGCGAAGCAAGTGCTGCGCACCCGTGCCGCCGCCGCGGGCGGTATGGATTTGCAGGCGCAGTTTGTAGGTGACCCAACTCGGCGCTTTCAGTTCACCGACCACGGAGTGACGAACGTGGCGGGCCGTAGCACACGTGTCATCACGCTCGTGCCCCGAGAAGCGGCGGGCTATCGATCACTCAAGGTTTGGCTGGACCAACGTGATCATCTGGTGCGCCGCTTCGAGCTGACCAACGAGAACGGTGTGGTCCAGCTGTTCGACCTGAGCAATCTCGAAATCAATCCCACGCTACCCAACGATCTGTTCCGCTTCACCCCGCCCGCGAACGCCCTGATCATCGAGCGTTGATGTAATGTCGGAAGAGAGGACGAGAGGAAGAGTGGGAAGCGTTTGACGCGTGTGGCCTTGCCAGTCCTGCCTGCTGCGGCGGCCGTCCCGGCATCGGGAGCCGCCGCCATCACGTCAGCTCCGGGCGTTCGCATAGCCATGATCACGCTGGGCTGTGACAAGAATACGGTGGACAGCGAACGGGTGCAGGCGCGTTTGGCTGCCAGCGGTGCGGCCCTGACCGGAGATCCAGGGCAGGCCGATGTAGTGGTGGTCAATACGTGTGGCTTCATCGATGCGGCCAAGGAAGAATCCATCGACACGCTGCTGGAGGCCGTGCAGCTCAAGCAGGCAGGCCGAATCCGGGCCGTAGTGGCGCTCGGTTGTCTGGTGCAGCGCTACAAGTCCGAGCTGGTAGCAACTGTGCCGGAAGTCGATCTTTTTCTTGGCCTCACCGAAATCGACCAACTGATTCCCGCGCTGCGGGCAAAGGGAATCGTGGGAGCTGCGCCCAACATGCAGCAGCCGCTGCGGCGGCTTGCCATCTCGACGCGTCACACGTCCTACCTGAAGGTGAGCGAAGGCTGCGACCACACGTGCGCGTTTTGCGCCATCCCACTCATGCGCGGCAAACATCGCTCGACGCCCATGGAACAACTGATCCTGGAGGCGCGGGAGTTGGAGCAGACGGGTGTCGTGGAACTGAACCTGATCAGCCAGGACACGACGTGGTATGGACGCGATCTGGTGCGCGGTGCGGCGGAGGAAGGTGACGGCTTCATCGGGCGCCCGTTCCCGCGTATGAAGGGCATTGACGTTTCGGACGGCCGGGAACGAGGCAGTCGGGAAATGCGGGTTCCGGTGCGGGCACATGATGAACGAGGGCACCGGCGTGGCCTGCTGGTTCCGCTACTGGAAACGCTGCTGCGCGAAACGTCCATCCCGTGGCTGCGTCTTTTCTACATGTACCCGTCTGGCATCTACCCGGAGCTGATCGAGCTGATGGCGCGCGAGCCGCGCATCGTATCCTACCTGGACATGCCGATCCAGCACGGCTCCGATCGCATGCTCACGTTGATGCGGCGGCCCGAACGCAGAGCGACCATTCTGGAGCGAGTGAGCGGCCTGCGCTCCGTCCTGCCCGATCTGTCCTTGCGTACCACGATCATTGTTGGTTTCCCGGGTGAAACGGATGAGGATTTCAGAGTAATGCTCGATCTGCTGAATGAAGTCCGCTTTGACTATCTGGGCGCTTTTGCGTACTCGGTGGAGGAGGACACGCCCGCGGCCGAGATGCCGGATCAAGTTCCGGACACCGTGAAACGAGAGCGACTGGAAGAACTTCTCGACGTGCAACGCTCGATTACACAGGAAAAGAATGAAGCACGGATGGGCACCATCACTCACGTCCTGATCGATCGTTTGACGGGCCGTGATTCCGAATTGCTGCCCGCAGGTTCGGCCCGTGGCGCAGTGGGTCGAACACCAGGTCAGGCGCTGGAAGTGGATGGTGTTGTGCACGTGGCGGACGCGGCGCACCTGCGGCCCGGCTCCTTCGTTTCCGTGCGCCTGACCGATGCCATGGATCAGGACATGGTGGGCGAATTGGTGCAACCACAGGCATGACCAACGAGCGCAGTGCCCAGCTCTTTCAGCAGGCCCGTGAACTGTTGCCGGGTGGAGTAAACTCGCCGGTGCGCGCGTTTCGCAGCGTGGGTACCGAGCCGTTTTTCGTGGCGCACGGCAGCGGCGCCCGGCTAGTAGATGTAGATGGCAATGTGTACCTCGATTTCGTGATGAGCTGGGGTGCGCTGATGCTGGGTCACGCCCATCCGATCGTCACGCAGGCACTGGAACAGGCACTGGGGCGCGGTACCAGCTATGGCGCTCCATGCGAAGCCGAAGTGGCCTTGGCGGACCTGGTCATATCGATCATGCCGTCCATCGAAATGATCCGGTTCGTCAACAGCGGAACCGAAGCAACGCTCTCGGCCGTGCGCCTGGCACGTGGCGCCACCGGACGCGATCGCATCGTAAAATTCTCCGGCTGCTATCACGGCCACGGTGATTCCTTCCTGGTTCACGCGGGCAGTGGCGTGGCCACGTTTGGGTTGCCGGATTCACCGGGCGTGCCCGGCGAACTGGCCCGGCTGACGGTTACACTGCCCTACAACGACGCGGACAGCGTGCGCGCGTTATTCGCAACACAGGGCGAGAAGATTGCGTGCGTGATTGTCGAGCCGGTGCTCGGCAACGCCGGCTTCATTCCGCCGAGCGCGAACTTCCTGCAAGAACTCCGCGCGGTCACAGCCGAGTTCGGCGCACTGCTCATCTTTGATGAGGTGATGACCGGTTTCCGCGTGGCGTTGGGGGGCGCGCAACAGCGTTACGGCGTCATTCCCGACCTGACCACGCTGGGCAAAGTGATAGGCGGCGGCCTGCCCGTGGGCGCATACGGCGGCCGGCGCGATTTGATGGAACAGATCGCGCCGGCCGGGCCGATTTATCAAGCTGGCACACTGTCCGGCAATCCGCTGGCGATGGCCGCGGGACTGGCGCAAGTACGGCATCTCTGCCATACCCAACCGTATCAGGAGCTGGAAGTACGCGCGCGTCGTTTCCTTGGCGACTTCCTTGCATGCGCTGCGTCGCTCGGTGTTCCCGCCTGGGGTGACGCGTTGGGAGCGATGATGGGATTTCACTTTGCCGCGGGGCCGGTCACCTGCTACGAGCAGGTCAAGGAAACAGACCGAGCGCTCTTTGCCCGCTTTTACCGCGGCTGCCTGGAGCGCGGCATTTTCCTGCCTGCCTCACCATTCGAAGCGAGCTTTCTTTCCACGGCGCATACCGAGGCCGATCTCGCGCTGGCCAGCGAGCACATGCGCGCGGCATTGCGCGACGCGGTTTCATGAAAGCGCGGCACTGGGTGGCGCCCCTGCTGCTGTTTACAGGCTGTGCGCGCGGCGAGGTTGCACCTGGGCCGGAAACGCCGCCCGCGCGCGGTTCCATGCCCAACGTGCGCATCGGTATTGTGGTGGACACGACGGAGACGGAAGTCGGCGCGAAGGCAGCGTACGAAATCAGGACCGCCGGGGGAGATGTGTTAGTGCGCTCAGAAGCCAGCGAGCGTTGGACCTTCCGTGTAGCCGACCAGCAACTGCGCGCAACCAGCTCGGCGGGCCGCAACATTGGACCGGTCGCGCCGCCCCTGCGCATCACGCCCAACGAAGGCGGATACGTCACAGTAGCGGGTAAGGATTATCGTGGTGCTGCCATCATCCGGCCGAGTGAAACGGGCCGCTTGAGCGCCGTCAACGTACTCGACATCGAGCAGTACCTGCAGGGTGTGGTACCCTTCGAGATCGGGCGCCTGGCGCCCGATCTGATTGAAGCCGTCAAGGCGCAGGCAGTAGCCGCGCGTACGTATGCCATCGGAAACATGAACCGTTGGGAAGCGCAGGGCTTCGACTTCCTGGCCACCGTGCAGGATCAGGTGTACGGTGGAGTGACGGGCGAGGATTCGGTGACGTCACGGGCGGTACGCGAGACGCGGGGCGAAATCGTGAGCTATGAAGGCAAGCCGATTCTGGCCTATTACTCTTCGACCTGCGGCGGGCGGACGGCCAACTTGCAGGATGCGTGGACCTGGCGCACCGCGCTGCCCTATCTGAAATCAGTCTCAGACACGATCCCAGGAAGCGAGCGCGCATACTGTGACACGTCCAACCGGTTCCGCTGGAATGTGAGCTGGACGCGCGCATCGTTGCGCCGAACGCTGGAACAGGGAATGTCCACGCGCCTGCGTCGCACCATCACCATTGCGCGCATCCAACGCATGGAAATCACGGAACGCAATGCATCGGGGCGCGCGCAGGCCATGCGGCTGGAATTCGATGGCGAGACGCATACGGTTCCGGGCGATTCCATCCGCTGGGTGCTGCGACCCGATCCGACGCGCGGTCTGAACAGCACGTTGCTTCTGGAATTCGCGGATCAGCACGAGAACGGGGAGGTGTCAGGTCTGGACGTGCGTGGCGCCGGCTGGGGCCACGGCGTGGGCATGTGTCAGGTGGGCGCAATTGGCCGGGCGCGCGCCGGTCAGCGCTATCGAGATATCCTGACGGCGTATTATAGTGGGACGCGCGTTGAGTCCGTCTATTGAACGCACGCGCCGCGCAGGCGCGACCTGAAAAAACTGAGCGTATGAAAATGTGGCGAAGCTGGCCGATTGGACTCCTGTTGTTGAGCGCGCCCATGGCGCGCGTGCAAGCGCAAAGCCTGGCTGACTACGACTACACCAATCTGAGTTTTCGCGGAGTAGGCCTGGACTATGGCTTCATCTGGCCTAACAAGGTCGATGCGACTTCGCTCGTCAGTCTTCGTTTCGATCTCGGCTACCTGGGGCCTGGCGTGCGCATCAGCCCGAGCGTGAGTTACTGGAGCAGCACATTCAAGGGCGGCGAGCTCACTCGCCTGACCGAGCAGCTGAACCGGTTGCCCGCGCTGCAAGAGCGGAACGTCACCATTGAACCCGATGAGTTGGGCACGCTTGCATGGCGTGACGTGTCGCTGTCCGTGGATGCGCAGCTGGTTTGGACTACTCCGCTGCGCGTCATCACCTACCTGGGTGGTGGCGTTGCGCTGCACGTGCTCAATGGCAGCGGCTCGGCCGTGGGCGGGACCTTCGTGGAGGATCTGCTGGATACCACCACGGCCGGGGTGGCGGCCATGGCAGGCGCCGAACTGCAGCCGTTCCGGCGCTTCCGGCTCTACGCTGAATCACGCTATACGCTGTTGAGCGACGTCAGGTATCTGGGCATGCGCGTAGGAGGCGCTTTTATGCTGCCTCAGCGCGCGGTCCCCACACCCACACCAACGCAGGAGTTGCAGAGGTCGCGATGACGGGGTCGGGCGAATTCCGGGTGGGGTTGTTGGGCGTGGGTGCTATTGCTCAGGTGGTGCATTTGCCGATCCTCCATCACATGGAAGGCGTGCGGGTAGCGACTCTCTGTGATGTGGACCAGCCCAAAGCCAAAGCGATTGCTGCACGGTTTGGCGTGGAGCGTGTGGCGCGGCACGATGATGAGGTCTTTGCTGCTGACGATCTCGATGCCGTGGTCATTGCCACACCCAGCCATCAGCATCACAGTCAGGCCATCGCGGCCTTGCAGGGCGGCAAGCACGTACTGGTAGAGAAGCCGCTCGCCATCACTCCCGACGCGGCCGCGCAGGTGGTGCGCGTTGCGGAGGAAGCGAACCTTACGCTCATGGTGGCCATGAACAACCGGTATCGGCCGGATACCATGGCGCTTAAGCCGTTTGCCACCAACGGTGAGCTGGGCAACGTCTTTCTGGCGCGCGGCGCGTGGCTCAACCGAAAGATGCGAGCCGTGCGTCCAACCTGGCGGCATCGCCTGGCCACAGCGGGTGGCGGCGCCTTGATCGATCTGGGTGTGCAGACTCTTGACCTGGCGCTGTGGTTTCTCAACTGGCCCAAGGTGCGCAGCCTGGTGTGCCATACACACCCGGGCGAGGGGATGGAGGTCGAAGATTCCGCAGCCACCATACTGCGATTGGAAAATGGATCCGCAATTTCACTATCTCTGAGCTGGAGCCTGGTTGCCGAGCGTGACCGCCACTACATGCGCCTGCTCGGAACACGCGGGTCCGGGTCGATTCAACCGCTCCAGGTCCACAAAGAAATCGATCACCACGGGATCCTCGACGTGACGCCCCAGCTACCCGCCACGAATGAGAATATCTATACCGCGTCGTACCGGGCCGAGCTGGAAGATTTTGTCACCACCGCACGCGGCGACAAGCCGACCCATTTGCCGCGCGAGCAGGTCGAGCTCATGCGGCTCATCCATCTTGGTTACCAGTCTGCGCGTGAGTGCAGAGAAGTTGAGGCGTAAGCGAATCGTCGGATGAACCGGATGATTCGGATGGGGCGGATGAACCGGATGAATTCGGATGATTCGGTTGAGGCGGATGAACCGGGGCCGCAGGTAGAGAGGAAAGGCGGGAGGTGCGCGGTGGAAACTGGCTCGGGTAAGGCCGCGACTTTCAGAATGATCCCTGCCACGGGACGCCGCTGGCCCCCCGCGCTTTCGGTTTTTGCTGGCGTTCGACCTCCCGGGTGATTCTCAGGTTTTTTCACTCCCTGTTTTCCAAGTTTTTTTGCTAAACCCCGTTTTCCATGTCCTCATCCGCCTGGCCCGCCTCACCAGCCTCATCCGGTCTCATCCGAATCCATCCGAATCGTCCGGTTCATCCGAAGTATCCGGTTCATCCGAAGCATCCGGGGGGCCTCCGGTTGAGTGATGTGTGTGAAACGACTAGTTTATGAGTCTGTAAAACCCAGGAATCCAGGAATGGACCATGAAGCAGGGCATCCACCCCGCATATCAAACGGCGATCGTCCACTGCGCTTGCGGCAACCGGTTCGAAACCCGGAGCACGCAGAAGGACATTCACCTGGATATCTGCTCGGTCTGCCATCCGTACTTTACGGGTCGCCAGAAGCTGGTTGATACGGCAGGGAGAGTGGAGCGATTTCGACAGAAATGGGGCAAGGAAGACAAAGGCAAAGCGGCCAAGGCGTGACGAGAGAGCCGGGCAAAAGTCCGGCTCTTTCAGTTAAGGCCTCATGAGCTGGCAAGCGCGCGTGCCGGAGCTGCTGCGTCGATTCGAGCAGCTGACGGCGGCCCTGTCGGATCCGGCCATCATTGCAGACCGGCAGCGTTACCGTGAGCTGGCCCGGGAGCATGCGGAGCTGGTGCCTACAGTAGAGTTGGCCCAGCGTTTGGACCGGCTGCAAAGCCAACGTGCAGAAGTCGAGTCGGTGATCGCCGCGGGTGAAGATGCCGAGCTGGTGGAGCTGGCGGAGGCAGAGCTGCCAGAATTGCGGGCCGAAGAAGACCGGTTGAGCCTCGAGCTGCGCCATCGCCTGCTGCCGAAGGACCCACTGGCCGATCGTTCGGCTGTGGTGGAAATCCGGGCCGGAACGGGTGGCGATGAGGCGGGTCTTTTCGCGGGCGATTTGTTCCGCATGTACCGGCGCTACGCCGAAAGACGCGGCTGGGATATTGACCTGGTGAGCGTTTCGGAGGGGGAACGCGGTTCCATCAAAGAAGCCATCTTCACGGTGCGTGGCGCCAATGCATACGGCGACTTGCGCCATGAATCGGGAGTTCACCGCGTGCAGCGGGTCCCGGCGACCGAGAGTGCGGGCCGGATTCACACCTCGGCGGCCACGGTAGCCGTGCTGCCGGAGGCCCAGGAAGTCGATATCGAGATTCGCGATGAGGATCTGCGCATCGATGTGTATCGCTCTTCGGGGCCGGGCGGTCAGTCCGTGAATACCACGGACTCGGCGGTCCGCATCACGCACGTGCCGACGGGCGTCGTGGTTACCTGCCAGGACGAAAAATCGCAGCACAAAAACAAGGCCAAAGCGCTCAAGGTTTTGCGCAGCCGGCTGCTGGACGCGAAGATCGCGAAGCAGGAGGCGGAGCGTGCGCGCGCGCGCAAGATACAGGTGGGCACGGGTGACCGATCGGCCAAAATCCGTACGTACAACTTTCCGCAGAGCCGCGTGACGGATCATCGCATCGGACTCACGCTGCACACGCTGCAGGGCATAGTGAACGGCGACCTGGATGATGTGATCACGGCTCTGAAGCAGGCACAGGAAGCGGAAGATCTGGAGTTGCCGCCCGGTGCCTGAGACGATGCGCGAGACCGCGCTACCGTTGGCGGCCAAGGCTGCGCACTACCTTGCGGAGCGGGGAATCGAGAATGCCCGCCTGGAGGCGGAGCTCATGTTGGCCGCGTTGTTGGGGGTCAGTCGGCTCGACCTGTACCTTCAGCACGATCGAACCATCGAGGAAGCGGTGCTCGCCTCGTATCGTGGCTACGTTCTGCGCCGCTTGAAGCGAGAGCCGCTGCAGTACATTCTGGGCCGCGCCGCCTTTCGAAAGCTGGAGCTGCGGGTGGACGTACGCGTGCTGATTCCGCGGCCCGAGACGGAAGTGCTGGTGGATCAGGTACTGCAATGGCTGGTAACTTTCGGAAGCGTGGAAGACACCAAGGATAGGAAGCCGCTGATCCTGGAAATAGGAACAGGGTCGGGCGCCATCGCGCTCAGCCTGGCCCGGGAGTCCGGTGCGCACGTGGTTGCGACCGATGTCTCTGCCGGCGCGCTGGACGTTGCTCGAGACAACGCCATGCGACTTGGACTGGCCGGCCGCATCGATTTTCGCTGCGGCGAGCTGTGGCAGGCGGTACGAACAGGCGAACGCTTCGACGCGATTGTAGCCAATCCGCCGTATATCGCGCAGGCCGAGCGCGACACACTGGCACCTGAAGTTCGGGAGTGGGAACCGGCACAAGCGCTGTTTGCGGGCCCGGACGGATTGAGCGTAATCTCGCCGTTGGTGACGGGCGCCATGGATTGGCTCCTGCCGGGTGGTCTGCTGGCGCTCGAGGTGGGCGCGCAACAAGGTGAAGCCGTGCTGCGTATGCTGAAGCAAACGAGCGGATACACGAACATGCGAATTCAGCGAGACCTGGCGGACCGCGAACGCGTGGTCCTGGCCGAGGCTCACAACTCATAGAAGTATGGAAGCAACCTGGGAAAAAGCCCGCGACCTTGGTCGATTGCTGGGTCAGAGTGATGAGTACCGGGCGCTGGACCGCGCCAAGGATCGAGTCTCCAACGAACGCGAAGTGGTAGCATTGCTCAATCGGCTGAGCGATCTGGAGGCCGCGATTGCGCGTGGACTACAGCAGGGGCAGGAACCGCCCGCGGCGCTGGCCGAAGAATACGAGCGCATGTTCTCGGAAGTGCAAGCACGCGCAGAGTATCAGTCTTTGGTGGCCGCGCAGACCAACTTCGACAAAGTTCTGGCGCGCGTAAACGATGAAATCAGCAAAGGCATGACCACTGGCTCAAAGTCGCGCATCATTCTGCCGTCGTAACCGATGAAGAGTCTGGAGACGTTGCGCGGCGGCGTATATCGCATCATCGATCCGCTCACGGATTGGATGGTGCGCGAGCGTGTGCATCCGAACCTGCTGACGACACTTGGATTCCTGGTGACCATGTCGTCGGCTTTTTTCTTTCATCAACACCAGGTGCGGGCCGCCGGCTTTCTCATCCTAATGGGTGGTTTCTTCGACATCATTGATGGTCGCGTGGCGCGCTTGTCTGGATTGGGCAGCAAGTTTGGCGCGTTCTACGATTCCACGCTCGATCGTGTGAGTGAGATCGCCGTGTTCCTGGGAATCCTCTCGTTGTACAACGACTACCGACTTCGGCTGGGCGATGTGGGCATGATTTATCTGATCATGCTTGCTATGGCGGGGTCGCTGATGGTCAGCTATACTCGGGGCCGTGCCGAGGCGCTCGGGCTCGATTGCCGAGTTGGCCTCATGCCACGCGCGGAGCGGGTAGTGTTGATCGGGGCATCGTCCCTGTTCTTCGGCGAGATGTGGGATGGCCTCGCGCTCAAGATCGTAATCTTCCTCCTCGCCGTTTTGACCAATCTGACCGCTTTCCAGCGTATCATCTGGGTCTGGCGCCACGCGCGCGGCGTGCCGCTCGAGTGAGCGTTGGCCCGTGAAACCAAAGAACGCGAAAACCATGAGTGGTCCAAGTGAGATCCGTTCCGCCCAGGGTCGACTGGGCGTTCTGTTGCCCGGGATGGGCGCGGTAGCCACAACCTTCATAGCGGGCGTGGAAGCCGTGCGCCGCAATCGGGCGCTGCCTATCGGCTCCCTCACGCAGCTCGGTCACATCCGTCTGGGCAAACGTACAGAGAATCGCAATCCCATGATCAACGAGCTGATTCCGCTGGCCGCCCTCGATCAGCTGGTATTTGGCGGGTGGGATCCGATTCCCGACAACGCGTACGAGTCGGCCTGCAATGCCAACGTACTGTCCAAGGAAGACCTGGAACCGATTGCAAACTTCCTGGCCGGCATCACACCCATGCCCGCGGTATTCGACAAGAACTACGTGCGCAAACTGGATGGCACCAACACCAAAAAAGGGAAGAGCAAACGCGATTTGGCGGAGCAACTACGCGAGGACATTCGCGCATTCAAGAAAAAGCATTCTTGTGACCGGCTGGTCATGGTGTGGTGCGGTTCAACCGAGATCTTCATCAGCCCGGGACCGGCGCACGAAAGCCTGAAGACGTTCGAGCAGGCTATGGATCGCAATGATGAGGCGATTGCGCCATCCATGCTCTACGCGTACGCGGCGCTCATGGAGAACGTGCCGTTCGCGAATGGCGCTCCCAACCTGACCGTGGACATGCCGGCCATGTGGCAACTAGCCAAGGAGCGGAGCGTGCCCATTGCGGGCAAAGACTTCAAGACCGGCCAGACGCTGATGAAGACCATTGTTGCGCCCGGACTCAAGGCACGCATGCTGGGTTTGCATGGCTGGTTCAGCACGAACATCCTGGGCAATCGTGATGGTGAGGTACTGGACGATCCGGATTCGTTCAAAACGAAAGAAGAGTCCAAGCTGGGCGTGCTCGAGCACATCCTGCAGCCGCATCTGTATCCGGAGCTGTACGAGAAGGTCTACCACAAGGTGCGCATCAACTACTATCCGCCTCATGGAGACAACAAGGAGGGGTGGGACAACATCGACATCTTCGGATGGCTGGGCTATCCGATGCAGATCAAGATCGACTTTCTGTGCCGTGATTCCATCCTGGCAGCACCCATCGTTCTGGACCTGGCCCTTTTCCTGGATCTGGCACAACGCGTGGGCATGAGCGGCATCCAGGAGTGGCTATCGTTCTACCTCAAGAGTCCCATGGTAGCTCCCGGCCTGTACCCGGAGCACGACCTGTTCATTCAGCAGATGAAGCTCAAGAACACGCTGCGCCATCTGGCCGGAGAACAGCAGATCACGCATTTGGGGCTGGAGTACTACGAATAACGGAAGGTGACGGTGAAGGTGACGGCAATGGACGGACCGGTCGTGACCTGGCATCGGCTTCGGCCACGCGAAGCCCGCCGGACAATGCATCGCCCGCCGACCTCACCGTCACCATCGCCGTCGCCGTCACCTTTCTGTTGATGCCGGGCCTTTTCATCGCTTTCGAAGGGGTCGAGGGCTGCGGAAAATCGACGCAGGCGCGGTTGCTCGGGCGTTGGCTGGAGGCGCGGGGCGTGCCTCATCGCCTGACGCGTGAGCCGGGCGGGACGGCGGTAGGCGAACAGATCCGGACCTTGCTGTTGCACAGCGGCGACATTGGGGCGGAAACCGAGCTGCTGCTCATGTTGGCGGCGCGCGCCGCGCACGTGCGGGAAGTGCTCGAGCCGGCGCTGCGGTCCGGTGAGATCGTGATCAGTGATCGCTACGAATTATCGACGTTTGCATACCAGGCACTGGGTCGCGATCTGGGCCTGGAGCGCGTCAAGACGTTGAACAGCCTGGCCACGGGAGGCCTCAAGGCGGACCTGAACCTCGTGCTCGATGTCGAATCTTCCCAGGGGAGCGCGCGCCGCGCGCAGAGGGGCGGGGGCCAGGATCGGATCGAGCGGGAGAGCGCGGCTTTCCACGCCCGTGTTGCCGAGGCATACCGATTGCTCGCCAGCACAGAGCCGGCCGTAGCACTGGTCAATGGGAGGCCCGTCGCAGAGGCGGTGCACCAGTCGATCCTGCAGTTGCTACAGGCGCGTTTTTCCGAAACATTCCCTTCGAAAGCGGGTTAGAACCGAGACTGACTCGGCCCGCTCGGGCGGGCACTGGAGGTTCGAGAAATGATGAAACGTTCCGTTTTCGCTCCGCTTCTGGTCGGGGGCATTGCCCTGGCGACCGGCGGCTGGTTTTTGCAGCGCGGAGTGAACCAGGATCAGAACGTATACGTGCAGGCCAAGCTTTTCGATGAAGTCGTGCATCGCGTGTCCGACAGCTTCGTGGACAAGAAAGAGCCTTCGCAACTGTATCAGATGGCCATCGACGGGCTGATCGAGGAGTTGGGCGACCCGCACACGACGTTCATGACGCCCAGCGACTACGGTGCACTGAAGATGGAAACGCAGGGCGAGTACGGTGGCCTGGGCATGCAGATCGGCAAGCGGGATGGTTGGATAACGGTAATTGCGCCACTGCCCGGCACGCCGGCCGAGAAGGCGGGCATCCTGTCGGGCGATCAGATCGTCGAATTCAACGGGCAGTCCACGGTGGAGTGGAACGAGGACCGGGCGGTCGAGACGCTGCGCGGTCCCAAAGGTACGACCGTCGATCTGAAGGTGAAGCGGTTGGGTGTGGATCAGCCCATTCCCTTCAAGATCGTGCGCGCCGAGATCCACGTACGCGCCGTGCCCGCCTCGTATCTGATGGACGGTGGTGTGGGCTACATCCAGCTTTCGTTCTTCCGAGAAAGCTCAACGGACGAGTTGCGCTCTGCGCTGCGCGACCTGCAGAAGCAGGGTGCCAAGAGTGTGATCCTTGACCTGCGTAGCAATCCGGGCGGATTGCTGGACCAGGGCGTGAGTGTTTCTGACCTGTTCCTGGAGAAGGGCCAGCTGGTAGTCGAGACGCGCAGTCGCCTGGCGTCACAAAACCAGAAGGCGTTTGCCGTGGACGGAGACGAATTCCCGGGCATGCCCGTAGCCGTGCTGGTTGATCCCTTCAGCGCTTCAGCCTCCGAGATCCTGGCGGGTGCACTGCAGGATCATGACCGCGCGCTGGTCGTTGGTCGTACGACCTATGGCAAGGGTTCTGTACAGCAGGTGTTCCCGCTCTCCAATCAGAATTACCTGAAGATGACGACCGCGCGCTGGTACACACCCGTGGGCCGCTCGATTCAGAAGCCGTTCCGCATGGATGGCAACGCCGTAGCCGAGCCCGAAGATGATCAGCGGCCGAATGGCGGAGCCGAAGGAGCCAAGGGAGACACCTCGAAGCCGATCTTCCGCACGGATCAGGGACGCATTGTTTACGGCGGCGGCGGCATCCATCCCGACATCGTGGTCATCGACACGTTGCGCACGAACGAGCGCACGTTGTTCGAGTCTTTGAGCAAGACCTGGAGCAAGTTCCTGGAAACGCGCTTCCGCTATGGCGTTCGGTACGTGCGCGAGCACCCCAACCTGCAGCCAGGTTTCACGGTGACGCCCGAGATGCTCGGCGAGTTCTACTCGGCGCTGCAGCAGGGCGGGGCGACCGTCGATCGCGAACTGTACAATAGCGCGTCGAAGTGGGTCGCCAACTGGCTGGCCTACGAGATTTCGAAGTCGAAATGGGGCGTCCAGGAAGCGAATCGCCGAGTAAACGCAGAATCTCCGGAAGTGCGCATCGCCGCCGATCTGCTGCGTCGCTCCACATCGCCCAAGCAGTTGTTTGCCGAAGCCGATGTGTACAACGCGCAACACAAACAGAAGGAGAACGCGGCCAAGCCGGGCGCGCGCCAGTGATGCTGTACTGAGCGCGAGTCATGAGCTTACTGGTTCTGCTCGCGCTGATACTGGTTGGGCTCATAGTCGGATTTACTTCTGGGCTGGTTGGAATTGGAGGAGGGGTACTCATCGTGCCCTTCCTCTATTTCTTTTACGGGCATTCCGACTGGAGTGGCGTGAACGTACCGCCTGAGCTGCATACGGCGGCGGCGCATGCAACCAGCTTGTTCGTGGTAGTGCCGACCGCGCTCTGGGGTGCGCGGTCATTCACAAAAGCGGGGCTGGTCATTTGGAAAGCCGCCCTCCCCATCGCGGCAGTTTCGGCAGTGGCCGCGGTTCTGGGTGCACGACTGGCGCTCATCATGGCGCCGGCTAGTGTGCGCACGGCATTCGGTGTGTTCCTGCTGGTGATCGGAATCCAGCTCTTGTGGCGGCCGCACGCGCTTTCCGGCCGGCCTCTTCGACTGCATCCAGTGGCCGTGATTGCTTCCGGGCTGGTAGCAGGTCTGTTATCCGGACTCATGGGCATTGGCGGTGGCGCCATAACGGCGCCCATGCTCATATACCTGATCGGCCTCGACCTCAAACCAGCGGCGGCCACGTCCCTGGCCATCATCGGGCTGGCCGCGATCTCGGGCACGATTACGTACGCCATGAGCGGACTCGGGGTGCAAGGCATGCCTCCGGGCAGCGTGGGATACGTGCACGTGCTGGCGGCCGTGCCCATTCTGGCGGGCTCCGTGGTTTCCGTGAAATGGGGCACGATCGCCAATCAACGAATGCCGGAGAAATCACTGAAGTGGGTGTTCGCGGCTTTCTTCACTTTATTGGGGCTGTACCTGATCTGGCAAAACCTGCCTGCATGAATATGACGTGTCCACTCACAGCGATGTACTGACCGCTGTGGCTATGGCCGGGCGCAGGCCCATGCATTTCCTTCAACGGAGTCCGAGGTCGCGTGGCTGAAGCAACCGTTGATGTTTGGCGAGGTGCGTTAATCGAATCGCGCCATCGGGTGAGCGTGGCGGTATGCGATGCAGGACGTCAGTTGCGTGCGCGTTGTGGTGATCCCGACCTGTTAATCTACGCGCGGTCTGCCATCAAGCCTTATCAAGCCTTACCTCTGGTTGAGGATGGAGTGGCGGAGCGCTTTGCCTTGAGTGCGGCTGAATTGGCGCTCTGCTGTGCATCACACAGCGGTGAAGCACGCCACATCGACGTTGCGCAGTCGCTGCTACGCAAAATCGGAGCGGCCGAAGAAGCGTTGGCGTGTGGCGCGCATGCGCCCTTTCACGAGCCAACGGCGCGCGCGCTGCGGGCGGCCGGCGAGGAGCCCACGCGTCTTCACAACAACTGCTCGGGCAAACATGCGGGCATGCTGGCTCTGGCGCGTCATCACGGCTGGTCGCTGAGCGGTTATCAAGCGCTCGAGCATCCGGTGCAGCAGCGCATGCTGCACGAAGTCTCACGGTGGATCGAACTGCCCGTCGAGGAAATCCCAGCGGCCGTGGACGGCTGCGGCGTGGCAACGTTCGCGGGACCCCTGCGCGCGTTTGCCTTCGGCTTTGCCCGGTTTGCCGCGGCCGCGCGGCGCGGCGAGATGGGGCCAGCACGCATTGTTGCGGCCATGACGCGTAATCCCGAATACGTGGGGGGGAGCGGACGCTTCTGCACCGAGCTGATGCGGGTCACAGCCGGTCGCATCTTCGTCAAAGTAGGTGCCGAAGGCGTGTACCTGGCGGGAGCGCCAGGTGCCGAGCTGGGCATTGCAGTCAAGGTGGAGGATGGCGCACAACGCGCGGCGGAGCCAGCGCTCATCAGTGTTCTGCGCGCGCTCAGTTTGCTGACCGATGATGAGCTGGCCGGCGTGGCGCGCTTTGTGGAGCCGGTCCTGCACAACACGCGCAACGAGGAAGTCGGCGCGATCCGTGCCGCCCTGCAGCTGGAGCCCGGCCATGGATGATCGTACCAGCGCGCTGGTAGCGTTGTCCGCCTCGCTGGCGCGAGGCAGTCGCGGTGAATGGCGCGATCACATGACGCGCGCGCTGCAGAGTTGCGCCGCAACCGAGATCGAAGAAGCCATTCTGCAGAGCTGCCTGTTCCTGGGCTATCCCACCACGCTGCAGGCCCTGGCCGTGTGGCGCGAAGTCACACAGGAACCGGTCAGCGTTGAGTCACCGGTCAATGTTGAAACCTGGCGCGAACGTGGGCAGGAAGTATGTGCGGCCGTATACGGCGGACAGTACGAGAGGTTGCGTGCAAACGTAGTGCGCTTGCATCCCGATGTGGAGCAGTGGATGCTGCTGGAGGGGTACGGCAAAATCATCGGTCGACCGGGATTCGACTTGAAGACGCGCGAACTTTGCATCATAGCCCTTTTGGCTTCTCAGGAGGCGCCGCACCAGCTTTATTCGCATTTGCGCGGTGCGCTGCAGACCGGGTCGTCACTGGCTGAAGTGGATGAAGTGGTGATGAGTGTGGTGCGCGCACTGCCCACCGACCGCGCTCAGCAGGCACGACAGCTATGGAGCGAGCTGCGGGCTCGGAAACTGAAAGGTGACGGTGAGGGTGACGGTGAGGAACGGCTGGAATAATCAGGCAGGTGGGAAGCATGCCCATTGGAAAGTGTTGACCTCACGGTCAAGGTCGCTGTCACTTTTCCGTTCCCGACATGTTCGTTGATCTCGCGACCGTTCATATGGCCGCCGGCACGGGCGGATCGGGAGCCGAAGCGTGGCGCCGCGAGATGGGTGTGGCGCGGGGCGGTCCGGCGGGTGGCGACGGCGGTCGCGGCGGTGATGTCATACTGCGCGCCGACCGCCAGTTGGCGACTCTGCTCGACTATAGCTACCAGCAACACTATCGCGCCGAACGAGGTGAGCATGGTCAAGGCAAAAACCGAACGGGGCGCGATGGTGAGGATTTAATCCTGCGCGTGCCGGTCGGCACAGTGATCAAGGATGTGGACACGGAAGCGGTGCTGGGCGAGTTGATTGAAGATGGTCAGGAGTTGGTGGTGGCGCGCGGGGGTCGGGGTGGACGCGGTAATGCGGCGTTTGCCACACCGACCAACCGCGCGCCCACGCGGTGGGAGCCGGGCGCGGAAGGTGAGGAGCGCAAGATTGCGTTCGAGTTGAAGCTGATTGCCGATGTGGGGCTCGTGGGTCAGCCCAATGCCGGCAAGTCAACGTTCCTGGCTTCCATATCGGCCGCCACACCCAAAATTGCCGACTACCCGTTCACAACGCTCACGCCCAACCTGGGCGTGGTGCAGCTTTCGGATCAACGCACCTTCGTGGTGGCCGACATACCGGGAATCATAGAAGGTGCACACGAAGGCCGGGGCCTGGGTTTGCGTTTCCTGCGCCACATCGAGCGCACGCGAACGCTGGCCTTTCTCATTCCTGCGGATACCCCTGATGCCCAGGCCGAGTATGAGCTTCTGCGCAACGAGATCGCGTCGTATTCGGACCAATTGGGAGACAAGCCACACTGCGTAGTCATCACCAAGACGGATCTGCTGCCTTCCGGTGAGGCCGTGCCACCTGTCGATGCGCCAGACGCGTGGGGTCAATTCGCGGTTTCTGCCGTGGCACGTCGCGGACTGGATAGCCTGCTGGAGGATTTGTGGAAGCACGTGCGCGACCGGTTGCACGAAGAAGTATTCCGTTCGGCACAAGACGAAGAATACGGGCCATAACGACCATGAGAATGGCTGCAAAAACACGCGTATGGTAGAGAAGGCGGAGCTGGAAGCGCTGCTCTACCTGCTCAATACATGGGTGGGGCCGCCGTTCTTGAGACCGTGGATAGAAGCCTACGGGTCCGCGCGCGCGACCTGGCGAGCGCTGCGCGCGCAGGTCTCGGCGGAGCGCTTGGCGCAGGCCGAGCGTTTCGTTCCCATGGGCCTGCGTGTCATAGAGGAACTGGGGGTCAGCATCATCACCATCCATGACGCTCGTTACCCGGAGCGTTTGAAGCACCTCGATGATGCGGCACCCTGAGTGCTTTTTGCTCGGGGCCGGCTCGAATTGCTGGGGCGCACGACTCTGGGTGTGGTAGGTTCGCGACGCTGCACGGAGTACGGCGCACAGAGCACGCAATTGCTCACCGTGCCGGTAGCGCGCGCCGGTGCTGTAATCGTGAGCGGGATGGCGCTGGGTATCGACAGCATTGCGCACATCGCCGCCCTGGATGTTGGCGGTGATACCATCGCAGTGTTGGGCTGCGGCATCGACATTTGCTATCCACGCAGCGCACGCAAGTTGTTGGAAAGAATCGTGAGTAGCGGCCTGGTGCTCACTGAATTTGCGCCCGGCACACCACCACGGAATTATCATTTTCCCCACCGCAATCGGATCATAGCGCTGCTATCGAACGCGGTACTGGTAGTGGAAGCAACCGAAGAAAGCGGGTCACTGATCACGGCCCGTCGTGCCATGCACCACATTCACGCGTTTGCCGTGCCCGGTCCGATCGGCCGGCCCACCAGCGCGGGCTGTAACCAGCTCATACGTGAGGGTGCGGAACTGGTGACGGGTGGTGCACAGATCATGGAATTCCTGAAACTCACAGCGCCACCGGACGTGTTGGCAGACGAACCGTTTGAAGTCGATCCCGAGGCCCGTCACGTTTGGCGCGTGCTCACCCCGGACGGCTTGCACGTGGATGAAGTAGCTGGCCGCGCGCAGCTGCCCACGGCCGCGGTCACGCATGCGTTGCTGCAACTCGAGTTGGCGGGGCATGCGCGCCAGCTTCCGGGTAGCCGTTTTGCGCTGGCTGCGCGGAGGTAACCGCGCGGCCGGCCGAGGGTAACAGGGAACTGAACGCCCAGATCAGGTCGGCTTGGCTCTGAATCGGATGCATCATCTTTATCTCCACGTACCCTTCTGTTTGCGTCGCTGCAGCTATTGTGACTTTGCGGTGCAGCCCACGCGCCAACCACCGGTGGAGGCGTGGCTGACGGCCATGAAGGAGGAGCTGCGTCTGACGCACGCCCAAACCGAATGGCCGACGCACATCCAATTGCGCACGTTGTACGTCGGTGGCGGCACGCCATCGCTGTTGGGCACAGGAGCGCTGACTCGCCTGCGTGCTCTGTTGGAGCAGCAAGGCACGGTTGAACCGGATGTGGAGTGGAGCGCGGAAGCGAATCCGGAGAGCTTCACGGCCGAGTTGGCGCGTGATTGGCTGGCTGCGGGCGTGAACCGAATCAGCCTGGGCGTGCAGTCTTTTCATGCACCCGCGCTGCGCTGGATGGGCCGCTTGCACGGCGCGGCAGGCGCCCACCGGGCCATGGAAGCTGCTCGCGCAGCGGGCTTCCAGAATGTCAGCGTCGATTTGATCTTCGGGCTGCCCACTCCGTTGCAGCGTGATTGGTCGCGCGATCTGGACCTGGCCCTGCAAATGGAGCCCGATCACGTCTCGTTGTACGGATTGACGGCGGAACCAGGTGCCGCGTTGGGACGCTGGGTGCGGGAAGGACGGGCGGAGCTGCCCGCAGAGGAAAGTTACGCGCAAGAATATCTGCACGCAGCGGAAGTCTTGAGCGGCGCGGGGTTCGTACACTACGAGGTTTCGAGTTTTGCCCGGCCGGGCCGCGAGTCGCAGCACAATCGTGCCTACTGGAGCGGTGCCGCATACCTGGGCCTCGGACCGGGCGCACATTCGTTTCGACCGCCAGAGCGGTTCTGGAACGTGCGTGATTGGGCGGATTATCTGAAGCGCCTGGCCGCTGGCCAATTGCCGCGCGCTGACTCCGAGATTGTGGGGGCGAAGGAGGCAGGTCTGGAACGGGTCTGGCTGGGACTGCGCACCCGCGAGGGCGCGGTCCTGCCAGAACGAACGGAAGCGCTGGAGCAAACGCTGCGGCGCTGGCAGACTTCGGGCTGGGCAAGGGTACAAGATGCGCGGGTTCGGCTGACGCCCGCGGGCTGGCTCTTGCTGGATCGATTGGCCGTGGAGTTGGACGGGTTGGCCCCGGCTTGACCCTGTCCGAGCGAACCTAACACATTGGCGGACCGCAATTGGACGATCAGAGGCGAAGTTTGCTGAGTGAACGCGAGGAGCGGGTTCTCGACGCGGTGATTCGCACCTATGTCGAGACCGCGGAACCGGCCGGTAGTCACACGGTGGCCAAACGGTTCGGGCTGGGTGTGTCACCTGCTACCATTCGAAATGCCATGGCGGAGTTAGAGGAAAAGGGGTTCCTCTATCATCCGCATACTTCCGCGGGACGCATTCCCACCGATCAAGCGTACCGGTATTACGTGGACACGTTGATGACACCGGTACGCATCGCGCGACCTGAACAACGCATGCTTCGTCGTCAGCTGGCTGAGGATCGAGATGGTGCGTTGGACCGACTTATCCAGCGTGCCGTGCAAGTGCTGGGGCTGGTCACGGGCGAACTCGGCGTTGCCATTGCGCCCAAGCTCGATGACGTTTTGCTGGAGCGACTGGACGCAGTATCGCTGTCTGCGGAAAAGGCGCTGCTCGTGCTCACGCTCAAGAATGGGCTGGTGCGCGCGGTGTATGTGGACCTACCGATCGGTGCGCCGCAAGAAGTGCTGGCATCCGTGACTGTGATCCTGAACGAGCGGCTTTCGGGTCAAACGCTGGCCGCGATCAAGCAGACGTTGCCCGAGCGGTTGCGTGATGCCGGACCGGGAGACCGCAAGGCTGATGAGCTGCTGAACATTTTCGTCCAATCCGCAGATCAGCTGCTCGACGCACACGACACACCGCGTGGCGAAATTCATCTGGGGCGTACCAGCGTGATTGCCAACCAACCGGAATTTGCCGACGAAAGCCGGCTGCGCCAGCTGATCGAGTTGACCGAAGAGCGCGGACTGCTCGCCTCGACGTTGGCCGGCCGCGCGCACAGCACTGCGCCCACCATCACCATCGGCGTGGAAAATGGAGTGGCGCGTTTGGCGAATTTCACCTTGGTCACTTCGGAATATCGACTGGGCAATCTGACCGGCGTCATGGGCGTCATTGGACCGACGCGCATGCCGTACGAAAAGGTGGCGGCCATCGTGGGCTACACGAGTCGCCTGGTCAGTGAATTGATGCCGCCCAGTCCGGGTCAGCACACTCGTTACGACTTGCATTGAGATGCGCGACTACTACGAAATTCTGGGCGTACCGCGCGAAGCGGATACGGAGTCCATAAAAAAGGCGTACCGCAAGCTTGCGCTGCAGTATCACCCGGACCGGAACAACGGCTCGCGCGACGCCGAGGAGTTGTTCAAAGAGGCAACGGAAGCGTACGAAGTTTTGCGCGATGGCGAGAAGCGCGCCGCCTACGATCGGTTTGGCCACGCCGGCCTGCGGAGCGGTGCCGGTGCCAGCGGTTTTTCGGGTTTCGACTTCTCGGACGCGCTGGAAATCTTCATGCGCGACTTCGGCGGTTTTGCCAGTATGGGCGACTTGTTCGGCGCGGCGGGCAGGCGCGGTGGTGGCCCAAGGCGGGGCGCCGATATGCGCGTGCGGCTGCCCATCACCCTGGGCGAGGTTGCCAGTGGCGCACACAAAACCATCCGCCTCAAGCTCAACAATCCGTGCAGCGTGTGCAGTGGCATGGGCGCGGAACCCGGCTCATCGACCGTGCGTTGCAACACCTGCGCTGGCACGGGCGAGATCCGGCGCGTGCAGCGCTCGTTCCTGGGTCAGATGGTAAGCGTAACGCCGTGCGCGGCGTGCGCGGGCGAAGGGCAGCGCATTGAACGGACTTGCCACGCGTGCGGCGGACGCGGCATCGAGCAGGACGAGCAGTCCATCGAACTGGATGTACCAGCCGGTGTTTCCACGGGCGATTACATCACCATGCGTGGCCAGGGAAATTTTGGTGGCCGCGGCGGTGTGCGGGGCGACATCCAGGTGGTTCTGGAAGTGCAGGAGGATGCGCGCTTCAAACGCGATGGCGCGCACCTGGTTCACGATCTTGCTATCACGTTCAGCCAGGCAGCGCTGGGCGCCGAAATCGAGGTGCCGACCCTGACTGGTACAGCACAGCTGCGCGTGCCGGCCGGCATCCAAGCCGGCCGGTTGTTGCGCATGCGCGGCAAAGGATTGCCACAACTGCAGGGTGGCGGTCGGGGCGATCTGATTGTGCGCATCATTGTTTGGACGCCTTCCCAGCTTACTGCCGAGCAGGAAGCACTCATGCGAAGACTCGCGCAGATCGAACAGCAAGCGCCGCGCGCCGGCCAGGAAGAAGACCGTGGTTTTTGGAGCAAGGTGCGCGAAGCGTTCGGCGGATAAGTGCAGCCGCGCTGGCTCCGGGTTACGGTCTACGCCCCTTCGGTCGAAAGCGCCGCGCGCCTGGCCGAGGGGCTTTTTGCTGAAGGCGCAAGTGCCGTTGAGGAGCAACCCGATCACCTGGTGACCTGTCTGCAGCCAAACGACGAACAGGAGCCCGAGCCGTACGTGCTCTTGTTGGCCCAACGACTGCGTGCGTTCAATGAAGGTGTGGCGCCCGACATTACCTGGGCCTGGCTGCCCGAGTGCGATTGGAGCGAAGAGTGGAAACGCGGACTGGCTCCGCGACGCGTAGGCGAGCGCATTATCATCGCCCCCAGCTGGACGGTGCCGGATGCCGCGCCGAACGACATTGTGATCACGATTGACCCGCAGATGGCGTTCGGCACGGGAGAACACGCCTCCACGCGCGGCGCACTGCGCCTGCTAGAGCGGTTCATGGCCAGCGGCGGGCGCGTGCTCGATCTGGGCAGCGGTAGCGCGGTGTTGGCGATTGCAGCCGCCCGTCTGGGCGCAGATGAGGTGGTGGCCGTGGAAGCGGACGCGGACGCGCTCATCAGCGCGCATGAAAACGTGGCCCGTAATCACGTTGAAGGGCAGGTACGGCTCGTGGCCAGGCTGGCCGATGCCGCCTACCTGCAACGGCTGGCCGCGCCGCGCTTCGATCTAATCGTAGCCAATATCCTGAGCGGCGTCATTGTGCCTTTGCTGGAGGCTCTGCGCGCGGCGCTGACCGAGCGTGGCACCCTCATCGTTGCGGGCATACTCAAAGAGGAAGCTGGTTACGTGCGCGCGGCAGCGCGCAAGAAGGACTTCACCGTTCTGCAGGAAGATTGTGAGGATCAGTGGTGGGCGGCGTCGCTGACGCCAGCGCATGCAGCAGATTCGGTAGCTCGCTGAGCGTTGCTACCAGATCCGCACGCAGCAACGGATCCGCGCCGCTGCGCGCCTGCAGCGAGGCCAGCGTCTCTTCCAGTCCACCCAGAATACCGGGATCCCGGTCTGGCACTGTGGCCAGTGAAACCAGCGGGCTGAAGTCAAGACCGGCCGCGCTCAACGCGTCCATGTATTGTTCACGGATCTCCCGCGGCCAGCTGTTTACGTCCAGCAACGGTCCGGCCCGTTCGACCACATGAAAAACGCCCCGTGCTTGCTTGAGCCGCTGATGCAACTGGTGATAGGTTCCAGCGGCCGGGCCCAATTCATGGACCAGCGACTCATGCAGCTGTCTCAAGGAAAGGGTAGAACAAGCATGCCGGCGCAGCACTTCGCCCGCCTGTGTCTCGATCTGCTCGAACAGGCAGCGACGCGCCTCTGTGCACGGCCCTGTTGCACGTTGTGATTTCATTCTAACGCGTACCGTAACCAGGAACGCGTGGCAGCGCGATAGCAGGAAAGGTCGGAAGTAGGAAAACCGTAAGGAAAACCGTAAGAAGAAACGTAAGAGAGAGCGAAGACAAAATGGGGGCGAATTGTCTTTTTTGCCGAATTGCGCGCGGGGAGATACCGGCCAAGTTGGCGCATCAGGATGATCGGGCAGTGGCTTTTCACGACATCGACCCCAAGGCGCCGGTGCATGTGCTGGTGATTCCGCGCAAACACATTGCATCGGTGGCGGCGCTGGCGGATGACGAAGCGGGGGAGATTGGCCATTTGTATACGATCGCGCGGCGACTGGCAGAGGAACTGGGCGTGGCCGACAGTGGCTACCGGCTGGTCATCAACGCGGGTAAGGACGCGGGTCAATCCGTAGATCACATTCACTTGCACGTGCTGGGCGGCCGCTCGTTTCACTGGCCGCCCGGATGAGCGTAGGAGGAGTGAGGCAGCAATGGCGGAAACGCTGAAGGAACGATTGCGAACCAATCTCAACGATGCGCGGCGCCAGCGCGACAAGCTGCGTACGCTGGTGCTGACCACGATCCTGTCCGATTTGCGCAATCGCGAGATCGAGCAGGGTCATGACGCAAGCGACGCGGACGTTATTGAAATCGTGAATCGGGGGATCAAGCGCCGGCGCGAGGCGTCAGAGCAGATGCGCGCCGGCAACCGTCTGGACCTGGCAGAGAAGGAGGATCAGGAAGCAGCAATTCTGGCCGTGTATCTGCCGGCGCAGCTGGGCGAGTCTGAAGTTCGCGCCTTCATCAAGGAAGCCATGGCCGAAGGCGCGCAGTCCGTGGGCGCGATCATGGGCAAGATCGCCTCTCGCATCAAAGGCCGCTTCGACGGCAAAGAGGCGAATCGGATCGTGCAGGAAGAGTTGAAGGGGTAGCCCCGGGCGCAGGCGCGGGCGCGGAACGGAATGTCCCGCGCCTGATGGTTTCGCCCACGCGTCCCTCGACACGCACCACGCAATACTGGAAGATGAACGAGCACGCACTACAAGTTCTGCAGTTCCATGAAGCACTGGCAGTCGTGGCAGGTTTTGCTGCCGGACCGCTAGGTGCGCAGGCTGTGCGCAGCCTGCGGCCGACGGATGTATTGAGTGAAATCGAGATGGAGCTGCAGCGAGTGGAAGAGATGCAGCTCTTTTTGCAACGTGCGGATAATTGGGCGGCCGCGGCGCTGCCGGATCTGGATGCGCAGCTGCGCAAATTGCTGGTCCAGGGGTCGGTCTGGGAGGCGCCCGCGTTCCGGGATGCGGCGCTCATGCTGGAAGCGGCACGCAGCAGTCGCAGGGCGCTGGTCAAGCTGCGTAGCGCGTTTCCGCTGCTCGTGCTGCTGGCGGAACGACTGGTCGAGCTGGGACCGATGGAAGACCAGATTGAGCGCGCCATTGCGGCAGACGCTACGGTACGTGATACGGCGTCGCGAGAGCTGGCGCGCCTGCGCCGCGAATTGCGGGGCGCGCGCGCCAAGATCGTGGAGCGGCTGGAAGCTTTCATGGCCGCGCTGCCGGCGCGCTTTCAAGTGCCGGATGCCTCCGTGACGGTACGCGAGGGTCGCTACGTGGTGCCGGTGCGGCGCGAGGGTCGCGGCGAGGTCGGTGGCCTGGTGCACGATGAGTCGGCCACTGGTGGCACACTGTTCATGGAACCGCCAGTGGCCATCGATCTGATGAATCGCCTGCGCGAGCTGGAGCGTGCGGAAATGCGCGAAGTACAGCGCATTCTGCGCGAGCTCACGGAAACCCTACGGCCGCATGCCGCAGATCTGCGCCAGAGCTTCGATGCGTTGATCGAGCTGGATAGTCTGTATGCGCGCGCGCGCTACGCGGCGCAGCACGGCGGCGCTCGTCCCAAAATGGTGGCTGCCGGTACGGCCAACTACACCGTCAATGCTGCCTACCACCCACTGCTGCTGGCCGCCGGCTCGCCCGTTGTTCCGTTCGATCTGCAGCTGGAGTCAGGGGAGCGGACGCTGCTCGTATCCGGGCCCAACACGGGCGGAAAGACGGTCCTGCTCAAAGCCATCGGGCTGATCAGCGCGCTGGTACAGTCGGGCGTCATTCCACCGGTTGGAGCCGGCTCGGTGCTGCCTCTGTTCGAGAACGTCTACGCCGACATTGGAGACGAGCAGTCCATCGAGGCGAGCCTGTCCACGTTTTCGGCCCACCTGAAGAACATCCGTGAGATTCTGGACGCCGCGACGCACACATCGCTCGTGCTTATGGATGAAGTGGGCAGTGGCACGGATCCGGCCGAAGGCGGCGCGCTGGCGCAGGCGGTCCTGACTGAGTTGACGCGCAGGTCTACACTCACGGTTGCGACGTCGCATCTGGGGCAGCTCAAACTGCTGGCCGGCGAGGAGCCCGGAGTTGTGAATGCGTCTCTGCAGTTCGATTCGGTCGAGCTGCGGCCCACCTACCGATTGTTGAAGGGCATTCCCGGGCGCAGCTACGGACTTGCCATTGCCCGGCGGCTGGGTTTCCCGGTAGCCACTGTGAGCGCGGCCGAATCGCTGTTGCCGCGCGCTGAGCGAGATGCAGCGCAACTGCTGAACGAGCTGGAGGTAAAAGAGCGCGCCATGGGTGAGGCCCTTCTTGCGGCGCAGGCTGCGCGTGCGGAAGCGGACGCGTTGCGCGCAGAGCTGGAGACGCGCGAGCGGCAGATGCGCGGGCGCGAAAAGGATGCGGAGCGGCGGGCACGGCAACAGGCACGCGATCTGTTGTTGCACGCGCGCGAGGAAGTGGAAAGCACAATTCGTGAACTGCGCGCCCAACTGGCGCAGCAACCGGAGCAGCCGGTTTTGCATGAGGCAGCCCGAGCGGCGCGGCGCCGCGTGGAGGAGATGGCGCGGCAACAGGCGGAGCGCTTGCCGGCAGAGGATGCCGAGTTGGCCGACGAAGGTGCGGGTGAAATCGCGATCGGCAGCGCCGTCCGCATAAGCGCGACGGGTGCGACCGGGCGGGTAGTCGAACTGCGCGATACCAGGGCGCTGGTCGAAACGGGTGGGCTACGGCTACAGATCCCGGTGACCGGTTTGATGGCCGTTGCGGCGCCGGAAAAAACCAAGCCAGCCGCTGCGCGTGGTGGTTGGAGCGTGCAGGAGTTCGAGGCTAAAACTGAGGTTGACTTGCGCGGGCTGCGCGCGGACGAAGTTGCTTCCCAGCTGCAGCCCGCTGTGGACGCCGCTGTGCGCGCCGACCTGCGCAGCCTGCGCATCATACACGGCAAGGGAACGGGAGCGCTGCGCCAGGTGGTAGCTGAGCTGCTGCGTTCTGACCGGCGCGTAACATCATTCCGGCCGGGCGGCCCAGGCGAGGGTGGCTCGGGCGTGACGGTGGCCGAGTTCGAATGATCCCGGATCACCTGGTTGAAGAAGTGCGCGCGCGCGCCGATCTGGTCGAGATCATCGGCGAGCACATCACCCTCAAGCGGGCGGGCAAGGAATTCCGTGCACTCTGTCCATTCCATCACGAAAAGACACCCTCGTTCCACGTAGTCCCGAGCAAAGGCTTTTACAAATGCTTTGGCTGCGGCGAAAGCGGGGATGCGTTTGCGTTTCTCATGAAACGCGAGGGACTCGGCTTTCAGGATGCCGTACGTCACATAGCCACTCGGGTGGGCGTCGAAATCCCCGAGCATGTCACGCGCGGAACCGAGGAGCCGAACCGCGCGCTCTATGAAGCCGTAGCGTTTGCGGCCGAGTTCTACCACCAGCAGCTCTGGGAAAAGTCGACCGGTGAGCGGGCGCGTGCGTATCTCGTCACGCGTGAACTGACCCAGACCCTGGCTGAGCGCATTACGCTTGGGTATGCGCCTGAAGGCTGGCGCACACTACGGGAAGCCGCGCACCGGCACGGCATGGACGATCAGGTTCTGCTAGATGCCGGACTCATCAAAAAGAGCGAAAAATCTGAGGAGCCGTACGACCGGCTGCGCGACCGGCTCATCTTCCCCATCGCGGACCTGTCCGGGCGCTGGATTGCGTTTGGCGGTCGTATTGTGGGCCGGGCCAGTGAAGGTGTTGCCAAATACCTGAACTCACCCGAAACGGCGATCTTTCAGAAAGGCCGATCGGCCTACGGACTGAACTGGTCGCGCAACGCGATCCGGCGAGAGAATACGGCGTTGGTCGTGGAAGGCTTCATGGACTACGTCTCCCTGGCCGCACGCGGCGTCGAACACGTGGTGGCCGGTCTGGGTACGGCGCTCACCGCCGAGCAGGCTGTGCTGCTGGCCCGGTACACGCGCAAAGCGCACCTGCTCTATGACAGTGATGCCGCGGGCCTCAAAGCCACGTTCAAAGCTGGTGATCAGCTGTTGCGCGCCGGTGTAGAGCCGTTGGTTGTCATGCTGCCTGCGGGGGAAGATCCGGACTCGCTGGTGCGCAAAGGTGGTGCGGCCGCGCTCGCGCCGCACCTGGCCAAAGCCGTCGACGTGCTCGATCGCAAACTCCAGATTCTGGCAGAGCGCGGCTACTTAGAACACAGCGAGGGTATGCGCCTGGCCGTGGACCGGTTGCTGCCCACCTTGCGGGCGGCCGCCGATCCCGCGCTCAAGGATATTTACGTTGCGCGCGTAGCCCAAAGGACCGGTGTGCGCCGTGAGACCCTGGAGCGCGAACTGACTAACGACCGACCCTTCCGCGGTGTCGTCACTACCGGCCGCGAGCGTGGGCGGCCGAGCACAGGGTATTCCAAGCAGGGGGCCACAGGGCACAGTCAGGCGCGCGCGCGCGCCGATGCCTGGGCATCGGAGCGACTGCTGCTCCTCCTTATGTTGCGTGACGTCGAGCGCATTGCCCACGCCGCCCGGGTCATTGAGCCCGACGAATTCCGCGAATCGGAATACCGGGAGCTCTACCAGGCCATGTTGGCGCATGGAGCGCTGCCCGACGAACCGCCGGCCACGTTCGACCTGAGTGTGAGCGCACGACAGTGTCTGAGCGAGCTGCGAGCCGACCCTCTCCAGATTGCGGATGGCGATCGTGTATTCGATGAAACTGTGGTGGGTATCAAGAGTGGCGGCTTGCGTATGACTCTTGACGAGTTGGACGCGCGTATGTCGGTTGCAGGCGCGGAGGAGCAGGCTGTGCTGTACCGTGAGAAACAGAGGATCACCGCGGAACAGAGGCAACTGGACGTGTCAAAATCCCGGTTGGGCTGGCGCGATACCCGGCAGGGGCGCAAGGGACGGAAGAGACCTTCACCCGGTGGGAACGGATGAACGAGTTGTATGCAACGCTACTCGAGCTGCAATCGATCGATCGTGAGATCGCCCAGGCGCAAGCAGACCTCCAAAAACTCCAACCCCAAATCCAGGAAGCCGAAGCACCACTCCGCACTCTGCAGCAGGAAATCGAGACCCTGCGCGGCCGGATGGTGGACATGCGCAACCAGAGCAGCAAGCTGGAACTAGCGGCCAATAACAAGAGAGAGCGACTCAAGCAGTACGAAGCGCGCCTGGATCGCATCCGCAATGCGCGCGAGGAGGCGGCTGCGCACACCGAGATGGACCTGGTCCGGCGGGCCATCGACGCGGACGAACAGGAAGCGCTGGAACTGATGGAGCAGACCCGCAGGACGGATCTGAAGACGGACGACCTCGACCGCCAGCTGACCAAATTGCGCAGCGAATTCGAACCGCGCAAACAGGAGTGGCTGGCGGCGCACGAGCGGGCCCAAGAGCAACTTGCCCTGCTGCAGCAGCGGCGCGTCAACCACGTGCAGCGTGTAGACCAGAATGCCGTGCGTATCTACGACCGTGTGCGCGGCAGCCGCGGTCGCGCCGCGTTGGCGCCGCTGAAGCGCGATGGCGCGTGCGGCAGCTGCTTCAACATCATTCCCGTGCAGGAACAACTGGAGGTGCGGCGCGCGGCTACGCTCAAGCGCTGCGAGGCATGTGGTGTGATCCTGTACCCGGACGACAACTGACAACGGAAAGGTGACGGGGACGGTGAAGCCGGCTCGTCAGCGGTTAGATCCGCTGTCACTCCGTATCAGTCGTCACCTTTCACCGTCACCGGCCGTTCAAGCCGTCCCAAATCAACAGTGGCGCACGCGCACCACGGTCTTTTAAATTTCCAGTGATGCAGACACCGGTTGCTCTGGCGCCAATCAGCTACCGCTGGGTTCAGCGCGGCAAAACTGAAGATGCGGGCGCGCTGACCGCTCTGGAGTCTGCGCTCCAGTTGCCCTCCTTACTCTGCCGATTGTTACTGCGCCGTGGTCATAGCGATGTTGAATCCGCCAAGCAGTATCTGAAGCCACGGCTGGATCGGCTTCACGATCCTTTCCTGCTGACTGACATGGAGGCCGCGGTCAACCGGCTCGAGCGCGCGCTGCAATCCGGTGAGCGCATTCTGGTGCACGGCGACTACGATGTCGATGGCATCTGCGCGGCCACTCTGTTAACACGCGTGCTGCGCAGACTGGGCGGCCAGGTGGAGCCGTTTGTGCCGCACCGCATGCACGACGGCTACGACCTCAGCCAGGCGGGCGTGCGCGCCGCGGCCAATGCGGGGGCTACGCTGATCGTCACCGGCGATTGCGGCATTGTTGCCCATACACCTATTGCCGCAGCAGCACAGCTCGGCATTGATGTGATCGTCACCGATCATCACTCGCCGGGCGACGTGCTGCCAGCGGCATGCGCCATCGTGAATCCTAACCGCGCCGACTGTGGCTATCCCAACCCGGCGCTGGCCGGCGTCGGTGTCGCCTTCAAAGTGTGCCAGGCCCTCTGGGCGCGCCGGGGTCTGCCCGCCCAGGACCTTTGGTATTATCTGGATCTGGTAGCGGTGGCGACCATTGCCGATCTGGCGCCGCTGAGCGGTGAAAACCGCATCATGGCCAAGTATGGTCTACGGCTGCTTTCCCAATCGCATAATCCCGGTCTGCGAGCGCTTCTGGACACGGCAGGCCTGGCCGGCTTCGACTCGTTGGGCGCCGGCCAGGTCAGTCACGTATTGGCGCCTCGCATTAACGCGGTCGGGCGCATGAGTGAGGCGAGTAAAGGTGTGCGCCTCCTGTTGGAAGATGACGACTCGGTTGCGCAGGTGCTGGCCAAAGTGCTGGAGGAAGAGAACCGCACGCGCCAGGCCGTGGATCGGGAGACGCTGGCGCGCGCACTGGAAATGCTGGAAGAGACGTACGATCCGGCCCGCGACTACGCCATCGTGCTGGGCGGCGAGGGTTGGCATCCGGGCGTAATCGGTATCGTTGCGTCTCGCCTCGTGGAACGTCTTCATCGGCCGACCATACTCTTTGCGCTGGATGCCAATGCCAGTCTGGCGCGCGGGAGTGCACGCTCCATCCCGGGCTTTCATCTGTTCAATGCCGTAAAGGAATGCTCGTCTTATCTGGAGCGATACGGCGGACACAAGTATGCCGCCGGGATGGACATCCGGCCCGAACGCATTGCCGAATTTCGAGATGCATTTCAAGCGGTGGCACGTAACCGCCTTACGCCCGAGGATTTGATTCCCGAGCTGAGTTACGATCTGGAATTGCCGTTGGAACGGGCGACACTGGACTTGACCCGCCTGTTGCGCCACTTCGGACCTTTTGGCGTGGGCAATCCGGGCCCGATCTTCGTGGCGCGTGGGTTGGAGGTCACGAGCGCACGCGAAGTAGGGGAGGGCCACATGAAGCTGGAGCTGCGGCAGGCGGGCGCGCGTCTGAGTGCCATCGGCTTCGGCATGGCCGAGCGGCTGCGCCAGGTAGAGCCCGCGCACGCACGCATCGACATAGCGTTTCAGCTGCAGGAAAATTACTGGAACGGCAACGTCGAGCTGCAGGCGCGCCTGATCGATGTACGATTCAGCGAATGAGAATCATTGCCGGGAAATGGCGCAGCCGGATCCTGGACGTGCCTTCCGGCCGGGACACGCGGCCTACCGCGGATCGCGTACGTGAGGCCTGGATGAGCATGTTGCATCCCGATCTCCAAGACAGTCGGGTGCTCGACCTGTTTGCTGGCTCTGGCGCTCTGGGACTGGAAGCCCTATCACGTGGTGCGGCCACGGCGACTTTCGTGGAGTGGACGCCGGCCGCATTACGCGTACTAAAAGCAAACATCGACAGATTGGGTGCCAGCCAGCAGGCCACGGTGGTGCGCGGTGATGCCCTGCACTTCATTGAGAACCTGGCGCCCCTGTCCTATGATCTGGCGCTGGCCGATCCGCCCTATGGTCAGCAACTGGCAGCCCAACTGGCCAGCCGGTTTCTCGAGCGGCCCTTCGCCCAGGCATTATGGCTCGAGCACGGTGCGGATGAGGTACTACCCGGTATGGAGCAGGCGCACACGCGCCGTTACGGCGCTACAGCCATCACCCGGCTAGTGGCAACTCAATGAACACGGCCACGGGTCGCACGGCGATTTATCCCGGATCGTTCGATCCCATTACGCGCGGCCACGAAGATATTGTGCGGCGCGCCTTGGAGTTTGTGGACCGCGTGCTGGTGGCCGTGGCGCACCGACGCACACAGCGCAAAGATGGCCTGTTCTCCATCCACGAGCGGGTCCAGATGATCACTGAAGTTTTTGCCGATGAACCGCGCGTGGAACCGGCCGAATTCGACGGACTTCTGGTCGACTACGCGCGCGAGCGCGGCGCCTCACTCATCATACGCGGACTACGCGCAGTCTCCGACTTTGAATACGAGTTTCAAATGGCTCTGATGAATCGCACACTCTGGCCTGAAGCAGAAACGATCTTTCTGGCTCCCGATGCACGCTACTCCTTTCTATCGGCATCCCTGGTCCGCGAAATTGCATCGCTGGGAGGGGATGTCAGCGATTTCGTCGCCCCCTCCGTGCTGCAGCGGCTGAACGCGAAGTACTAGGCATGAGCGAGTTCTTGACCGGGTTGCGTTTGCGCGCTGCCCGGCGACCGCGCCGCATCGTGTTCTCCGAGTCGAACGATGAGCGCACTCTGCACGCCATTGCGACCCTGCAACGCGAAAGACTGGCCCATTGCATTCTCGTG
>JBOHRF010000021.1:0-35864 GCA_050732575.1 Longimicrobiales bacterium
CTCATACTCGAAGCTGTGCAACAATGCCAGGCCGCGCAGGAAGGGCTCCTGGGCCGCGGGCGCGCCCGTGTTGGCAAAGGTTACCTCGCCCAGTCCAGTACCGTGCGCGCCGTGCGCGTGACGCTCCGCCTGGGCCGCGAGCGTCTGGGCAACGGCTACGGTGAGCACGCAGAAGATGGCTAGAGATCGCACGAACGCCTCCGGGCGAGAGAAACTGGCATCAATGATGGGACTCGCATTGATCGTGCTGCAAGCGCGCTGCAGACGTCCAAAGATTCGAACGCAGAGAGATTCACACGGCAGCGAGTCTTGACCAAGGCCTCGAAGCGCGCGAGTTTCCGCGCCATGCCATCGAGATCGCGTCGGGCTCAGACGCCCGTACACACCAAGCCTTCACTTCGGTTTTCCCCCATCAACGGCATCCTGCTCGCTGCAGGAATTGCCTCCGTGATCGCCGGGTATGCGCTGCTCTCCCGAGGCTCAACCGTCGCCGCGCCCTTGTTGCTAGTGCTCGGTTATGCGGTCTTGATCCCGCTGGGCATAATTCTTTAGGAGACGAGTTCCTACTCGTTCCGTTCATCGGTTCCGCATGGTTGGCTCACTGATCGTCTACCTGGGACTGATCGTTTCGCTGGCTGGGTGCGGCTTCATGCTCCGGCCGGCCAAGCGGCTTCGCTTGTTAACGCGCAAACATGGTCTTGTTGTAGCCGTAGTAGGTGTGTTGCTGACCGCTACCGGACTTATGCTGCCCGCACGTGAGTCTCGCGTTGAGCGCGCGGCAACGCGACTGGACGAGTTTGCGCCCCGCTGGCAGTTCCGGGAATTTCATGCAACGCGCATCGTGGCGCCGCCGGAGCGCGTGTTTGACGCGATCAAGAAAGTGCGTGCCGACGAGATCCTGCTGTTCCGCACATTGACCTGGCTGCGCCGGTTCGGTCGACCACTGCCGGAAAGCATCCTGAACGCCGGCATCAACTCGCCCCTCATCGAAGTGGCAACCCGCAGCGGCTTCGTGACACTGGCTGAGGACGCAGCACGCGAGGTCGTGATCGGAACCATGGTTGTTCGGCCAGCGGAAGCGCGACGCATGCTGACACCGCAGGCGTTCAAAGCGGTGCCACCCGGATTCGCTGCGGCTACCATGAATTTCCTGGTCGTGCCTGATGGACCAGACGCTTCCCTGGTTTCCACCGAGACGCGCGTTTTTGCCAGCGGCAAGGGAGCGCGAAGAGTCTTTGCAGGTTATTGGCGATTCATCTATCCGGGCAGTGCCATGATCCGAAGAATGTGGCTGCGCGCCATTCGACGCCGCGCGCTGGTCGAAATGAGCGCTCCCACACATCAAGGCAGTGACCAATCTGCTGCCACGTTTGTCAGATAGGTTGGCGAAGGTCGTGCCCGGCCGTTAGAGTTCGTGGGGCGCTTAGCTCAGCTGGTCCAGAGCGCCTGCCTTACAAGCAGGAGGTCGCTGGTTCGAACCCAGCAGCGCCCATACGAAGACCCCGCCGCGCCCAAGGCGCGACGGGGTCTTCTCACGTTTTCGTTTTCGCTTTCGGCGGTTCCCGTCTCGTAGCGATCACCCCGTCGCCAGACACTCGATGATAGCGCAATGTGCCACGGGCCCCCGCCTCGTACACGACTGCATGAGATCCTCGAGCGCGCCTTTCATGCGCTGCAGATCGGCAATGCGGCGATTGATGTCATCCAGTTTGCCGGCCGCAGCCCTGTCCACGTCGGCGCAGTCGGCCAGCTGGTCCTCCTGAAGGGCAATCAGCTCGCGGATTTCGCGCAGCGTGAATCCTAGCTCCTGGGCACGGCGAACAAAGCGGAGGCGGTTCACGGCATCTTCACCGAACCAGCGGTATCCTGAACTCGAGCGCGGCGCCTCCTCCAGCAAGCCCTGGCGCTCGTAGAAGCGAATGGTCTGTACGCCAACACCTGCGGCCCGGGCCAGTGCGCCCACAGTCAGCCCCATGATGGCCCCTCCTTTTCCCCGGTTGGTTCTGCCAAAGTAGGCCTGTAGCACACTACAGGGTCAAGGGGGGAGAATGGCAATCCTTGCCCTCCAGCGCACTACAGGCCCTAGCCTTGGCGGTACGGGTTCAATATTCCTCTAACCGGAGAAGCGATCGTGCACTCGATCCTGTCCAGACAGTGCAATAGTGGCTGTTGTGGCGACGAGCAGCCCTGCTGTGGCGGCTGCTGCTGAGCCCCGCCCATGGGGGGGGGAAACGAACGAGCCCCGCAGGTTTTCGGCGAGGCTCGTTTCGCTTTCCTTTTTTCCAGCCAGCGACCCCACCGGATCGCCATCCCCTTCTTCTCTCAACATCTCTACCCGCCACACCTGTCAGGTCCCGAACCCCCAGCCTGCTCGTGCCGTCTAAATGGCGTGGACCCGTTCCGCCTGCGCGGGGGTCGGTGCCGTTGGAGGCTCCCAGAGCTTCAGCTCGGCTGCCCGGCTGCGGGCGGCCAGCTCGCGGATGGAGGCGGCGTAACCGGTCAAAGCACGGGACAACTGCTCGGTGGCGTTCTCCAGGTTATGGGCACCCAGGGTACCGCAGTGGTTGACTAATGCGCAGCGAGTGTGCAGCCTCAGTGCGCGCTCCAATTCAAAAGCCGAGTTCAGGAAGCTGCGTGCAGCGGCCAGGCGGTCAGCTTCCCGCTCAGGGTCCGAGAAACGGGCGCCTACGATGGCGGCGCTGACCTGCATGTCGTCGCTTGTAATGAGCACCTTGCCATCGATCGTTTTGTCCATAGCTACCTCCTGCATCTGATGCCTGGCCCGTTGCAGCACGATGCTCTGCGGGCGCGCCCGAAGAAGGCAATATATGATAGATGAGTCACAGGACTCTCAGCCGGGACTCACACGCACCGGATCCACTGCGCAAATGATTCGTCTTCAGACCTTCGGTGGTGCAGTTCTCCTCACACAACGCGGTGTGCCTCTGGCGGGTGCGGCTACGCAGCGTCGTACACTGGGCCTGCTTTCCATTCTGGCCGTAGCTGGTGAAGCGGGAGTGAGCCGGGATAAGCTGGTCGGTATTCTCTGGCCCGATGTCGATGCGCGGCGCGCGCGTCACTCGTTGACGCAGGCGTTGTACGCGGCACGCAAGAGTCTGGACTGTGCGGATCTCTTCGAAGTGACCGAAGACGTTCGCTTGAATGGGCAACGTCTGCGCAGCGACGTGGGCGATCTGGAGGCCGCACTTTCTGCCGGGGACGACGCCACGGTTGTAGCGCTGTATCGTGGCCCGTTCCTGGATGGATTCTTTTTTTCCTCCCTCGAGTTCGAGCGGTGGCTGACCAGTCAGCGTTCACGGCTGGAAAACCAGGTGATCGCGGCGCTAGAACGACTGGTTGAACGTTCAGAGCGGACCGGGGACAAGCGGAGTGCCGCTCAGCATCTGCGCCGTCTGGCCGCCATTCGACCCGCCGATTCGGCCGTGGCGGTTCGGCTGATTCGATTGCTGGCGGATACGGGTGATCGTGCGGGCGCCATCCAACATGCACACGCGCACGTCCGGACTCTGCGTGAGGAGTTCGAGCTCGAGCCGGATGGACTGGTCCTGCAGCTGGCCACGGAGCTACGTGCCCCGCGCGCGGCGCCTCCCATGATGGCTGTGGTTGAGCCACCAGCGCTGGCCACTGATCCAATCGAAATGGTAACGGTGTCCCGCCCCAGGCGACCGCCGGAGCCAGAGCCAGAGCCAAACGACCCGCCCATCTGGGCAGGCTCGCACTCCTACGCCGATGCCATTGATGCGCCGCCGGAGGAGGCTCACTCGGCACGTCCCCGCCGAAGCCTGGCGTCACTGGTGTTGATCGGTGTCCTGGCTGTGTTGATCCTGCTGGTCAGTCAGGTCGACCTGCGGACCGCGCACGTTTCCCTGTTGAACCAGAGCCTTGTGGTTGCGCCTTTCCGAGTGCTGGGTGCGGATGCATCGCTCGACTATCTGCGCGAGGGTATGGTCGAGCTGCTGTCCACGCGCATGTCGGATGACACCTCGCGTTCTATGGACGCGGGTGCCGTGATTCGCGCCTGGCGGCGCACGGGCATCACGAGCGCGGTCGATGCGCCGCGCGACACGGTGCTTCACATGGCCGCACGCCTGGGTGCCGAACGCGTCATTGTCGGCAGCGTGGTGGGCACGACGGCACGTGCCATTCTCAGTGCGTCCGTGGTGGGTGCTCGCTCGGGTGAGCTGAGCGCTGAGGCGAGTGTCGAGGGGCCGCTGGACAGCTTGACCACCCTGGTGGACCGGCTGGCTGTCAAGCTGCTGCTCGCTCAATCCGGGCAGGACGAGCAGCTGCCCGAACGCATCACGCCGGCGCTGCCAGCGCTGCGTGCCTTTCTGACCGGCTATGCGCCGTTCGCCAATGGGGACTTTGCCGTGGCTGCGGACCGCTACGGACGGGCACTTCGTTTCGATTCAACGTTTGCCCTGGCCGCTTTGCGCCTGGCATTCTCCGCTGACCGCCTGAACGACTTCGAGCTGCAGCGCCGAGCGCTGGATCATGCCTGGCGGCTGCGGGATGGCCTGAGTGTGCGCGACCGCGCCCACTTGACCGCGCTCATGGGAGCGCGCTACCCGGCGGCCGCAACGCGTTCGGAAACGATCGACGCGTGGGAGGCCGCGGCGCGCGCGGCGCCCAACCGGCCGGAAGTCTGGTTTGGTTTTGCCTCGGCCGTTGCCTTGAATGGAGAGTCCGTTTTGCTGGGCAACGATCTCGAGAAAGCGAATGCCGCGCTGGGGCGCGCGCTCGAGCTCGATCCCAACTACGTGGCCGCTCGCATGCTGCAGGCGCGCATCACCGAACGTGCTGCCACCTTGGCCCTCGAATCCAACCCTGCGTTGACACTGGCCGCCGATTCCTTGCCATCGCTCACACCCTTCCTGCGCTGGAAGGCTGCCACCGCCATGGCCGACACGGTGCGCCTGGCGCGGCTGGCCGATTCACTGGCGCACTTCGGTCCGGCCAATCTGCGTGCCATTGCGCTGGCCAGTCAGTTTGACGGCGTGCGCTTGCCCGATGGGGCACTCGCACTGCGCGCACTCGTTGCGCGCGCAGCCAACTCCGAACAAGCTATGGATCTGTTGCTGGCCGAGCATAGCCTGGCGCTCAACCGCGGCCGACCATCGGCCGCGCTCGAGGCCACGCGCCGCATGCAGCGACTCAGTCCGGCGACGCGCGCGCACCTGCGTCTGCGCGTGCTCGATGCTGTGTTTTCTGACGGCGATGCACATGCGGCCACGCTGGCCGCTAACGAGCTGGCCCGATCGCTGCGCACGTTGCGCCTGCCCAGCGCGTCCGCAGATGCATGCGCCCTGGGCCATTGGCAACTGGCTCGCGCGGATACGGACGACGCGGCCGAGACCTTGGATCGCATTCGCTCCGCTCACCAATTCGCGGCCATGCCGGTGGGCGCACCACATCCCATCTGCGCCGACTTGCTGGATGCTGCGCTGGCCGTGGCTACCGAGCGCGATGGCGCACGCGTGCTCATCGATCGCTTGAATACCCAGATGCTGACCACTGCCGCTGCCGGCGATGTGGCTACCTACGCGCACATCGTGCTGGCCCGTTTGTATCGTGCTCTGGACGAACCGCAACTCGCGCTGGCGGCAGTGCGCCGGCGGCCCTACATGACCGCAGCATGGCCGCGCTACCTGGCCACTGCCCTGCGCGAAGAAGGTCAGATTGCGGAGGAATTGGGCGACGACGAAGGTGCCGTGCGCGCGTACCAGCGTTACCTGGCGCTGCGCGCCAGTCCCGAAATCAAGCTTCACGCTGACGCACGTGCGGTGCGTGCACTGCAGGCCGCCGTGGAAACCGAGCAGGCCGAGAGCCGACGCCGCGCTCTCGGGCGCGGTCCTGATAAAGCACCCAAGCAGCGACAGTAGTTGCGAGTAACGCGTAAGGTTTTGCCCATTCTGCTGGCCCTGCAGGCATCGGTGACGGCCGGCCAGCAGTCGGGTGGCAGCACACTCTCCGCGTTTCAGCGCGCCAAGACCGAATCGTTGCTCGAGCATAAACTGCCCTGCCTGGGATGTCACACGTTGAACGGTCGCGGCGGGCGCATCGGTCCGGACCTGAGCGGCGTGGGCGCCCGTCTGCAGCGAGACCGCATCCGCCAGCAAATCGAAGATCCGCGCGCCGCCCTGCCGGGCGGCAACATGCCGCGCATTCCGCTGCCGCCGGCCACGCTCGATCTGGTGGTGAGGTATCTGTCCGAACAACGCGCAGAGGTCGCTCCGCGTGCGCCTGTAACGAGCGCGGCGCCCGTACCTGCGCGCACTGCGGGACAGCAGTTGTACTACAAACACTGCGCCGCCTGCCACGGCTGGACTGGACAGGGCGATGGGTGGAACGCGGCCCAACTCGACCGTCCGCCCGCACGACATGCGGATGCACGCACCATGAGCCTGCGCACGGACGACCGGCTTTTCGATGCGATTCATGCGGGCAGCAGTATCCTGGGCGGGAGTGCGCGCATGCCGCCTTTCGGTCAAACGCTCAGCGCGCAGGAGATTCGTCTGCTGGTGGGTCACATCCGCCAGCTTTGCCGCTGCCGCCAGCCGGCCTGGGCCGATGCCGCGCGCTGAACGAAACACCCGTCCGTCGCGCGCGCCCTCGACGGGGCGCCGCAATTTGTGGCTGGCCCTGTTGGTACTCGCCATCAGTGCTGCCGTCGCCGTCATGGTCATCAATCGAGAGCCGACCCCGAGCGGCGTACCCCTGACGGCGTTTCCACGGCCACGGCCGGCGCCCGCGGATTCCGTGCACTTCACGGATTTTGTGGGCAGCGCAAGTTGTGCCGGCTGTCATAGCGCGCAGTTTGCCGCGTGGTCCAGCTCCACGCACGGACGCGCCGGTGAGGCTCCGCCAAGCTCGCTGTTGCTACGTCGTTTTGATGGGACTCCGATTCGCTTTCGCGATGCTACCGTCGAGCCGCGTGTGAGCGGCGGACGTTACGAGTTCCTGGTGCACTGGCCGCGCGGCACGGATCGCTACTCAATTGAAGGCGTGGTGGGCGCCGCACACATGATGGGTGGTGGCACGCAAGGTTTCCTGTGGCGCCACCAGGACGGCAGCTTGCGTCTGCTTCCTTTCGAGATTACAGGCTCCGATAGCACGTGGTTCTGCAGCACGGGCACGCGTGCCAACCGCGGCTGGGTTCGGATCCGGAATACCATGTCCATTGCAGATTGCGGCGATTGGCCGCCCGTGCGCGTGCTGGGCAGCTCGGCACGTTACGCATCCTGTCAGGAATGTCATGGCAGTCAAATCGAGCTGCGTGCCGGTGAGCGACCAAACGAAACGCGGTATCAGAGCCTGACCATCAACTGCGAATCCTGCCACGGTCCGGGCCGCGCCCACATCGAACGCGTGCGCACGCAACCCCAGGCAGCCGACCTGGCCATGAAACCTTTGGGCACACTTTCACGGGACGCATCGGTGGGTGTGTGCATGAGTTGTCATGCCATCAAGGTGGACGTGCGTAGAGGTTTCCTGCCGGGTCGTGATCTGGAAGAACGTTATTCGCTCAAGTTTCCGCTGCTGGATGGGGAAGACCTGCATCCGGATGGCCGCACGCGCTCGTTCGCCTATCAGCAGGGCCATCTGTACAGCGACTGTTATCTTTCCGGTTCCATGACGTGCGTAGATTGCCACGAGCCGCACGGCCAGCAGTACCGCGACATCACGGGCCGCGCACTCGCCGGGCGCCTCGATGATGGGCAGTGCACGGACTGTCATCCATCGAAAGCGCAGCAGCCGCAGCTGCACACCCATCACGCCCCCAATTCGACCGGCAGCCGCTGCGTGTCGTGTCACATGCCGTTCGTTCAGGAGTCAGCCGTGGGCGCAGAGCTGCGCTACGCGCGCTCAGACCACACCATCTCGATCCCGCGGCCCGCTGTGGATCTGCGGCTGGGTGTGGTGAACGCGTGTCGCACCTGTCATACCGATCGCAGTGCCGAACAGCTGGGACAGGACACGCGCCGGCTCTGGGGTGAGTTGAAACCGTTGCGTCCGGTCATTGCCGGCCTGCTGGCCAGTGAACGCATGGAAGAGCTCGAGCGCACACTGCTGGCGCGTGATACTACCCACAAGCTGGCCTATTTCGACGTATTGGCCCGGCACTTTTCACGGCTGTCGGTTCCTGATGCACGCTCGACCACGCGTCAAATGCGCAATCGGCTCTGGCAACTGGCGGATTCACGTGACGACGACCACGCCGCCCTGGCTCTGGCCACGTTGCACTTCGACGCCGGTCGTGATGCGCGCGTGCGCAGCGAACTGGTTCGCCGTAGCGCAGCACTGGGAACGCGGGAAACGAGCATTCGCCGGCGCTGGGCCGTTGCGCTCGGCCACCGCGGCGATGCGCTGCGTGAGAGTGGTCGCGGGGCCGAGGCCATAACAGCCTATGAAAAAGCACTCGAGCTTTTACCCGACGATGCAGCTTTTCTGCTTGCCCTGGGCCAGGCCCGCCTGCAGCGTGGTAATGCGGAGGGCGCCAGCGCGACCTTGCGCCGCGCCGTTGATCTGGAAAACGACAATTCGCTGCTTCACATCAACTACGGTTTGGCGCGCAGTGCGTTGGGTGACGAAGCGGGCGCCGCGGCCGCGTACGCGCGCGCCGTCCAGGTCAATCCGTACGATGGGTTGGCGCACTTCAACCTGGGCAATGCTTTCCTTCGCCAGCAGAAGCATGCGGAAGCCGCGGCCGAATACCGACGCGCCATCGAGCTGGACGCGTCCCTTGCCCCCGCACATTTCAACCTGGCCCGCGTGCTTCTGCTTCAGGGCAAGGAGCGCGAGGCGCTGGCCGTTATTCGTACCGGATTGATCTTCGATCCCAATCAGGCAGACGCGCGCAACGCTGCGGCCGAGCTGGAGGCAAAACTTGGTACGGCCGCGCCGCCTTCACCGAGATAATTCAACCGCAGCGCTCCAGTGCACTCAGCCAGTGCTGGCGCTCGCGCGGCACCCAGCAGTTCAGCCCACAGGCCGATAGGCCCGCGGCCGCGAAGATCTTGCGATACGCAGCGGCGCTGCGAATGTGCCAGCCTTCCAGATCACCAACCACATCATCATGTCCCGTGTACGCCTCCAGGTACGCCACTCCCCCCAGCAGCCTGCGCAGCGCGCGCAGGCCGCGGTATAGCTCGGGCGAGGGCACGTAGGCAATGACATCTGCGCACACGATCAGGTCGTACCTGCGCTTGAGTCGCATCCGGCCCAGTGTGCCCAGACTACCGTGCCGGATGTTGCGTCGTTGGCCGAAGCGCCGCACCACGTATTCGCTGGCGTCTACGCCCAGGTAATCGACCTTCGGTCGTAGGCGCCGAAGTACGGCACGCCAGGGTGCTTCGCCGCACCCCACATCCAGAACGGAGCGGATTTCGCGGCCCAGCACGAACTCCGCCGCGGCCACGGCCAGCCGGACCTTGCGCGCCCGCGAGACGGGCGTGACTACGGCCGCACGCGACCGGTACCAGCGATCGAAATAGGATTGGTCGTATTGCTTCATGAAGGTCCCAAAGTTTGCGTGGGCGGTTCGAAACGCTCAACGGTTGCACTGAGCTGCACAATTTGTGGTTCGGCTGACCGCAGCGCTGATGCGCACCAATGATACTGGACCATGGGTGTAAGCCGACTGCATACTACCTGCGGGAACTTGCCGATGCGCGCACCGGCGTTAGCGTTGTACAGTTCCTCGAGGTGGTAGGGATATGAAGTTCGTTGGACGTCTGTTTCTCTTGCTGGTTGGGCTAACCGGCTGCTACTCGGACAGCGCGGCACCCACGGCCACGACCGTGCACGGGCGCTATCTACTCCGTACCATCGACGAGCGGCCCATTCCGGCCGTATTCACTGAACAGGCCAACCTCAAGCTCGAATTCATGCGCGGCGTGATTACGTTGCAGGCCGACCTAACGTTCACGGACAGCACGGAAATTCGGCGCACCGAGAATCAGCTGGTACGCCGCGTGATCGATGTGGCGGAAGGCACGTACACGCACAACCAGGACGTGATCAACTTGCGTTCCACCCGCGGCGAGAACTACAACGTCAGCTTCTTCGGCCAATCTCTGACGCAAAACCTGGCCGGTATAATCCTCGTCTATCGCCGGTAATGGCAGCGGACCCGTCTGCTCAGCTTCCCGCCGCGTTGCGCATCAGCTGCACATAGAATCGCACGCCGGTCACCAGATCGCTCGTGCGGATGCGCTCGTTGGTGCCATGAGCGCGGGTGAGCAGCTCATTACCCCCGCGTGACGTGCTGAATCCGAACACGTGGTCGGTCAGCGCCGAGAAATGGCGTGAGTCGGTGGCCGCGGTCAGCAGGAAGGGCGCGACCATCACATCGGGCGCAACCTGGCGTATGGTGAGACTCAGCAAACGAAATTCCTCCGCACCAGGATCGGAGGCCGGGGGCGCTTCACTGGTTACCAGGGATCGGATCTGCACGCGCGGGTCATCGATGGCAGCGCGCACATGGTCAATTACATCCTGACTGGACTCACCCGGCAGCAAGCGGAAATTCACGACCGCGCGGGCCAAGGTAGGCAGGACATTGTCCTTGGGGCTGGCTTGCAGCATGGTAGGCGCGATAGTTGTGCGCAGCGTTGCATCCGTGCCTGGTGCGCGCGCCATACGCTGCTTTACGAGCGGAGCAAACAGCCAGAGGTTGCGGACTACCAGCCGGGAAGGAAGCGGTTGTTGCCCGGCGACGGTCTCGAGCAGCGCGCGTGACGCACCTTCTAATCGAGCGGGAAAAGGACGGTTTTCGAGCTGCACAATGGCACGCGCCAGAATGCCCACCGGCGTGGGCCGCGGCGGCGCGGACGAATGGCCGCCCGCGCCGGGCACGCTCAGCTCGAGTGTGAGGTAGCCTTTTCCCGCGATCTTCACCAACGCCAACGGCGGTTGCAACCCTGGCAACAAGCCCTCGCCGATGATCCCGCCTTCGTCCAGCACGAATTGGAGGCGAACGTTGCGCTGCTCGAGCAGTTGCGCGGCCTGTAAGGCTCCGCTCGTGCCAGAGACTTCTTCATCGTGGCCGAACAAGAGGTAGATCGTGCGCCGCGGCTGGAACTGCCGGGCCAGCAACCACTCGGCGGCATCGAGTATGGTGATCACATGCTGTTTGTCATCGAGTGCGCCGCGGCCCCACACCTGGCCGTCAACCACGGCGCCACTGAAAGGCTCATGAGTCCAGGTCGTGTCGGATCCGGGCGCGACCGGGACCACGTCCATGTGACCCATGAGCAGAATGGGCGCGAGTGCAGGATCGGAGCCGCGCCATGTATAGAGCAGCGTGTAATCGGATATGATCTCGCGAGGCAGAGCAGCATGGACAGCAGGATACGCGCGCTCCAGGAAACTGCGGAACTCCAGGAACGGTTGGGCGCGCTGAGCGATGGGACGCTCGTCGGAAATCGTGGGAATGCGAATCGCTTCCGCCAGCCGCGCCGCCACAGCTTGTGTGTCGAGAGCAATATCGTGAGCCGGCGCAACGCGCTGAGCGTCGGGTCCACGGGGCCAAGCACGCACCAACAACACCGTGACCAGGACACCCAGTAGCGCCAGCGCCAGCAGAGCAATTCGTTTGAGCACGATTCAATTTGACAGCATGGGCAGGTTCGCGCAGCAACCACGGATGCTGGCACGCCGCTACGCGGGAACTGCCAACGAATTCAGGCTACGTCATTCGACCTGGCGCACGAGTACGCTGCCATACTGCAGATGCGGCCCACGCCGAACCCAGGCGAACGCAGAATCGTAGCTTTCCGCGCGCACCAGAAACCAGCCACTCACATTGACCGGACGCTGTCCCGGCTGGGGACGCCCCACCTGGCCATCGGGGAACATGCGCCAGCCCGGTTCATCGGCCAGCTTCTCGGCGCTGACCATACGTCCGGACCTACGCACGGCGGTGGCCCAATCGGCATAACCGGCCCGCTGTCCAGCGCCGGTGATGGGCCATTGGAATTCTTCCAGAAGCAACAAGAACTGTGGCAGGCTGTCCCTGCCAGTCTGCGGCAAACGCGCTTGCGCGCGTTGTGTCCCCAGTCGAAAGCCTGCGTAGCCCGTGGCCAGCATCAGCACCAACACGGCCGCGATTTGCAGCCAGGCGCGCGGTGCCCTACGCAGGCGCGATGGGGGGCGCGTGTGGGCGACCATCCGCTCGGCAAGCCCGGGTGGAAGCGCAGGCTCAGTCGGCCAACTGGACAGCGCCTCCGTGGCCAACTGCAACTGGCGAACTTCGGCCTGACACACCGGGCAAACGGCCAGATGCCGGGCCGCCGCCGCGCGCTCGACGTCGTTCAATGTGCCCAATACGTAGGCCAGGCTGTTTTCTCCCAGATGGTCGCTCATAACAAGCTCTCCGCGTTGAGCCCTCGCTCTTCCAGGAGCTGACCCAGCTGACGCAATGCGCGGTGCAGCCGCGACGCAACCGAGCCAGGTGGAACGTCCAGTGTCTCGGCAATCTCGCCATAATCGAGACCGGCCGCGTAGCGCAGAACTACGACTTCACGCATGGCAACGGGCAGTGCCTCCAGTGCATTGGCCAGAGCGTGTCGCCGTTCCCGTGCCTCTACTTCACCATCCACCGCCATGGTAGCCGGCAATTGGTGAGCGGCGGGCAGATCGAGTGGCACTGTGTCCGGCCTGCGCGATTCCTGCCGCAACCGATCGTAACAGCGGTTCAGTGTGACCCGATACAGCCAGGTGGTGAGCGACGAGTCGAAGCGAATGTTATGCGCTTCCCGCAGCAATCGCATGAACACATCCTGTGTGATTTCTTCAGCGGCCGATGAATCTTGAGTGTAGCGAAGCGCACAGGCGTGGATCCGCCCGCCATGGCGCGTCAACAGGCTGCGCAATGCGGTCTGATCGCCAGCCGCAGCAGCGGCCAGCAAGGCACGGTCTTCCTGGGCACTCAACGGTCGGCGGTCACCTTGCGTGCCGTCTCGGGCGGCGTGTTGATGATGAGATGACAGTCTGGCGTGCCCAGGCCCAGCAAGCTCAGGTGCGTAGACGGCACGTCCTCCGTTTTCGAGACACCCAGGTCCTTCACGCTGCAGTTGGGCCAGTAGATCATGACATGAGGCGTGAAGGCGATGCGGTCACCCGCATCGGTCAGGAAGAAGCCATCCACCGAATACATGTAGGACAGGCCGCCCTGACGGGGTGCCTTGAAGCGGCCGGTTCTGTAGCCATCACCCACCGCACTCGTGTATTCGGTCACCGAGTTGCTTTTGCTGCGCATTTCTTCCAGCAAGAACATGACGGGATAAAGTGCGTCCACGCCGCTGGCGTCATCACAACGTGGAATCATGCTCTGACCATTCGTGCCGCGTTGCACCAGACACCCATAGCCGTTGCTGCCTTCAACGGCTTTCTCGTAGCCGCGCTCTCCCAATACCCAGATCGTGGCATGATCGGCAATTGCGGATGGCGCCGCAGTACGTGCCAGCGCAATCTCCTGCGCGCGTGCCACGCGGGTTGCCGGTTTGAGCTTGGGAGTGTGAATCGTTTGGCCGGCCACGGGCTCGAGCACGACCAACAAGGCCGCGGCACTGACCAACCAGGATGCAATACGCATGGTGGGCTCCAGGAAATAGGGTTCGAGGCATCGTCCCATCTTGGACGTGCGCAGGCCTCGTATTCTTCCCGGAGCATGCACCGGCGCCCACACGCGCGCGGCGTCTAGGGCGAGGGGGTCGGCTCCAGCTCTGGCCGCGCCGTCCCTCTGAGCCGCGGTTCCTCGACCTCACCTGCCACGACCAGCGCGCGCCGGAACAGGATCGGTCCGATGAGTTCGTTCAGCGCGATCAGCGCCAGCATGGTGTTGCGTACGATGGGTCCCACGCCCGGGTACACTTCGCCCACTACCGTGGCCAGGCCTATGGCTACGCCGGCCTGCGAGATCAGGCCCATCCAAACGACGCGCCGTGCCGGGTTCGGCAGGCCGGCCCAGTGGGCGCCGATGCGCGTGCCCGCATAGATGCCCAATGCGCGTACCAGAAAAATGGGAACCAGAATTGCGCCCAGTGACGCGATCAACTTCAGATCGATCTTGGCGCCCGCCAGCGCGAAGAAAACCACGAACACGGGTGCGGCCGACCGCTGCATGGCGACGCGCAGCTCGTCACCGCGGTTGCCCGGGGCAAGGTTTTCGGTCAGAAAGCCGGCCACAATGAGCGCCAGCAACACATCCACCTGCGCTACGCGGGCAATTTCACCGCCCAGGAATGCGATCAGCACACCGAACAGGATCAGCTCGCGATGCACAAAGCGGATATACGCGGAAATAGCCAGGCCAAGCGCACTGCCCACCAGGAGTGCGCCGCCGATTTGCCAACTCACGTTGGCCAGCGACAAGACCTCGAGGTCGGCCGGCGGAGACACGAAGCGAGCCGCGGCCACTGCCGCCGTGACCAGGAGCACGACGGCCACATCGGAAACCAGAACCGCGCCCAGAGTGGTGCGGGCCACAACGCCGCGCGCGCGCGTTTCCGAAAGAATGGCCAACGTGACCGCGGGTGAATGCGCCGTGGCAACGGCGGCAAACAAGATGGCAAACGCAACGTCGCTGCCGGGCGACAAGCCGGTCAGAAAGTCGAGATAAGGTCGCGCATAGAGCAGTAGCCCGAGCACTGCCGTGAACGTGACCAGCATCTCCACGCTCACGATCTTGAGCAGAGCAACGCCGCGCTCCTTGACCTCCCGCACGGATAGCTCCGCGCCCGCCAGAAACGCGATCATCGAGATGGCCAGCTGGCTCACTGCGTTGAGCCGTGCCGTGGCGTCAGCCGTAACCGTGCCCAATCCATGCGGCCCGAAGATGATACCGGCTACCAGGAAGGCCACGATGTGCGGGAAACGCAACGGCTTCACAAGTTCGGCCACTGTCCACGCCGCCAGGATCAGGAAGCCGAAGGCCAGCAGTGTTTCCGCGCCCAGCCCCTGTTGTCCCAGGGGCAGGATCTGATGCATACCGCCCAGCAGCAACAGCAGGATGAAGACCGCTCTCAATCGACCTCTAACAGCGAACGGATGCGCGGAAACCGCTCACTCCAGCGCGTGACCTGCTTGCGCACCACCATCTGAGCAAGCCAACCGCCCACGAAGTCAGTCAGCAGAGCCGAAATCAGCGCTGCAGTGAATACGATGTTGGGTAACATGGAAACATCGTGCAGCAAGTAGTTCACACCAATGGCAACCGCTACCGCGCCCTGTCCCAACAATGCGTAGCCCCAGTTTGGTCCCAGCGTGCGGTAGCGTCCATTCAAGCGTCCGGCCAGCCGCGCGCCGCCCACTTTGCCGGCCAGCCGCACGGCCAGGAAAACAACCACCGCCAGCAACCACCAGGCACGCGTGGGCGGCGACCACGCAGTCCCGGCAAACACCAGCAGCACGAAGTAGAAGGGTCCGGCCACATTGTTCATTAATGCGACCAGGGTTTCACGATTCCGTGATGTGTTCACCAGAATTGCGCCAATCAGCAGGCTGGGCAGCAGCGGAGACAAGCGCAGGTACGCGGCCGCGCCGCTGGCCAGTGTTATGGCACCGGCCATGCCGATGAACAGTCGATCCACCTGGCGCTCGCGGCCCAGGAAAAGGTGGAACAGCGCACCGCCCACAAAACCAATGGCCAGACTGATGGCCACCCATTCCGTAATAGTGGGCGCACGCGTCAATCCAGAAGGAATCGGATGCCCGAAGCAGAGCAGGATGCCGAATGTGGTAATGGCGACCAGTGCATCAATGAACGTGGTTTCTTCCAGTTGACGCAGCAGCGCAGTGCGTCGTCCAAAGCGCTCCGCCACAATGGCAATGCCGGCGGGCGAGGACGCAACGGCAATGGCGCCCAGTGCAATGGCGGGCAGCACGGTCGCCCTGATCGGCAGCTCGAGCAGCCGGGAGAAGACAAACGCCATTACGCCCGAAATGGCGGCCAGCGAAAGAAACGCTTCGAAGAATGCGACGCGAAAGACCACACCGCGCGTGCGCACCAGGCGCGGCAGATAGAAATGCATGCCGATCCAGGCGCCCGTCCAACCCAGGGCGAGCGTCAGGAACGGCGCAAAGCTTTCCACAACGGAGGTGCGAATGAGGCCGGATACATGCGGCCCCAGCAGGATGCCCAGCAGTAGATATTCGGCTCCCGATACAATCAGGTAGCGCCGCGCCAGCCACTCGGAAACGGCATGCGCGGCCAGATAGGCGGCCGCAACAACCAGCACCAGGATCAATCCTGCCGTCAAGAACGTCTCTCAGGTGCAGGGAACGGGGTCTCAAGAACGCACATTGCACGCAGGAGCGCAACCCGCGCGCGCGACCGCAGGTTGTCCGTACTGCCGTACGCGCGCACATTGCAGCAAATTCGCTCACGCTATGCAGGGCACAATGTGGATCGCGCTCATCACCATGCTCGCGCCGCAGGTCGCGGCCGCACCCAATACCAGCTGCTTCCAGCAGGGTGTCGACTATCGAATCGAAGCTACTTTGGATGATGCGACTTCGGTGTTGCGCGGACGCGCGCGCTTGCACTACACAAATCGATCGCGCACCCGAATCGATACGCTCTATTTCCATGAACACCTCAACGCGTTCCGACCCAACAGCAAGTGGGCCCAACGCGAAGCGCAATTCAACAATCGCCGTTTCCAGGACCTTGGGGCCCGAGCAACTCGCATACTCACGTTGGGCGCACTGTCACCATCGATGGTCGCCCCATCACACCGTTCTATCCCGGCCAGCAGGACACGACTGTAGTTGCCCTTCGCTTGCCAGTCACGTTGCAACCTGGCGCCCGTACCACTGTTCTGATCGACTGGGATGCGCGTCTTTCCACCGTGCCGCGCCGACAGGGCAGGCGCGGCAGACACTTTGACTTTGCGCAGTGGTATCCGCGCATCGCCGTTTTCGATCGCAAAGGTTGGCAACTGCAGGCCTTGATGCCACAGGTGAATTCTACGGCGAGTTCGGCACCTATGATGTCACGCTCGAAGTAGCCACGGATCAGGTCATGGGCGCGACCGGTGCGCCCGTGGAAGGCGATCCCGGCTGGGAGCGTGCCGCGGCGCAGCGGGGCACAACCATCGATTATAAGCGCGCCGCATACGCGCCCGGACCCGCGCAATCCCTGGGTCTGCTGACCGGCTCACCGAGGACGATCTGAGAGCGGCATTCGAGCGCGCTTCCGGTTCATGCCGGTCGTGTTGCAGGTTGGTGCTGTATTGCGTCGATTGGAGGCGCAGGAGCGCCGGCAGATCGTTTCCATTAACACTCGGCAGCGGCCGGGCGCGGTGGTGCTGGATCCCGATTTCGTGCTCATTGATATTGACCCGGCCAACAATCGGAAGGTGCTGCGATGACCGAGCGTTTGACCTGCCGGCGGGATGACTTCTCTTTGCCATCCGGCTTGCACTATTTGAACTGCGCGTACATGAGCCCAATTCCTCGCCTGGTGCAGGAGGCGGGCCTGCAGGGTGTGTTGCGCAAGGCGGATCCCAGCCGCATTACGGCACGGGACTTCTTTGCCGAAAGCGATCGGGCCCGCGCGTTGTTCGCACAACTCATTGGCGCGGCCGATGCCCACCGCATCGCCATCATTCCCGCGGCCTCGTACGGCATCGCCACGGCGGCGCGCAACACGCGCGTCTCGGCCGGTCAAAACGTCGTCATTACCGGGGAGCAATTTCCCAGCAACGTGTACAGCTGGCGGGAACTCTGCCGCCGTCAACGTCTGGACCTGCGCGCCATCCAGCCGGCCGAGCAGACCGAGCGGCGCGCCCTGACCTGGAATGAGCGCGTGCTGGACGCGATTGATGCCAACACGGCCATTGTGGCCATGCCCCAGGTGCATTGGACCGACGGTACACGCTTTGACTTGATGGCGATGGGCAAGCGCGCCCGGGAAGTGGGTGCTGCATTCATCATCGATGGCACACAATCCGTGGGTGCGCTGCCCTTTGATGTCAACGCGCTGCAGCCCGATGCGCTGATTTGCGCAGCCTACAAGTGGCTGCTGGGTCCCTACTCGCTCGGGTTGGCCTATTTCGGGCCGCGCTACGACGGAGGCGAGCCGTTGGAGGAGAACTGGATTGCCCGGGAGGACAGCGAGGATTTTCGCGCCCTGGTCAATTACACGGACGCCTATCAACCCGGCGCGTTGCGCTACGATGTGGGCGAGCGCAGCAATTTTGCGCTCATGCCCATGCTGGTTGCTGGACTGGAATGTGTGCTGACCTGGTCGCCGCAACATATTCAGCAATATTGCGCGGCACTCGTCGCAGAGCCGCTATTGCGTGCCCAGGAGCTCGGGTACTTCGTGGAGCAGGAATCCGGACGCAGCGCGCATCTTTTTGGTTTGCGCATGCCCGGTCACGTAGACCTGGCACAACTGCATCAAGAGCTGCAGCAGCGACGCGTGTTTGCATCGCTGCGTGGATCGGCCCTGCGCGTTTCGCCTCACCTCTACAATGATGACCATGACCTGGCGGTGCTGCTTGCTGTGTTGCAGAGCGCCGTCACTTCCCGCGCAACCGCTTCAGCCCATCCTTGACAACGGCACGCGGCTGCCGGGTCAGCCCGTTGAACAAGCCGCCCGATGCCAGCCAGGCGCCGCCGTCAATGGTGACACACTCGCCATTGATGTAGGGCGCGGCATCTGAAATGAGGAACACCGCCAGGTTGGCCAGTTCCTGGTGCCGGCCAAAACGGCCTAGCGGAATACGGCCCAGTGTTTCGGCCTCGAGTTCGGGCGTGGGCAGCAGCCTCGACCACGCACCCTCGGTAGGGAAGGGACCGGGCGCAATCGCGTTCATTCTGATGTTGTAGGTTGCCCACTCCACGGCTAACGAACGCGTGAGCGCCAGCACGCCCGCTTTGGCCGCTGCCGAGGGGACCACGAATGCCGAGCCCGTCCACGCGTACGTGGTCAGAATGTTCAGCATGCTACCCGCGCGCTTGCCCTCGATCATGCGGCGGCCAACCGCGCTGGTAACGTTGAACGTGCCGTACAATACGATGCGTACCACCGCATCGAATGCATTAGGGGAAAGCTCCTCTGTGGCGGCCAGAAAATTTCCCGCCGCGTTGTTCACGGTGACATCGATGCCACCAAATTCCTGCCAAACCGCATCCACCATCGACTCAACCGCATCCGGGTCACGCACATCGCAGGGTCGCCCAAACAGCCGATCTCCCGCTTGCAGTTCGGTGGCCGCCTTGGCCAGCCGTTCGGCACTCCGTCCTGTGATGGCGACGTGCGCCCCCAATTCGAGGAACCGACGGGTCATGGCCAGGCCCAGTCCCGAACCGCCGCCCGTGACCAACACGTGTTTCCCCTGCAACGCATCGGGCGCGAACATAGCCTCTCCGTGATGTGAGTCCGCGGAAACTACCGTAAGGAAAACCGTAAGAAAAACGGAAGGAAAAACGGAAGGAAAAACGAAGGGGAAAGAAACGGAAGAAATGGATCAGGCGATCTGGTCGTAAGAGAATGCGTCCACGTCGGGGGCGGCGCAGAAGTTTGCGATGGCGTCTTCCAGGTCCTGGTTTTGTTCCAGGCAGCCACGCATGCGGCGGAAGGTGAGTCGCATGCGCCGCTCCAGCGCGAGCACGTCGGGTGCGGCCAGGGGCGGCGACACCCAGGCGGGCGCCGCGGCCGTGGTCACCTCCTCGACCGGTTCGGGCGCTTTGAGATCGAGCACGCCCACACCACAGCCCACCAGTTCCAGCGCCAACACCGGGTCGAGGCCCTCTTCCAGGGCCAGGTCGTACGCTTCGCTGAGAACCGTTTCGCGCACACCGCTGCGCTCCGCCACGCCCTTGAGCAGGTGGGCGCGCCTGCGCTCCAGTTCAGGCACGTGCTCGAGCAGACGGGCGCGTTCTCGCAGACACTGCTGCCAGGCCGGATGGCGCCGCTCTTTTACCCGACCACGCTCATGCGTCGTGCGCTCGACCGCCATTCCTCTCCTTGGTTCCAGGTTCCAGCCACAACTTCCGCTTCTCGCCGGCCCGCGTCCATTTCCCTAAAGTCCACTGCACAGCGGCCGCGTGCAGACCCCGATGAAGGATTCGAGCCAGCAGCCAGGGCCGGACTCAGGGACGGGCTGTTCCGGTTTATTACAACGAAGCCAGAGGTGCCAAACGCGAGCCTGCCCCTAGGTCGGAGCCCTTGCGTGCATTAGACTTGCGGTGGTGTCCGAGGCCGGTTTACAATGGGCCATCTTCCGCGCTTATAGTTGCCCAAAAAACCGGTCTGGGAAGCAACGTCGCAACGTCCAATTCGAGAAACGAACTGGTAGACCGAACTTTTTGTGATGATTTGGGTTAGCAGACGCGAGCCTCGGCCGATGCGGGGCCGCAACAATACACAACGTGCAATTATGGAGACACGCGAGATGGAGCGAAGGCTACCACACTGGCCTCGGGCCCTGGCTGCCACCGTTTTGGTGGGAGCGATCGGGACCGTACCGGGCGCTGCGCAGCAGCAGCAGTCGGCCGCTGCCAATGGCAGCAAGTTCAAAGTCTACGTGCCCTCGCTCGAGCGCTCTGCCGATGCCCGTGGCAACTTCGGCAAAGACTTCGCGAACGAACTGCGCAAGCTGATTGCGGGCATGCCGCGCCACGAGCCGGTCGATCGCAAGGAGATGCAGGAAGCGTTGCGCAAATTCAAGCTCGTCGAAGATGAGATGACCTGCATTCCCAACATGCAGCTGGCCACGCACATGCAGGCCGAGCTGGTCGTCTGTGGTCGCTGGGCCGGCGCGGCCGGCAGCTTCCGTCTGGATTCCATGCAGGTCATCAGCACGAAAACGCAGGAGTCATTCCGACTCCAACAGATTACCGCTGCCACAGCGAAAGATGCCGCCGCGCAGTCGTTCGCTCAGATCGACAAGTATATTGGCACGCTCGAGAACGCGGCCTTCTGTTATGACTACCTGGCCAGCCAGATGTGGCCGCAGGCGCTCGAGAACTGCAACAAGGCGCTCGAGGTCAATCCCAACTCGGTGCGCGCCACCATGGGCAAAGCATTTGCCCTCTACTCTCAAGCCGTAGCCAATGAGCCGCCCGACCAGGCCAAGCTGACCGAGGCACTCACGCTTTACAAAAAAGCCATCGAGATCGCCACCGTACCGGAGCAAGATGCGTTGCGCATGGCTGGCATCATTGCCGCGCGGCTCAGCCTGAACGAAGAATCGCGCACCTACTTCCGCCAGTATTTGGATCTGAATCCCGGTGATGCACAGGTTCGTCTCACCATTGCCAACGAGCAGTCCAAGGCCGGTGACAAAGAAGGTGCACTGAGAGTGGTCGAGGAAGGTCTCAAGGGCGACAGCGCCAATCTGGACTTGTTGACCTGGGCCGGCGTTTTCGCCGCACAGGCCGCGTACCAGATTCACGAAACGAAGAAAGGCGAGAACAACACACTGGCGCCCGAATCCAAAGCGCTGTTCGAAACGGCCGCCATGTACTACAAGCGCCTATTCGATGTCAGAAACGGCGATGTCGAGGCTGCCATTCCGCCGCAGATGATGCAGACCCTGTACATTCTCGATCGTCACACCGAGGTCATTGAGCTGGGTCGCCGCCTGGTCAGCAATCCCAAGTACAAGACGGCATCGCTGCTCAATATCATGGCCCAATCGTTGAACGGTTCCGGCAATACCGCGGAAGCGATCACGACATTGGATGAAGCCATTGCCATGAATGACACGACGGCCAGGGGAATGCGCAGGACCAAGGCCGACATTCAACTTCGCGCCGGAGACCTGGCTGCTGCGGTTACTTCCTACCAGGCTGCCATCGCGGCCCGTGAAGTAGAGGCCGACCTGGCGTCCAACATGATCTTTGCTACGGGTTACACCAGCAAGTTCAACCAGGCAAAAGATTACGAGGGCTTCCTGACCTATCTGGACGCGGCCGGCCAACTCGCACAGGGCGAGGGTGAGAAATCCAAGCTCAGTTACTGGGGCGGCGTATCCCACCAGATGATTGGACGTGCGGTCGCCGGTACAGAACCTACGCTCGCTACGGCTAAGGCTGCTCTGCCGCGTTTCGAAAGGGCCATCCGCATGATGGAGGCGGGTGCGCTTTACGCTCGCGAGAACAACGTGAACCTGGCTACGAGTCTCGATGCGCTCCGCAAATACGCCGAGTACCTCAGTAACAGGATCAAAGCAGGGCGCTGACCTTAGAAGCCCGCTGACATTACACTACGGGTCGTGTGAAAACACGACCCGTAGTTTTGTTTACCCTGCGTCCCAGGGCAACATCGTGGAAAGGGGTCGCTCCAGAATCGCATAGTGAAACGCACGCCCGCGCACCGCTTCGCCATCGGCATTGATACGCATGGGTGTGTCGGACTGCACATCGAGCACGCGCGTCTGCACATACAGAACATCGCTGCTCTCCAGATGCGTGCCTGCGCGCAAGTCAGGAAGCAGCGCCAAGAAATCCAGGCGCGGCAACGCGGGCACAATCACCACATCGAGCTTGCCATCTCCAATATCAGCACGCGGCGTGACCCGCTGCCCGCCACCTGTGCTGCGCGCATTGCCCACGGCATAAAAGAAAAACTCACCCTTGTAGATCTCGCCATCGTCACCGGTGAAGCGCGCACGGTTCGGCTTCAGCTCCACCAGCTTCCTGGCGCCCGTCAGCAAATACGCCAGCTTGCCCAGCTTGCGCTTGGCCTCCAGACTCGCGCTGGCCGTGGCATCCGCACCAAACCCCCCGGTCGACACATTGATGAAGCAGCGCCCATTCACTTCGCCCACATCCACCGCGGCGGGCCGGCCACTCAGCGCCACTTCCACCGCATCTTCAATGCGCTCTGGCAGCCGCAACGTGTGGGCAAAATCATTGGCCGTGCCAATCGGCACGATGCCCAGGCGCGGCTGCCACCCACAGCGCGCCATCCCATTTACAACTTCATTGATGGTACCATCACCGCCCGCTGCCAACACCAGATCGCAGCGCCGCCGCGCCGCTACGCGCGCGAACCGCACTGCATCGAACGTCCCGAACGTCATCCGGGAAGAGACCTGATGACCCGCCGCACGCAGCAGCTTGACCGCTTCGCGCAGCTCGCCCACTACCCCTTCATCACCGGGCGGCCGCACGATCAGTGAGATCTTCAGTGACATGTCTGTGCCGCACGTGCAACAAGTGAACCGGAGTTCGCCAGGGAAAACACCCATGCTCTGGTCAGTGAGGCATCATCATTGTCGGCAAACGAACAAAAAAGGGATGAGGATATAGGGGGAAGGGGAGGGTGAGGGTGGTGGGGATTGCTGCATCACGGATGGCCAGTGCAGACCGGAATCATTGCGGGGCCGACGGGAGGCAGTTCAGCAATCCGATGTTGGACAGTGGGCCAGCCGTAATGCTGTAATCCCTTCCAGCCCTTCCCCCTCACCCTCGCCCTAAATCCTCGGATTCGTTCCCTAGCCAGCTGCTCCCGCGTCGCCCGCTCGATTCGTTGAAAGCGAGGTGGGTGACCGTCCCATCAAACGCTCCCGAACACGTCCCGAAGAAACATTTGTAAGTCTATAAATCTCTTGACGCTATGTGGGTCGGTGCGTACCGTTGTGGCTCGTTGTGGGGAGAAGTGGGGAATCGTGGTAATCCGAGCCATCAAATCGAGGGTGCATGGCGGCAGCTCACGCCCCAGGCAGGGGGGTGAAGTTTCTTGGCAGTTACCAATACCAGCTGGATGAAAAAGGCCGGGTCAGTCTGCCGGCTGCGTTCCGGCGGGAGGCCGCGGATCAGAGCTTCGTTCTGATCCAGGCGTATCCGCCGGCTTTGTCGCTGTATCCGGAAGGCGAGTGGCTGCAGGTCGAGGAGCGGCTGCGCGATCTGATCAAACATCAGCCGGACGCGCGCCCGTTTGTGCTGTCGTTGATGGCGAATGCGGTGGAGGTGGCGCCGGACAGTCAGGGCCGGATTCTGATCCCGGGCCGGCTGAAGGAAGCAGGCGAGCTGGAGGGACAGGTGCTGTTGGTGGGCGCTATCGACAAGGTGGAGATCTGGAATCCGGTGCATTTCCAGAAAGCGATGCAGGCGGGCGTACAGAGTTTTGCGCAATTCACGCCGCAAATCTTTCGCTAGTCGAGTCGAGGAGGTGAGCGAATGGTGATCTGGAATCCGCAGGCCGAAGGTGTACAGGCCAGGAAGAACGAGAGTCGTGCGTTACTTGCGGCCCTACGCGGACGTGAGCAAGTGGTGCGTTTCGAGCAGAACATGCTGCTGCAGCGCGAGGCGGGCGCACAGGGCTTGATCGTAACTCATGAAAGGCCGTGGCATGGCGTCTTACCACGTTCCAGTGCTGCTGCGGGAAGTACTCGCGTATCTCGGTCCTGAGAAAGGCGGGTTGTTCTTTGATGGCACGCTGGGTGGAGGCAGTCACGCGGAAGCGATTCTTTCGGCGAGTGGTGAGAGTCGATTGATCGCAGTGGATCGGGACGGTGAGGCAATTGCGGTGGCGTCACGCCGATTGGAGCGATTTGGCACGCGAGTTCAGCTGGTACACGGCAACTATGCAGACGCGGCCGAGAGCGTGAGGGAGCCGTTGGCGGGCGCGTTACTGGACCTGGGCATCTCATCGCATCAGATCGATGAGGGCGAACGGGGTTTTTCGTTTCGGTCGGGCACGCCGTTGGACATGCGCATGGATCGTGGATCGCGGAGCGCGAGTTACACAACGGGGTCCGGGGGGAACCCGGTCGTCGATCTTCGGTCCCCGATCCAGCGCACGGCGGCGCAGCTGTTGAACGAGCTTGGTCAAGCCGAGCTGGCCGACATTTTCTACGAGTATGGCGAAGAGCGGCGCTCGCGCCGTTTGGCGGCAGAGGTGGTAAGAACGCGCGGCCATGCGCCATTACAAACCAGCGACGACCTGGTTGATGTCATGCAGCGCGCACTGGGCAAGCGTCTGGATGTGCAGGACAAAGCCCGGATCTTCCAAGCCCTACGCATGGCCGTGAATGATGAAATGGATGCCCTGGAGCGCGCACTCCCGGTGCTGCGCGAGCGGCTGGCTGGGACCGGTGTTCTGGTCGTCCTGGCGTATCATTCCCTGGAAGATCGGCGCGTCAAAACCGCGTTCCGCGAGTGGAGCCAGGCCTGCATCTGTCCGCCCGGATTGCCGGTTTGTCAGTGTCGCGGCCGCGCGCTGGGTGAGACGCTCACGCGTAAAGCCGTGCAGGCCAGTGCCGAAGAGGTAGCGGGCAATCCGCGTGCGCGCAGCGTCCGTTTGCGAGCGTGGAGGAAAGCGGCCTGATGCGATCGCACGCCGGCTTGCTCCGCCTGGCCGTGGCCTTTGCCGCGCTGCTCGGCTCACTGAGCCTGGTCGTGTGGCGTCAAAGTCGCGCGTTGGAGCTGCTGCGCGAGCTGGATGTGCTGCTGACTGATCGTGCCATTGCCGAAGCCACGCGCTCCGAGTTGACGCGCCGCATCGAATACCTGGAAAGCCGTGCGCGCGTAGTGCGCGATGCCGGCCGGCTGGGATTCCGCGTTCCCTCCTCCGATGCCGGTGAGATCGTGATTCTTCCGCTGGACGGCGATACCCGGCGCGATAGCCGTGGTCCGGCGGCCGCAGCCGTGCGCAGCGCACTGGGTCCGGTGCTGCCATGAGGAAGCGCGCTGCGGATCCCACGCATGGCCTGGCGCTGCGCCGCCAGCTCGTGTTGGGCGGCCTGCTGGCCGGTTCGCTCCTGTTGTCCGTGCGCGCGTTCCGTCTGCAAGTGTTGCAGGCGGAGGCCTGGCGCGAGCGCGCCCAGCATCAGCAGGGCAATCAGGTAGCACTGCCTGCGCCCCGCGGCGGCATCTACGATCGGGACGGTGTGCCGCTGGCCGTGAGCCAGGAAGTTTTCCGGGTCAACATTGCTGCGCGTGAAGTGAAAGATCGCGCGCACCTGAGCAAGCTTCTGCAGAAGCATCTCAAGCTGACGCGCGCCGCGGCGCAACGTGCGGTCAATCCAAAGCGAGCCTGGGTGGTGCTGCCGGGTCAATACAATGCGGCCACGCGCAAGGCGCTGAACGGTGTGCGCGGCGTTTACTTCGAGCGCGACCTGCGCCGCTTTCATCCGCGCGGCGAAATTGCCAACGAGTTGTTGGGCGCCGTGAGCATGGACCACCGCGCACTGGGCGGCCTGGAACTCGAATTCGATTCTGTGCTGCGCGGGCGCGCCGGGCGCGCAGTCACGCGCCGCGATGTAAATCGCAAATCGATCCCGGGCGCATGGTTGGAAGTCAGCGAACCGGTGGCCGGACACGATCTCCATCTCACCCTTGATGCCGACCTGCAGGAGATTGCGCGGGAAGCGCTGGCCGATGCGTTGGCCGAAACGCGTGCAGCGAGCGGCGAGATCGTGATGGCGGATCCGCGTACGGGCGAAGTTCTCGCGGCCGTCAGCTCGAAAGCCGGCGCGCGCAGCTGGCGTGCGGTCACCGAACCGTACGAGCCCGGTTCCACGCTCAAGCCCTTTGCGGTAGCCACGCTTCTGGCTGAGAAGCGCGCGCAGCTCTCGGACAGTGTGTTCGGTGAAAACGGCGAATACACGCACCAGGGCCGAACCATCAAGGATGTGCATGCCTACGGCTGGCTCACGCTGGCGGAAGCATTGAAACACTCCTCCAACGTGGTACTGGCCAAAATGTCGGAACGGCTGGACGCGCAAACGCAATACGCCTACCTGCGTGCTTTCGGCTTTGGCAGTCCAACCGCCATTACGTATCCGAGCGAAGCCTCGGGTCTGTTGCGCAGGCCGGCGCAATGGACACGCTACTCCCAGGCAAGTTTAGCCATTGGCTACGAGATCTCGGTCACCCCGCTGCAGATGCTCATGGCCTATGGTGCGCTGGCCAACGGCGGACTGCTCATGGAGCCCCGACTGGTACGAGAGGTGCGCACGCGCGATGGTCGGACCACGCGCGCGTTACCGGCGCAATCCGTGCGGCGAGTGATTCCCGAACGGGTGGCGCACCAGCTGCGCGGCGTATTGACCGATGCGGTAGAGGCAGGTACGGCACAGGCGGCCGCCCTGGGTCGGTTCGCGGTGGCGGGCAAGACCGGAACCACACGCGCGTTTGCCGCGGGCCGCTACCGCAGTGGTGCATACTTCAGCACGTTTGCCGGCTTCTTTCCGGCCGACGATCCACAACTGGTATTCCTCGTGAAGTTGGATTCACCAAGGGGCGCGTACTACGGCGGTTTGACGGCTGCGCCGGTCACGCGCGCCACACTGGAAGCGGCACTGGCAGCACTCAGTACGCCACTGGACAAGCGCGCCATGGCCACCGCGCCGCCGCCGCCGCTCAGAGTGATGCCGGTCAAAGCGTCCGATCCGGGCGAGCGCGCCAGTGGTGCCTTCATCTTCGTACTCGATGCCGGTCCGCTGCGGCGCGCACTGACCACCGATGCACAGATTGCGTCTGTGCCCGATGTGAGCGGGCTGCCGTTGCGTGATGCCGTGCGCCGTCTGCATGCGAGTGGTTTCAGTGTACGTGTGCAGGGGCGTGGTGTGATCACGGGCAGCGCGCCCGTGGGCGGCACGCCGTTGCGGCGAGGAGCTGTGGTGCGCTTGTCCGCGGCGGAGGTGCGCTCGTGACGCTGCCTCGCCCACTCGCCCCCGATCGTGTGTCCGTGCCGCTGTTTGAGGTTGCGGCGCGTCTCGACCAAGTGGGACTGCTGCGCAGTGCGTCGTCCACGGAAGGCACGCTGTCCGGCGTTACTGATGACAGCCGCGCGGTGGAGCAGGGTGATCTGTTCTGCGCCTGGCAGGGCACGTCCGCGGACAGCCACGATTTCGTGCCTGCTGCGGCCCGCGCGGGCGCAGCTGCCGCCGTTGTTGAGCACGTGCTGGACGATGTCGAGTTGCCGCAGCTGGTCGTGAGTGATGGCCGGCGCGGTGCCGCTGCTGCCGCCTCCTGCGTGTACGGCGAACCGGCCGATCAACTCGTGCTGTGCGGCGTAACCGGAACCAATGGCAAGACTACCACGGCCTGGCTGCTGCGGCATTTGCTGGCGCAACACCATCGAGCGGCGCTGATCGGCACTCTGGGTCTGTGGTTCGATGCCCAGCACGTAGTGGAGGGCACGGAAGCATTGACTACGCCTGGCCCCGTGGATCTGGCGGCGCTGCTGCGCACGCTGGTGGATCGCGGCGTGGGCAGCGTGGCCATGGAAGTGTCGTCCCACGCCCTGGATCAGGGGCGCGTGGCTGGTGCTCGGTTCGACGTCGCCATCTTCACGAATTTGACGCGCGACCACCTCGACTACCACGGCACGGTCGACGCGTATCTGGCGGCCAAGCGCTCGTTCGTGCAATTGCTGCGGCCCACAACGGGGGCGGCCGTGGTCAATGCGGATGATCCCGCCTGGGACGGCCTGCTCGAGCAGGCGCCGCGCGGTTTCACCTTTTCCACGAATCCTGAGCGCCGCGCAGACCTGAGCGCTCTGAACATCGCGCTGCACGAGGAGGGCACCGATTTCGATCTGGCCACACACGATGGCAGTGTCGCTGTGCGCCTGCCATTGCTGGGCGATTTCAACGTGCAGAACGCGCTCGGTGCCGCGGCCGCGGCATTGTCGTTGGGTTTCTCGTTGGCCGAAGTGGCGCAGGCGCTTGCCAGTGCGCCTCAGGTGCCCGGCCGGCTGGAGCGCATTGCCACCTACCCGTTTCCGGTGTTGCGCGACTATGCACACACACCCGATGCGCTGGAGCGCGTGCTCACCACGCTGCGGCCCCTGGTAGGTGGGCGACTGATCGTGGTGTTCGGCGCGGGCGGCGACCGCGACCGCGGCAAGCGGCCCCTTATGGGCAAGGTCGCGCAGCGGCGATCCGACCTGGCCATCGTGACTTCTGATAATCCACGCACGGAGGATCCCGATCTCATCATCGATGAGATTGCAGCAGGCATGAATGCAGGTCGCTATCAGCGTGTGACGGACCGGCGCCATGCGATTCAGCGAGCGCTCGATTCCGCGCAGTCCGGCGACCTGATTCTACTGGCGGGCAAAGGTCACGAAACCTATCAAATGGTCGGCACCACCCAGCACGACTTCGATGAGCGCGCCGTAGTGCGCGAGCTGCTCGAGCAGCGTCAGGGCAGGGGCGCATGAACTTCTGGACTGATGCCGCCGTGCACGCCGCATTGGGGGTGGGTGGTCACGCCGCTGACGTGAGTTACACGAGTGTGAGTACGGATTCGCGCACCATTCCGGATGGCGGGTTGTTCGTGGCGCTGGTCGGTGCGCGGTTCAACGGTCACGACTATCTGGCGGAGGTCGCGCAAAAGGGCGCGCGCGGCGCCGTAGTGAGTACGCTGGCCAGCGATCGGCCGCACGGCCTGGTCTACTACCTGGTGGAAGATACGCTGGAGGCACTGGGTCAGCTGGGTCGTTACCGCCGTCGACAGCTGGACGCGCGCGTATGTGCCGTGACGGGCAGCAATGGCAAGACTACGACCAAGGAAATGTTGCGCGCGCTGCTGGGCACACGCTACCGCGTACATGCAACCAGCGGCAACCTGAACAACCGGATCGGCACGCCACTCACGTTGCTGGCTGCGCCCGATGATGCGGAGGCACTGGTCATCGAGTTGGGCACGAGCCTGCCCGGTGAAATTGCGCAACTGGGCGACATCGTGGAACCCGATGCCGCGGTGGTTACCGCCATCTCCGAAGAACACCTCGAGGGTCTGGGTGATCTGCTGGGCGTGTTGCAGGAAGAGACATCGATACTGAACTCGCTGCGTCCGGGTGGCTTTGCCGTAGTCGCCGATGAACCGGCCGAACTTGCCGAGCACGCCCGCTCTCTGGTCTCCCATCCGGAACGGGTAAAAGTGGCCGGCTGGACGGAGCGTGCAGACGCCGATCTGCGCGCAGCCGATGTGCAACTCGATGAACGGGGCGACGTCCGCTTCCGCTGGCAGCAGGCTGAGGTGTACGTGCCACTGCGCGGCCGGCACAATGTGCGCAACGCGCTCATTGCACTGGGTGTGGCGCGCGCGTGGGGGGTCGACCTGGCGCAAGCTACGGCCGTATTGACCACGCTCAAGCCGGCCAAGATGCGGAATGAATTGCATGAGTTTGGCCAACTCACGGTAATCGCCGATTGCTATAACTCGAACCCGGCCAGTCTGGCATCCGCCATCGATTTGCTCGAGTCAATGCCCCACAAGCGCCGGCGAGTTGCCATTGTGGGCAGCATGCTCGAGTTGGGCCCGACCAGCGCCGCGCTGCACCAACGGGCCGCGCAACAGATTGCAGACGCGCGTATCGACCTGGTTGTGGCCACAGGCGAATTCGTGGCTGCCTTCGCCACACTGCGGGAAGAAATGGGCAGTCGCCTGATCCTGTCACCTGATCCGCTGGAAGCATGGGATGCGCTCGGGCCGCGCCTGCGGGGCGAAGAGGTCGTTCTGCTCAAAGGATCACGCGGTGTCGCCCTGGAACGTTTGCTGCCCCGCCTGGAAGAACACGGCCAAACCCCTCCGACCGTGCCAGGCGCGGGCAGCGCAACTGCATCGAGATCGTCTCGGACCACTCCTCAAGCGGAGCGTTCTCGTGAATGATCAGGCGTGGTGGTCGATGATGCGGGCGCCAGCGCGTTCGCGCCTGCGTGATGCTGCAGACTCGCGCATCAGCCGTGCGCGCTCGCCTGGGCGCGCCGAAAACGGCGATCGCCTGAACGATCGGCGTGATGTGCGCATCGATGCGCGCGTTTCCGAACGCGCCGGTGTGTGTAGGGCTGGACACCTGGCTGCGCAACGGCCGTCCGGCTTCACCCGTATTGAGGATCCTGAAGACGATGCGAGCGTGTCCCACCCCCACGGGGAGGCCCTAGGGCCGGGGGCGCGGTCGGAGTGCGCCGAGCGCGAAAAACACGCATTCGGCGGGACACGCTCGCTCGGATCTCACGTTCTCGTTCTCGTTTTCGCTCACGCTCCCGAAACGATCGTGAACGAAAACGAGTGCGTGAACGAGAACGTGAAACTACTTCACGAACAGGAGCGCTGATCGGTGCTCATGCATCTGCTCACGCCGCTGGCGGACGAGCACATCTTTTTCAACCTGTTTCGCTACATCACGTTTCGCGCTGCGGGCGGGATGGTCACGGCCAGCCTGCTCGCCTTCATTTTCGGACCGCGCATGATTCGCTGGCTGCGCCAGCTGCGCTTCGGCCAGGTGGTCCGGGAAGAAGGGCCGGAGTCACACCTGAAGAAGGCGGGCACGCCGACCATGGGCGGCCTGCTGATTCTGGTAGCGACCGCGGTGGCCACCATCTTGTGGGCCGACATCAAGAACCGGTACGTCCTCATCACACTGTTCGTGTTCCTGTGGCTGGGCGCACTGGGTTTTCTGGATGACTATCTGAAGGTGGTGCGGCGACGCACGGAAGGATTGGTGGGTCGCTACAAGCTGGTAGGGCAGGGGCTCATTGGCCTGATCGTAGGTGCCATTGTGCTGATCGCGCCGCTCAGCACGACGGCCCAGCCCAACTGGACCACGCTGCCGTTCCTGGCCGATTACTACGTGAGCATTTCGCTCTTCTTTTTCATTCCCTGGGTCATGTTCGTGGTCACGGGCACGTCCAACGCTGTGAACTTGACCGATGGTCTGGATGGATTGGCCGGCGGCCTCACGGCTATCGCGGCCGCCACATTTGGTGTGTTTGCTTACCTGGTCGGTCGCTCGGATACGTCGCGTTATCTCGGACTCTTCTATCTGACCGGCGCGGGTGAGCTGGCCATTTTCTGTGTTGCGCTGGCCGGCGCCACCCTGGGGTTCCTGTGGTTCAACGCGCATCCCGCCGAAGTTTTTATGGGTGACACGGGCGCGCTTGCGCTGGGTGGCGCACTGGGCACGGTGGCGCTCTTGCTGAAGCTGGAGTTCCTGTTGGCCATCGTGGGCGGTGTGTTCGTGCTGGAGGCCGTCTCGGTCATGGCGCAGGTTGGTTGGTTCAAATACACGGCGCGGCGTTACGGGCAGGGCCAACGCCTTTTCCGCATGGCGCCACTGCACCATCACTTCGAGAAGTCGGGCTGGACCGAGACCAAGATCATTGTGCGCTTCTGGATCATTGGGCTGCTGTGCAGTCTGATTGCCTTCAGCACGCTGAAGATCCGATGAACAAGCGCCCGCTGATCGGTGTGTTGGGCCTGGCGCGCAGCGGTCGCGCCGCCACCCAATTGGCGTTGGCGCACGGCTTTCGCGTTTACGCATCGGATGCGAGTGACTCGCCCGCGTTGCAGCAGGTTGCGCGCGAGTTGCAAGCAAAAGGAGCCGACGTGCAGCTCGGCGGCCACGCGCTGGAACGTCTGGCCGCGTGCGCGTTGATCGTGGTGAGTCCGGGCATTCCGCCCAGCGCGCCGGTACTGCGCGCTGAGGCGATGCGAAGCGTGCGTCGCATTTCGGAGCTGGAGCTGGCGTTCCAGTATCTGGGCTCGCCTGTGATTGCCGTGACCGGTACCAACGGAAAGAGCACCACGACTGCCATGATCTCGCATCTGCTGCGGCGGGGCGGACTCGATGCGCCGGCCGCCGGCAATATTGGCACTGCTCTTTCCGAGATCGCGCTGCGTGCCGAACCGCCCGATTGGGTGGTGGTGGAAGCCAGCTCGTTTCAGCTGGCCGACATCGAGCGCTTTACCGCGCGCATCGGCGTAGTGACCAACCTGGCGCCCGATCATCTCGACCGGTACGACTCGGTTGCCACGTATTACGCAGACAAGGCAAAGCTCTTCAAGAATGCCAGTTCCGCGAGTGTCTGGGTGTTGAACGGTGACGATGCCGCCGTGCTCGCGTTGCCGGGCAACGTGCCCGGGCGCCGCTTCTATTTCCGCATCTCGGGAGAACTGGGCCGCGGTGAAGTGGGTGGTTTCATCAGCGGGCGAGGCCATCTGGTGCTGCGGCTGGGCACGGCCGAGAGCCCATTATTGCATATCAGCGATCTGCCGCTATTGGGCCAACACAACTGGGCCAATGCGCTGGCTGCGGCCATCACTGCGGCCGCGGCCGAGGTTCCGATCGATGTGATCCAGGATGGGTTGACCAGCTTTCGTGGTTTGCCGCACCGTCTCGAGGTGGTGCGCGAACTGGATGGCGTGCTCTGGATCAACGACTCGAAGGCGACCAACATCGCATCGACGCGCGTGGCCCTGCAAAGCATGACCCGGCCTACCGTGTTGCTGCTGGGTGGCCGCCACAAGGGTGAGCCCTATACAAACCTGTTGACCGAGCTGCGCAATCACGTGCGCGCGGTCATCGCGTACGGAGAAGCAGCGCCGCTCGTGGTTCAGGATTTGGCAGCGCATGTAGCTGTTGAATTGGTCGCCGGGGGGTTCGACGACGCGGTCGAACGGGCGGCCTCGGTTGCCTCCCCCGGCGACGCAGTGCTGCTCTCGCCCGCGTGCGCGAGTTTTGACCAGTTCGACAACTACGAGCAACGCGGAGAGCGCTTCAAGAAGCGGGTTGCGCAACTGGCGCAGGTGGTCAATGGCTAGCGCGCAGACGGCCAGCCTGCCGGTGCATGCAACCTTGCGCAGCGCGCGGTTGCGCGTGGGCTGGGAAGCAACGGCCCTCCTGCTCATCACCATCGCATTGTTGTCCTTTGGCGTGGTATCCGTGTACAGCGCCAGTGCGGTCATGGCGCAGAACTCTGGGCTGGCCGACTACCACTTCGTAGTGCGTCAGCTGCTGGGCAGCGCGCTGGGCCTGCTCGGTTTGGTGGTCATGGCGCAAATCGACTACCGGCACCTGCGTTTTTTGGCCTGGCCGCTGCTCATTGCCGCGCTCGTGACTCTGCTCATTGTCATTCTGCCTGGTACAGAATCGATTGCGCCGGTGCGCAATGGCGCGCGCCGCTGGTTGGTCCTGGGGCCGCTGCAGATCCAGCCCTCTGAATTTGCCAAGCTGGCGCTGATCGTTTGGACCGCCGCGCTGGCCGTGAAGAAGCAGGACAAGCTGACCAGCCTGACGCGCGGACTATTGCCCTTCCTGATGATGTGGGGGCTGGTCGTTGGCCTGGTGTTTCTCGAGCCGAGTTTGTCTGCAGGCGCCATTACGCTGCTGCTAGCCGCACTCGTCGTCTTTTCCGCTGGTGCGCGCATCGGCCATTTCATCCTGCTGGCAGTCGTGGGCCTGCCGCTGCTCTGGAGCCAGGTCGATTCCGTAGCCTATCGCATCCGCCGCATCGTGGCCTTCCTCGATCCTACACACGATCCGGCCGGTGCGAGTTATCAGATCAACCAGGCGCTGATTGCGCTGGGCAGTGGCGGCACGCTGGGGCGCGGGTTTGGTCACGGCGTGCAGAAGTTTGGTTTCCTGCCCGAGCCGCACAACGACTTCTTGTTGGCCATGATCGGCGAAGAGTGGGGCTTTCTGGGTGTGCTGCTCCTGATCGTGCTGTTCGCCGGTTTCACGCTCATCGGCTATCGCATTGCACGCCAGGCGCGCGATTTCTTTGGCTTCCTCCTGGCCATCGGTATTACCAACCTGATTGCGGTGCAGGCGTTTCTGCACATGGCCGTCAATCTGGCCGTGGTGCCTACCACGGGAGTGACCTTGCCGTTCATGTCCTACGGTCGCTCCAGTCTGCTCGTGTGTCTGGCCGGGACCGGCATCCTGCTGAACATCGCGCGTCGTGCGGAAGGCAGGAACGAATGACGGCCCTGTTTGCGGGTGGTGGCACGGGCGGGCACCTGTATCCGGCGCTGGCCCTGGCGCGCGCTCTGTGTCAGGAGCGGGCGGGCACCACGGTGCACTTCGTGGGCGCGCGTCGCGGCGTAGAAGCGCGCGTGCTGCCCAGGGAGAACGTGCCGCACACCCTGCTGCCCTTCGAACCATTGCGCCGTCAACGCGTGTGGGAAAACTGGAAGCTCCTGGCTTCATTGATGAGCAGCACGCGTGGATTGGCCCGTCTGTTTCGCGAGCTGCGTCCTGGCCTGGTCGTGGGCACAGGCGGCTATGCCAGTGGGCCGGCCTGCGCGTTTGCGTTGCTCAAAGGTGTACCCGTTGCGGTGCAGGAACAGAACTCCTGGCCTGGTCTCACCACGCGTCTCATGAGTCGCTGGGCGCGTCAGGTCCACCTCGGTTTTCCCGAAGCCAAGCGTCATCTAAAACCCGGCAAACACACCGAGGTATCGGCGCTGGGCAATCCCATCCGGCCACCCGACACAGCACTGCAATGTGCGGAGTGCCGTGCGCACTTCGGTCTGCGTGCGGATGCTACCGTTGTGCTGGTTGTGGGCGGCAGTCAGGGTGCGCGCGCCATCAATAAAGCGGTGCTCGATGCCTTACGCACGGGCGCGGGCGTGGGCACCGGCGCGGAACTGCTCTGGGTTACAGGACCGAATCATTTTGAGAGTGTTACATCACGGCTGACCCAAATGCAAAATGTCGAGTCCGTGAAAGTTTTTCCTTACATCGATGAAATGCCCAGGGCTCTGGCCGCGGCCGACCTGGCCATTTCGCGCGCGGGCGCCATGGCCACGGCCGAGCTGCTGGCCTGGGGCATCCCCTCGTTGTTGATCCCTTTACCCACGGCCGCGGCCGATCATCAAACGCACAACGCGCGCGCACTGGCCGACGCCGGCGCTGCGCTGATGCTGCCCGAGCGCGAGCTGACCGGGGATCGCTTGCTGGAGGAATTGCTGCGTCTGGTTCAGGACAACGAGCTGCGCGCGCGCATGGCAAATGCCGCGCGCGCGCGCGCACGACCTCATGCGGCGCGAGACATTGCGCGCAAACTGGCCACGCTCTTGGACCAGCCATGAGAGAGTCCGCCCCGGTCGACCTGCGCAGCCTGGCCGCGCGCGGTGAAATCCAC
>JBOHRF010000022.1:0-34881 GCA_050732575.1 Longimicrobiales bacterium
CTTCGGGCGCGGGCGCTGTGCGCCGCGTGCTCGGGCGGTCAACGTCTGGTAGGGATTACTGATTTCGTGTTTGTGCGAGTTCTGCCGAGATGACTGACAGCGAGAATTCGCTGCGCCCGCAAGGTGCGCCCGCGGCGCAACGCGCCGCGCGCCCATTCGTGCAGCGACTGAAATTGATCATCTGGGTGGGCGCGCTCACGCCTGCGGCCATCTTGTTGTGGCGGGCCCTTCATGATGGGTTGGGCGCAAATCCCATCGAAAAGATTACACACTGGACCGGGCGTACATCACTGACGCTGTTGATGATCACGCTGGCCGTAACGCCTCTCCGGCGCCTCACTGGGTACAATCCCATCATACAAACGCGGCGGCTGATCGGGCTGTTCGCGTTCTTCTACGCGGTACTTCATTTCCTGACCTACGTGGTGCTCGATTTGTTTTTCGACTTCAGCATGGTCGCCGAAGACATTCTGAAGCGGCCGTACATCACAGTAGGCTTCACCGCGCTCGTGCTGTTGATTCCGCTGGCCATCACGTCGACCAAGGGTTGGATCCGGCGCATGGGCCGGAAGTGGACCGTGCTGCATCGCCTGATTTACGTCAGCGGTGCGCTGGGTGTTCTGCATTTTTACTGGAAAGTGAAAGCCGATACGCGGCTGCCGCTTTTTTACGCAGGCGTCTATGCCGTTTTGATGCTAGCGCGTTGGCGCTGGTCGACTGCGAAAACGGCGAAGGCGGCCACTCCGGCGCGCAAGAAAATGGGCAGACCGGGCGACGTGCCCGATCTGCCCAAGGTCTAGCAGATGAATAGTTAGCGGCCGCTGCCGCTGCCCCGGCCGCGACCGGCAGGTGCGGGCGGCAGGGCATCAACGAACTCGGCCATCCGTTTGCGCATGGCTTCGTCAGGCAGACGGCCAATGCCGCCGCCAATGTTATCCGCCATGTGCTTGGCCTGACTGGTGGCTGCAGTTACCGACGTTACCGCCGGGTGGGCAGCCACGTACTTGATGAAGAAATGGGCCCATGAAGTGGCATCGAATTCCCTGGCCCACTCGGGTAACTGCTTGCCCTCGACACGCTGCCACAGGCGCGTCCGGCCAAAGGGCACATACACCAGCACGCCGATCTTTCTTTCCAGCGCCAACGGTAAGATGGTGGTCTCGACGTCGCGATTATCAACCGCGTAGTCGAGGCCAATGAAGTCGATGGGCTCGTTACGCATGACCTGCTCGAGCTGCGTGTATTGACCGTTGCTGGTGGTAGTGACGCCGGTGTAGCGGATCCTGCCCTGTTGTTTCAGTTCTTTCAGAATCCCGAGTTGCGTTGGGATGTCGCCCAGGTTGTGCACCTGGATCAGGTCGATCTTGGGAATGCCAAAGAAGCGGAACGACTCTTCGATCTGGGCGCGGGCCGCCGCAGCGTCGGCCACGCCCTCACCGCGGCCAGCCACGTTGACCTTGGTAGCCCAGAAGATCTTGCTGCTGATGCCCAGCTCTTGCGCGATTTCGCCGGCGACTTTCTCGGACTGGCCATAACTGGGCGCCGTGTCGAAGACCTTGCCGCCCATATCGACGAACGTTTTCAGCACTTCCTTGAGAGCAGCGATATCGGCACTGCCAGCCGTGCGTGAGAACGTGGCCGAGCTGCCCAGTCCGATAATCGGCACCCTCTCTCCCGAGGATGGGATGGCGCGCTGAATGAGCTGGCCACTAGCCAGTGCCTGCAGCCAACGCGGGTTGATGGAGAGAGCGGCGCCTGCGCCCAGTGTGAGTCCAAACCATTGGCGGCGGTTGACCATACGTAGCTCCTGAGAGTCAGTCGGAGGGGATTCCAGACGGTAGGACGACTGACTCGTGTGTTTCGTTAGCCGACCGGCCGCGCTTGCGGCCGATCCTGCGCTCGGCCCAGCTTACCTACCCCATCCCACCCGAGGGCAGCCATGAATCCGATCCGCATTTCCAGGCGCGCGGTCACCTCCGTTACACTCGCGATTGCGCTTTGGGCCATGCCGCTTTGGGCGCAGAACACACAGACCCCCGGTACCGCCAGCACGGCGAAAAATGCAAATGGCACCAAGCCGCTCACGCTGGCCGATTACGCCAAGTGGAACCGGGTCAGTGCATCCGCGCTTGCGCCCAACGGCCTGTGGTTCGCGTATGCGATCACGCCCAACGAGGGTGACGGCACGCTGCACATCACTGAGGTGGATGGCAGCAAAACGTTCACGGCCGTGCGGGGCACCGGTCCCACGTTCTCGGATGATTCGCGGTGGGTGGCCTACTTCGTGGGACCCAGCGAAGGCGCTGGCCGCGGTGGCCGCGGTGGTGGTCGCGGGGGCGCTGCAGCCGCGCCGACCACACCCAATCGCTATTTGCACGTGCTCGATGTTGCGACGGGCGCCAAAGACAGCATTGCCGACGTTGCCAGCTTCCGCTTCACCAAGGGTTCAACCCACCTGGCATTGAAGAAGAACAAGCCGCAAAGCCAGACGTCTCATGAAGGCACGGATCTCATCGTCCGCAACCTGAAGGATGGTACGTCGCTCAACCTGGGCAACGTGGATGAATTCGCATTCAATGAGGCGGGCACACACCTGGCTTACGTGATCGATGCCGCCAACCGTCTGGGCAACGGCCTGTTCCTGCACGACCTGACGCGCGGCGCCGTGACCATGGTCAGCTCACAGCCGCTGGAGTTCAATCAACTGGCGTGGGACCGCGCAGGCACTTCTCTGGCCGTGCTGAAAGGGGTGAAGCCGCAAGGCATGATGCACCGAGCCAACACACTGCAAATCGTGACCGGCATCGGTACACCCAAACAAAGCAGCATCGAATTGGACGGCAAGGACACGGCCATTCCCAATGGACTCGTGGTAAGCGATTTCGGCACCGTGACCTTCAGCCGCGATGGCGCTCGTGTGTATTTCGGGCTGAAAGAACAGGAAGCGGAAGCACCGACGGGCGGCGAGCCCAAAGCCAACGTGGATGTATGGCACTGGCGGGATGAAGATGTGCAGTCCGTACAGCAGGTACGCGCGGAACAGAATCGCCGCTTCACCTACGCAGCCACCTATCATATCCCAACCCGCAAGTTCCTGCGCCTGGCCGATGAAGAGATGCGACAGGTCACACCTACAGCGGATGGACGGTGGGGCATTGGCCGTCTGGACAAACCGTATCGTCTGGAGATTGCCTGGGGCGGTGCGCGCGCGGATTACCAGCGCATCGATCTGAATACCGGCGAGCGCAAACCGATTGCCAAGGGACTTTCACGTGCCATGGGCGCTTCACCCGACGGCAAGTGGTACCTCTACCTGCAGGAGAAGCAGGTCATCGCGTACAACATCGAGTCCGGCCAAACCACAAATCTTTCACAACAATCAGGTGTGGATTTCATCGACAAACGTGATGACCACCCGTACGAACTGCCCATCTATGGCGTGGCAGGCTGGAGCAAAAATGGCAAGGCCGTGCTGCTATATCACGACTTCGACATCTGGAGCCTGCCGCTGGCCGGTGGCAAAGCCACCAACCTGACCGGTGGTGTGGGTGATGCCCAGCAGATTCGCTTCCGCATCGTGCGGCTGGACGGCGAGGGCGCCGGTGGTGGCGGCGGTCGCGGCGGCGGTGGTGGCGGCGGTGCAGGCGCAGATGAAGGCCTCGACCTGTCGAAGCCGCTCACGCTGTCTGCCTACGGCCAGCGTACCAAGAAGTCGGGGTACTACGAGCTGAAGCCGGGCAGCAAGCCCCAGCTTTTGATCTATGAAGACGCCACCATCGGATCGGTGGACAAAGCCGACAAAGCGGACCGTATGGTATTCACGCGCCAGACGTTCGTGGATTTCCCGGACTTCTACGTGAGCAACAGCCGCTTCGCGGCAGCCCAAAAGATTACCAACGCCAATCCGCAGCAGTCCGAGTTTGCCTGGAGTCCGGGCCGCGTGCTGATCGACTACACGGACGCGCGCGGCAACATGTTGCAGGGCACACTGGCGTTGCCCGCCAATTACGAACCCGGCAGGCGTTATCCCATGCTGGTCTACTTCTACGAGATCATGTCGGACCAGCACTATCGCTATTCGATGCCCACATATGATGACCGGCCGCACATGTCCACCTACACAAGCAATGGCTACCTGGTATTGCAGCCGGATGTTGTGTACACGATCGGCAAACCAGGCACATCGGCCGTTGATGATGTGACCAGCGCAGTCAAGAAAGTCATCGAGCTTGGTTACGCAGACCCACAGCGCATCGGCTTACAAGGACACAGCTGGGGCGGCTACCAGTCGTCCTACATCCTGACCCAGACCGACATCTTTGCTGCCGTGGTCACCGGTGCGCCCGTGACCAACCTGGTCAGCTTCTACAACGAGCTGTACAAGAGTTCGGGCACCGTGCAACAGGGCATCATGGAAGTCGGCCAGGTACGCATGGGCCGCGATGTCACGCCCTGGAGCGCACACGAGCTCTATGAAAGCCAGTCACCGCTGCACCAGGCCGAAAAGATCAAGACACCGTTCCTGATTCTGCACGGCACTGCCGACGGTGCGGTGGATTGGCATCAGGGACTGGAGTACTTCAACGCGGCGCGCCGCCTGGGCAAGAAAGTCATCCTGCTCTCCTATCCCGACGAGCCGCATCATCTGGCCAATCGCGCGAATCAAAAAGATTTCCAGGTCCGCATGAAGCAGTTCTTCGATCACTACCTCAAAGGAACACCAGCGCCCAAATGGATGACGGACGGCGTGCCGTTCCTGCAGAAAGGGAAAGAACCAGTTCTCTGGTAGCGAAGAATTGACAACGGAACGACGGTTTTTGGGGTATAGCGAGCGGTGACCGCTGAGTCGGCAAGCGCGTGTTGGGCGCGCTGCCGACTCTTTTTTTGACCCGTACATCGGCAGTCCAACTCCAGCTACTACTACGGGTTCGGCCGCTGCCCTGAACACCTGTTTAGGGCGACCGCGGAGAACCGTCAATCGATTTAGCAGAATGACTGCGTCGTGCGTCTCATACAATACACCCACGTACATGCCGGGCTTGCCGCAGCGCTGGTGACGTCCAGGCCTGTATGGATCCAGCCTCTGCAAGAGATCGACTCGCACGCGACGCTGAAAGCCAGGCGCATGTCCGGAGAAGTCCTCATCGACGTCAGAGCTGGCGAGCGTGATGCCTGGTTGCGCGCGGAGTTGACGGTGCGGCGGTCGGGCGGCGAAAGCAAAACCCGAATCATTCCTACGCCATGACAACCATGACCATGCCCGACGTCGGGTTGGAGCCTTACGTACTGGGTACGCAAGATGAGGAGATTGCGCGCCTGGCGCTGCAACATCAGGTCTGGCGTCCACATGCGCTGGATGCCTGGCGGCGCGCGGACTTCGGCGCGGGTCAAACCATTCTGGATGTGGGTTGCGGTCCGGGTTACGCTGCTCTGGACCTGTCCGAGATCGTGGGTCCGATGGGCTGCGTAGTGGCCATGGACGCGTGTGCGCGTTTTCTGGATGTGCTGGAAGCGCAATGTTGCCAGCGTGGCATCCAGAACATTGTCACGCTGCAGCTGGATCTGGACGAAGCGTGTCAGCCGGCTCAGGCCGATGGCGCGTGGTGCCGCTGGGTGTTCTCGTTCCTGCAGCGACCGCGGGTTCTGTTGGAGCGCATTGCAGAGGTGCTCAAGCCAGGTGCAGTGCTGGTGCTGCACGAGTATTTCGACTACGCCACCTGGCGGGTAACGCCGCGCTCCCCGCAACTGGAGCAATTTGCGCGACTGGTAGTGGAGGACTGGCGTGATACCGGTGGAGATCCTGATATCGGCTTGCGGCTGGCTGAGTGGTTGCCCGAACTGGGCTTCAGCACGGCCTCGATCCGACCGATCATCGACGTGGTTCCGCCGTCCAGCTATTTGTGGGAATGGCAGCGTTCCTTCATGCACGCGGCTCTGCGTCGATTGGTCAACGCAGGTCGTATGACGCGGCAGCAAAGTGGTGTCGTGTTGCAGTCGTTTTGCGCGGTGGAAGCGGCGACTGACGCGCTGATGGTTACACCGGCGGTGCTCGAGGTGATTGCGGTGAAACGTTAACCATTCCTTGACAGTTTCCGCACACGGCCTTCACAACACTCGGGGCTTCGGGATGTTACCCATTCAACGTCTTCCATCCCGAGGCGATTCATGTCGAGTGCGCGTGGCCGGATGTACGTGGTACCCCTCGTTGTTGCATGCACGGCGCTGGGCATCCCGGTGGGCGCACGTGGGCAGTTCCCGCCCGACTCGTTCACCAATCTGAAGGTCCTGCCGCGCACCATCCATCGGGATACGCTGGTCAGAATGATGGCAGGCTTCACGCGCGCATTGGGTGTGCGCTGTTCGTATTGCCACGTGGGCGAAGAGAACCGACCGCTGGAGACGTACAATTTTGCGTCCGATGACAAGCTGCCCAAGCGCCAGGCGCGGACCATGCTGGAGATGGTGGGCCGCATCAACGGAACTCACCTGGCCAGTCTGGACGAGCGCGCCGATCCGCCGGTGCGGGTGGAGTGTTTCACGTGCCATCGCGGTATACGGCGGCCCCGTGCGCTGCAGGAGATGTTGACGCTTGCGTACCAGGCTGCGGGCGCGGATTCTGCCGTGTCGGCATACCATGGCCTGCGTTCCCGGTATTACGGGCGGGCCATTTACGATTTCACGGAAGTTGCGCTGGCCGACCTTGCGGACATCGCCATGCGAGCGGGTCGGGCCGCGGATGCCGAGCGGTTTCATGAGTTGAACGTGCAACACAACCCGGCGTCTCAGTTTGCTCGATTGAATCTTGTAAGGGTGGCTCTGACGCGGGCGTTCGCCGAGTTGGGCGCGGATTCCGGTGCAGTGCGGTATGCTGCGCTCAAAGCGCGCTTCGGCGGCACGGCCTTCCCCGAGCCACTGCTGAACGATGTGGGCTACGCGGTGCTGCGGCGCAATGTGAGCGTGGCCGTGCGCGTTTTCCGTCTCAACGTGAGCGAGTATCCGCAAGCCTCGAATGTATACGACTCTCTGGGTGAGGCGTTGGCCGCGAACGGCGAGATCGCGGAGGCCATTCGCAACTACGAACGGTCCCTGCAATTGGATCCGGGCAACACGAATGCCCGCGAGAAGTTGACGGAGCTGCGCCGGCGGCGCCCTCGCTGACCGGCAGTCGCACGCCTGGCTGCTCGACCACCTTACTTTCAGTCTGGATGAGGGATTTCAAAAGGCGATGAAGGGGATCTGTTAACTATTCCTTTCCGCCGTTCATCTCCTCATCCCGGTCGTTCATCTCCTCATCCCCTTGATGGCGTTTCCTTGGACGATTGACCAAGCCCTGACCGCGCCCTCATAGCCATGACGTTTCTTTGGACGATTGACCAAGCCCTGCCGACCGCACCCTCACAGCCATGACGAATGGGTGGCGTCAATAGGCCGTTGAGGCGGCATCCAGGAGGCCGTGGCTGGAGCAGATCCTGCCCGTTGAGGGAGGTCAGCCGTCTTTTCGGCATAAGCAAGGTGAAGTCACAACCTTGACCTTGCGGGCGCACGCGCCAGTGCGCTGAGGAGGAACTCATGCGTTACAACACGATCCTGGTGGCCGCCGGAATGAGTATGGCAGGCAAGGACTGACTGACTGCGGAGCGCGTCAAATACGACTACGATCCGATTGCGTGAGGCCAAGGGATTGCCATCATATCGTCCCGCGTGCGCATGCTCGTCGCCCAATCGGATGTGCGCAATCAGCTGGAAGCACTTATCACGCATCAAACATCTGGCGAATATGACGATGCCTGCGGTTGGAGTCGAACCTCACGTACACCCGACGCACGACCAGGAGGTCGCGCGCCTGGCCCTGCAACATCAGGTCTGGCGGCCGCGCGCGTTGGATGCCTGGAGGCGAGCCGATTTCGGCGAGGGCCAGACCATTCTCGATGTGGGCTGTGGGCCCGGCTACGCGGCGCTCGATCTGTCGGAAATCGTGGGTCCAATGGGATGTGTGGTCGCCATCGATGCGTGCCAGCACTTTCTCGATATGCTGGAGGAGCAGTGTTTCCAGCGCGGTATCCAAAACATCGCGCCGCTCCGACTCGATCTTGACAATGCCTGTTTGCCGGTGCAGGCGGACGGCGCGTGGTGCCGGTGGGTGTTCGGTTTCCTGCAGCGGCCTCGTCAACTTCTGGAGCAAATCTCCGATGTGCTAAAGCCAGGTGCCGTGCTGGTTCTGCACGAGTACTTCGATTACTCCACCTGGCGCGTGGCACCGCGCTCCACTCAACTCGAGGAGTTCGGGCGACTCGTAGTGGAAGATTGGCGCGCAACGGGCGGGGACCCGGACATCGGGTTGCAGCTGGCCGAGTGGTTGCCAGATCTGGAGTTCAGCATTGCCAGCGTTCACCCCGTCATCGAAGTCGTGCCGCGCACCAGCTACTTGTGGGAGTGGCAACACTCGTTTCTGCACGCCGGCCTGCATCGCCTGGGCGAGGCCGGCGTCGTGACGCGCGAACAGAGCACCTGTGTGCTGCGGGCGCTTGCCGCCGCCGAGGCTGCGCCCAACGCACTCATGGTCACGCCGGCCGTGCTGGAGGTTATCGCAGTGCGAAGGTGAGCCCGCCCCGGCGCTCTGATCCTGGATTGTACCAAAAGGCTGGTGTTGGCCTTGCATTCTCAGCGCACGTCAATCTTGATCGTGAGATTGTTGCAGGATGGATCCAGCGTCCGCTCCGCCCGGCTGTGATGATCTCCTCCATCACCGTCGTGCTTCTTTATCGCATCCTCGTATTCAGTCTTGAAGGCCAGCAGAGTAGCGGGCAAGTTGAGCTGCTTCTGGAGTTCGTTGCTGCAATCCTGTTGAGTGCAAATGGAAACCTTGCCTTGCACCTTGCAGGGCGTGGTCGTGTCGATAGCGGCCAGTTTGGCAATGCGGTCGTGAAGCGGAACCAGATGACGTTCGAAGGCGGCGGTATTCTCGGCGACGTGTTCAGCTTCGGCAGCTGCTACTTTCTTCACCAGCTTGTCACTCGAAGGATCGCCTTTAACAATCATGTTGACTGTGCTGGTCTTGCGCCTATTCCGGCATACTTGTGAGGCTACTCCGCGCAACGCACGCACTTCCTCAACGGTGAGGGTATCCTTCCAGCCTTCCTTAGTAGGCGGCGGAGACAGGATGCGGACTTTATGGGCGAGGCTCAGATTGATCGTGCCTTCCAGGTGACAGCGCACAACTTTGTTCTGTGCATCGGTATCGACGAATATCTTGGGCACATTGAGCAGGGATCCGAGACTCACGTTGGGGCCGGCGTCTACGCCGTTGATTACGAGTTGGGTCAGACCCAGGGGTGCGTCGCTGACCACGCCCGACCGCTTGATGATCGTGGTTGGGTTCTCGATCACCGGGGAAGGAACTCTTATCTCAACCTTACGCTGTAGTCGCAGTCGGCTGGCGGGCAGGCGCTGAACCGCGGCATTCTCGTCAATTCGTGACGCTGGTGCGCTTTCCGTTGACGTTTCAGCATCACCTGATTCCTCCTCTTCCTCCTCTTCCTCCGCCAACCTGACATCAGAGGCATCGACCAGCGTCATCCGCGCGGGCGCGTCCTCCGGCGGTTCCGCGATCCGCTGCGCAATCGACTCTGCTTCGCGTTCGAACAGATCGTCGACTGGACCGACTTCCATGCGTTGCACTGCAGCACGTGCTGATCCCTGCTGCTGTATCGTGTGCACCAGTTCGTGGACCAGGAGACGCCGGCCCGGCGCGGAGCGCGGTGACCACTGTCCGGGTGCGAATGCGATGTGCGAGCCTATCGTGTACGCGGCCGCTCCCACCTGAACAGCAGATCGGCCCGCCTCTGCGTCTGCGTGGATGCGCACGTGCGCCAGGTTGTGGTTGAGCCGGTCCTCGAAATGGCTCCGCAGATCACTATCTAGCGGACGCCCCGGAGCGCGCAGCGCGGATTCGACGGCCAATAGCGCGTCCGGCTCGACGCCGGAGCGATCGCGATCGCGCCGCATCTGCAACCGTCGCCGCTTGCATTCCGGGCACGCGCCTCCGCACGCGCACCGTTGCAACATCATGGGCGCTGTGCCGATCGGAATGGCGCTATAAGGCCGGGCAGGCTTAACGGCGTGGGCCGACTCGCCGTTGGCACCATGCTTTGTTTGTGGAGCCGCGATCCGGGCTGTGCCCATGCAGACGTCCTCGCCGCCGCAGGCAAGCTTCTGGGAGGGAGCGCCATGCCAGGCGATGCAGACCGCCGGCGCGCTGGGGGGTGAAGGTATTTCGGTGGGTGGACAGGGTCAAATGGGATGGGCGGACGGCGGACAGCCATGCGACTGCCGGAATCCGAGCCGATCCAGCACATTCTGCAAAATCTCTGGCAATTTTGTACGCACCGAGGGCCACAGGTTTGGGCGAGACCGCGCGCAAGTTGCGGCAGAATCGAGGCACCCACGGGTTGACCGAACTGGGCCCGCGAATTGCCACGCGCGTAGGCGCACAACATTCCCTCGTTCGCACACCCGGCCGACGAGCGGCCACCCCCACAATCGAATAACCCAGTTGCCCGGCCCGTTAGGGGCCAGGCCGTGACACATGTAGGAGCAATCATGGCGAAGCTGCTCAAGGATTGGCTCGGTAACGGTTCCCGAGATCAGGAACTCACGGACGAGATGCGCAATGTACTGCGCGAGATCCGGCAGGAGCGCGGACTCTGTGAGGCACTGGTCAAGAGTGCACGCGCATCCATCACTCGGATTCAAGAGCTGAGCGAGCCGATCGCCAAGGCGGAAACCGATATGGAAGCGGTGGCCGGGCGATTGACCGGTCTGGAAAAGCGGCTGGTCTCCTTCGAGCGGCTGACAGCGCAGTTGCAGAATCTGGACGAAACGGCGGAGCGGCTCTCGCAATACCAGCGACAGGCGGACGCGCGCATAGCCCATGCGTCCGAGGATGCGCAGCGGATTCGCTCGCTGATCGAAGAATTGAGTCACAAGGTGGACCTGGCGCTGGACGTGAAGGAGAGACTGGGTTCGTTCCTGGAGTTGGAGACGCCGCTCCGGCAGATGCAATCCGATACTGAGCAGGTGCGCCGGCAGGTGGAAGGCACGAACGAGCAACTGACGCGCATCCGGGAGCAGCACGATCGAGTGATGCATGCGCACAAGGATGCCCTGGTCAAGATGGATGCCTTCGATCGCCGGCACGAAGACCTGGCGCGCTCGGTTCAGGACAAGGAGCGACGCGTAGCGGGCGTTGAGCAGTCGCTGCGCGGACTGAACGATGTTCAGCAACATGTGGAAGAGACCCGGCGCGGGCTCACCACTCTGAAAGCCTTGGGCGACTATGTCACGCAGAAGACGTCTGCGCTGGAAGCACAGCGTGAGGTAGTGGAGCGCGCGGTGGCGCGCGCCGACCAGCTGGATCAGTCCATGCGCCAGATCGACACCGGTGTCCGGCAGCAGCAGGCCAATGCCAGCACATTGGCGGCCATGCAGGAGCAGACTGCAACGCTGCAGTCCCTGCATGAAGCCGTGCTGCAGCGGTCGCGCGAGCTGGACAGGGTCCAGCGGGAGAGTGACGATCAGGTCCGGTCCATGCAGGCGGAATTGACCGGTGCACGCGAAGATGTACGCCAGAGCGTGGAGCGGTTCGACTTCGAGAGCAAGGGACTGGAATCGGTCAGCCAGCGCGTGTCAGACTTGCGCAATGTTGTGAGCGAATCCGAGGCACGTTTTGCCGGCCTGAATGAATCGAATCAGGCGGTGGCACAGCTGAATGCGCAAACGGAAGTGTTGACTGCACGTCTCCAAGCGCTGGTGGCCGAGGTCGGCAGCCTGGCTGAAGAAGCGCGCAAAGTCGAAGCGCTGCGCCGTGACCTGGATGAGGTTGCCAGCGAGACCGATGAGCTGGTCGAACAGACGGCGCGCATTGAAGAAGCACGGCCCGCCGTGGAGGATGCGCTGCGCGACTTCGAGCACTTGCGCGGCGCACACGCACTGGTCAAGGACGCGTTGGAACGCACCCAGATGGCTTCTGTGGAGATCTCGCGCGTGCGTGAGGAACAGTCGGATACCAAGTCGTGGCTGACTAGCGTGCAGAGCTCGCTGGGCGAGCTGAGCGAACAGGTGGGTGAGCTGCGCAAGCTGGCGCCTACCGTGGAATTCGTGCAAAAGCAAGTACAGCGTGTCAACGAGTCTACGTCGGCCATTGAGTCGCGCCGCGATTTCATTGAAGACATGCACCGCCGCATGGCGGAACTGAGCGCACAAGGCGCAACGATCGACGAGCGCGGCCGCGAACTGCAAACGCGCATGGAGGCGGCAGAACAGCGCTTCGTTCGGCTGTCCGAACACGCCGAGGAGGCGGAACGTCTGGGTAAAGCGGTGAGCGCGCTCTCTTCCGGGTTGCAGGAGGCGGAACGCGACGCCGGTGAGATCGGCAAGAACGTGGCCGCACTCGAGGCGCGCTGCGAATCCGTGGAACGGCTGGCCGAACGGATGCGAGCGTTGCGGCAGGAGCTGGATCAGCGGCAAAACGCGCTCGAGGCGGCAGCCAAGGACCTGAACCGTGCTTCGGAACTGCGCCAGGAAGCGGCCGCGGCCGCGCAAGAGCTGGACGAGCGCGCCAAGCGGCTCTCTACGGCGCTTTCTTCGGCCGATCGCCAGGTCACACGTGTCGACGGACTCTCGTCGCAGCTCGAGGAACGCGCATCCGGCCTGCGGTTCGTGGAAAAGCGTCTCGGTCAGTTCGAAGAGCGCCTGGCTAAATGGCAGCTGGTCGAGCAAGATGTGGCGCGCTCACTGGAGCAACTGGCCGCGCGGCAGAGTACGGTCGACGCCTTGCAGGCCGACGTCGAGCGAATGTTCGTGATGGCCGAAAAAACGGCGGCCGATGTGCGCGCCATCACGTCTGCGCATCGCGAAGTCGAACAGGGGCGCCGTCTGCTCGACGAGGTCATGAATCAGTTGCGCGAAGTGCGCGACTCGAGCGCTACGCTGGACGAACGCCGGCGCCAGATGAACCAGGCCGAGTCTCGCCTGGCGCGCGCGGAGGCGCTGCTGATCGACGTGCGCTCCAGTCTGGAAGTGCTGCAGGGCCAGAAGGTCATTGTCGACCACGTGCTCGAGAAGGCCGGCTCGCTGCAGTTCCTGCTGAAGCAGGCGGAGGCCATGATCGAGAGTCTGCGCGAGGAGCGGGATGTGACCACCCGGCTGCGCGCCGCAGTGGCGTCCGTCCAGGACGATTCCGAAGACAGCCAAGTCGCATGAATTGAGAACCGGATGAACCGGATGAGGCGACTCATCCGGTGAGACCGGCACTCCCGGTTGGATCCAGCCGATAGCCGGCTTTGCGCGCAGTGAGCAGGTAACGCGGCTGGGCGGGCTCGTCTTCCAGCTTGCCGCGCAGAATAGCGATGTGCGCATCCACCGTGCGCGTGGGCACGGCGCGCTTGTAGCCCCAGACTTCACGCAATAGCTCTTCCCGGCGCACCACAGACCCACCGCTGCGCAACAGGTAGTGCAGCAGATCGAACTCCTTGGGACTCAACTCCACGAGCTTTCCGTTGCGTGTTACGGAACGCGTAGCCACATCCACCTGGATCTGACCGAACGAGTAGGTCTCCGATTCCTGCTCGGAGCGCCGATTCGATCGATGGGCGCGGCGCAACATCGATTCCACTCGCGCCAGCAACTCGAGCACACCAATCGGCTTGACCGCATAGTTGTCTGCACCCAACCGAAAGCCCTGCACCTTATCTACCTCTTCCCCGCGGGCGCTCAGGATCAGCACCGGCATCTCATGGCCTTCTGCTCGCATCATGCGCAGCACGTGAAAGCCGTCCAGGCGAGGAAGCATGAGATCGAGCACGACCAGATCGGGTGTGGTGGACCGTATGCAGACCAGTCCGTCCATTCCATCCAGCGCTACATCCACATCGTAGCCCTCGATCTCCAAACTGCGACGTAATCCGAGGGCCAGATCAGTGTTGTCCTCGATCAACAGAATGCGAGCGCTCATGAATGGTCGTGCTGCGGCAGCTCGACGGTGAACCGCGTACCACGGCCGGGCGCATCCTCAATGCGCACAGCGCCGTTCATGCGCTCGATCAAGTCACGCACAATGGCCAGTCCCATGCCGCTGCCGGCAATGTGTGCTTCACGCTCGAGACGTTGGAACGGCTCCCACACGCGCGCGCGGTCGACACTCGGGATGCCCGGCCCCTGATCATCAATGGTGATGCGCGCTCGCTGGTCCACGGCCGCCAGACGGATGGTCACAGTCTGGCCGGGCGGCCCGTATTTGACGGCGTTGTCCAGCAGGTTGAGTAACACGCGCCGAAGTGCATTGCCGTCTACCAGCGCTTGCACGTGATCTTCGATTTGCACGGTGGTACTGACCTGGTTGGCGCGCGCCAGCAGCTCGAAGGCCTGTACCGAGTCGCGGATCAGCGGCTCGAGTGGTACTCGCTCGATTGTGAGAGCATCATGGCCGCGCGCAGACCGCGAAAAACGGAGCACGTTCTCGACCAGATGGATCAACCGGCGCGTCTCCCGCTCTACCACTTCAATGGAGTGCTGGCGTTCGCTGGCTTCGATTTTTCCCATGCGTAACAACTGTGAAAAGACCAGGATCTGCTGCAATGGCGTGCGCAGCTCGTGAGACACGCCCGAGATGAAGCGCTCGCGCAAACGCATGACCTCCTGTTGCCTGCGCAGCTGCACTACGGCCAAACCCGCGAACAACACGATCAGCAACAGGAGCAGCACTGCGAGCGGCATGCGCGAGTAGTTATAACCGCCAATTACCAATCGATACGCCACCTCAGGGCGAATGCTGACTGTGAGACGCATCTGTCCCCAGGGCTGCGGACTGATCTCCTCGCCCGTGATGGGCGAGGCGTATTGTTTTGGTGAGGCATACAATAGATGGCCGTGCGCGTCGCTCACGCGCACCGAGACCAGCGAATCGTTGGGCAACGCACCCGTGAGTGTGGGCGGCAGCACAGGCGTCCTGGCCATGGCCATGGCGAATACGGACTCTTTGTCGACATACAGGCAGTTCGATTTGGCGTACACGGCGAACGGTGTGCCCGTGGTGTCTCGTAACACCTGGTAGGCCAGCAAACCGGCCTGGTGCTGGTCGGCGAACAACTGACCCGTCAACCCGTCGCGCGTACTCGAGCGCGCAATCAGCGCCAGCGTGTCCGCCAGCCACCTCGTGGCAGCCGCAGGAAGCGGCGCTCCATCTACCGTCAACCTCTGGCCCGGCAGATCGAGTCGAACGTAACTGGGCGCGTGCACGCCAGACGCAACACATCGGTTGGTTTCCGATCGGTCGCGTGTGAGCACCAGCGGAGCCGGCAGCGGCGCGCCAGTCTGCGGCGATAATGCGCGCACTGGGCCAAACGCATAAAGCAGTCTCCGCTCCACCTCCTGGCGGGCCGCGCTCGCAATGATGAAGGCCGCAAAATTCGCGTAGTCACCAAGCGTGCGCTCCGCGGTAACCCGCTTCGACCGCTCGGCCGCCAGTGCCTGGAGCGTGAGAACACCCGCCAGGACCAGCACGAGCAGCAGTGGTGCAGCAAAACGGAGCAGTCGAATGCGTTGTTCGTCGATCTGTAGGGCCATACGAGAGGCTACTGCAACGCCGAGCATGACGGCAACCCGGGGCCGGCAGATTTACGGGACCTTCACATGAAAGTCCGTAAGAAAAACCGTAAGAAAAACCGCAAGAGAGTAAGAGAGGAAGAAAGACCGTGTGGGAAGCAGAACCCCAGGGGATTCTTACTCTCTTACGGTTCTTCTCACTGCCTTCCGGATTTTCTACTCCCTTCCGGACTTTCCAATGCTTACGTTAAGACCGGGTGCAGGGCCGCAGGACCGTCAGGTCGTTCGGAGGCCGCCATGAGGCAACTATCTACCACTGCCGCCGTCCTGGGTGTCCTGGGAGCACTGGCCGCAGTCGCGGCTGTGACCGTGCCTCGTGGGGCCCACCCACCGGTGCCGGGCGCCCGGCCCCAGGTTGTGACGGAGCCTGTCTCTTCTCTTGCCGCTCGGAATAATGAGTCCGCCATCCCGGCTGAAGCGCTGACGGCCGTGGTCAGGCGCCTTTGTGGTGCCTGCCATAACGAAGCGGTCAACGCCGGCAATTTGCATCTGACAGCGTTCGACGTCGGAGCCGCACCGAAGATGGCGGAGACGGCGGAGAAGATGATCGTCAAGCTGCGCTCGGGCATGATGCCACCGCCGGGGATTCCCAGGCCGGGCGGCGATACGTTGCGCGTCCTGGTGGAGACGCTGGAACAGCTCATCGATGGTGCAACGGGCACAGCGATGAACCCGGGGAATCGACCTTTCCAGCGGCTCAATCGAGCCGAATATGAGCGCTCCATCAGCCAGCTTCTGGCGCTCGACATCAATGCGGGTGATTACCTGCCCCTCGATACCAAGAGCGCCAACTTCGACAACATAGCCGACGTGCAGATGCTCTCACCGACGTTGTTGGGCGCGTATCTGAACGCGGCCGACCAGATCAGCCGGCTGGCCGTGGGCGATCGTAATGTCGCGCCCAGCTCGAAGACCTACGAGAAGCCAGGTTATTTCTCACAGTGGGATCACGAGCAAGGCGCGCCCTTCGGCACACGTGGCGGGATCACGGTGATGCACAACTTCCCGGCCGATGGCGAATACGTATTTCGCATGGCCTTCGATCACACGACTACGGGCGGCTACTACGGCAGCACGATACGTTTCGAGCAAATCGAGATTTCGATCGATGGCGAACGTGCGGCGCTGCTGGACATGGATCAGTGGATGCACGTGCAGGATCGCAATGGTGTGAACATGGACAGTGAACCGATCCGTGTTCAGGCCGGGCCGCATCGTGTGTCGGCCGCATTCATCAGGCGCACCGAAGGCCCCATGGAAGACCTCGTGTCTCCGCACGAGTGGTCGTTGGCCGATCGCCAGATTGGTGCTGGTGGTTACGGCATCACCTCGCCGCCTCACTTGAAAGAGCTGGTGGTGGCTGGCCCGCACCATGTGACCGGTGTTTCAGAGACGCCCAGCCGCAACAAGATCTTCACCTGCAGACCCACGTCAGCGCAGCAATACGAAGCGTGCGCTCAGCAGATTCTCACGCGCCTCGCAGCTCAGGCCTACCGCCGGCCGCTCACGGCCGAAGATGCGGGTGCTTTGCTGAAGTTTTATCGCCAGGGCGTAGCGGCAGGGGATTTCGAGACCGGTGTGCGCACGGGACTCCAAGCCATTCTGGCCAGCCCCGATTTTGTTTTCCGGTATGAGCCCGCGCGCAGTGGATCCGTAAAGCCGGGCGAGACCTATCGCATCAGCGACCTGGCACTGGCCGCGCGTCTTTCGTTTTTCCTCTGGGGTGCGCCGCCGGATGAAGAGTTAATGGCACTGGCCCGGGGCCAGAAGCTGTCGGGGCCGGTGCTCGAGGCGCAGGTGCGGCGCATGCTGAAGGATGCGCGCGCAGAAGCGCTGGGCACGCGCTTCGCCGCGCAGTGGTTGCGTCTGCAGGACCTGGACAAGGTCCATCCCGATGCCTTCTGGTTCCCCGACTTCGATCAGCAGCTGGCCGATGCCATGCGCCGAGAGACCGAGTTGTTTTTCTACAACCTGGTGCGCGACGATCGCAGTCTGCTCGAGTTGTTCCGCGCGGATTACACGTTCGTCAACGAGCGACTGGCGCGGCATTACGGCATGGCGAACGTGGTGGGCACACAGTTCCGCAAAGTGAGCTATCCGGATGCGAGCCGGCGTGGCCTGTTCGGTCAGGGCAGCATTCTGACACTCACCTCACACGCCAATCGGACCTCGCCTGTACTGCGCGGCAAATGGGTCATGGAAGTGCTGCTGGGCACGCCGCCGCCACCGCCACCGCCCGGCGTGCCGGACCTGGAAGAGACGGCCGATGAAACGGAAGGCAGGCTGCTGACTACGCGCGAGCGCATGGAGCAACATCGCTCGAATCCGACCTGCCGATCGTGCCATCAATACATGGACCCGATTGGTCTGGCACTCGACAATTTCGATGTGACCGGGAAATGGCGCATCCGGGAGAACGGAATGGCGCTCGATACACGAGGCGAGCTGTACGATGGGACGCCCGTGAGCAACCCGGATGAACTGAGGAAGGCGCTGCTCAAGCGACCCATACCGCTGGTGCGCACCTTCACCGAGAACCTGATGGCGTATGCGCTGGGCCGGCGCGTCGAGTACTACGACAAGCCTGCGATTCGAATCATTGCGAAAGAAGCGGAAGCCAATGATTACCGCATGTCTGCCTTCATCCTGGGTGTAGTCAAGAGCGCTGCATTCCAGTACAAGCGGGAAGGCGTTGCGGATGAACCGGGTCGGCAGGGGAATGGGCAGAAGCGCAGCGCAGACAATCGGTAAGCCTGACGTAACGCGGAGATTGCACCATGGATTTCATTACCGGTAAGCACCTCGATCGCCGCACTTTCTTGCGCGGCATGGGCGCTACGGTGGCACTGCCTTTCCTGGACGCCATGGTGCCGACCGGGCGGGCCTGGAGCAGAACGGCCGCCGCCATCGATCGGCCGCGGCTGGTGTGTATCGAGATGGTGCACGGCGCGGCGGGCAGCAATGCGTGGGGCGCCACCCGGAATCTCTGGGCACCTGCGACGGTTGGACGCGAATTCGACCTCACGCCAAGCGCACTGAGCGTACTCGAGCCGTACCGTGATTATCTGACCATCGTGAGTAACACGGACGTGCGCATGGCCGATGCGTTTGCATCGAACCCGAGTGAGATCGGCGGCGACCATTTTCGCTCGAGTGCTGTGTTCCTGACGCAGTCGCATCCCAAGCAGACGGAAGGCTCGGACGTCTTTGTCGGCACATCGCTGGACCAGCTGTACGCGCAGCGATTCGGGCAGGACACGCCCATCCCGTCCATGCAGCTGTGTATTGAGAACATCGACCAGGCGGGCGGCTGCGCGTACGGCTACAGCTGTGTATACACGGACACGATCAGCTGGGCATCGCCCACCGAGCCGCTGCCCGTGATCCGGGACCCGCGCGTGGCGTTCGACATGTTGTTCGGCGCCGGCGGTACCGTGGCGGAACGGGCGGCGCGCCAGCGCACCAATCGCAGCATTCTGGATTGGATCACGGGCCGGGTCAGCGATCTGAAAAGAGAGCTGGGCGCGGTGGATCGCCAGCGCATGGAACAGTACCTCGAGAACATCCGCGAGATCGAGCGGCGCATCCAGCGCATTGAAGCACAGAATTCGAGCGGCAATCCCAGAGAATTGCCAGGCGCACCCGCGGGCGTGCCCGATTCATTCGAGGAACACGTCAAGCTGATGTTCGACTTGCAGGCACTGGCCTTCGAGTCGGACATGACGCGCGTGTTCTCGTTCAAGATGGGACGGGATTCATCGGCGCGCGTCTTTCCGGAAAGCGGCACGGACAAGCCGTTCCATCCAGCATCCCATCACGGCGGACGGGAAGCGGCCGTGGTCGACTTCTACAAGATCAACAAGTATCACCTCAGCATGCTGCCGCACTTCCTGGACAAACTGAAGAGCATCACAGAAGGGGAAAGCAATCTGCTGGACAAGAGCATCATCCTGTACGGCTCGCCCATGGCGGACAGTAACCTGCACAACCACAAGCGTTGTCCATTATTCCTTGCGGGTCGGGGCAACGGCCAACTGACGGGTGGTCTGCACCTCAAGGCGACTGAGGGCACACCCATGGCCAACGTGATGCTGAGTTTGCTGCACAAGCTCGGTCTCAACGATATGTCACAATTCGGCGATAGCACGGGCGAGTTTTCGCTCACGGCGGTATGAGGATCGGACCCATGACTGGTGCGCGATCCATGAAATTTGTCGGCGTATTGACACTGATCACGCTGTTGCTGGCAGCAGCGCCTCCGTCACCGCTGGCGGATGCCGCCATGCGCGGTGACCGGGTACTGGTCCGGTCGCTGCTTGCGAAAGGCGCCGATGTGAATGCGCCGCAAGGTGACGGCATGACCGCGCTGCACTGGGCGTCGGCCCGTGGTGATGTCGAGCTGGCGGACCTGCTCGTACGGGCGGGCGCAAAGCTCGAGGCCGTGACGCGCAATGGCGCATACACTCCGCTCCATCTGGCCAGCAAGGCTGGTTATGCGCCTGTAGTGAGGCGCCTGCTCAAGGCCGGTAGCAACATCAAGGCGATAACAACGACCGGCGGCGTCAGTGCATTGCACCTGGCCGCCGGTGCGGGCAGCGCGGATGCGGTAACGGCGCTCCTGGAACGTGGCAGTGATCCAAACGTTCGCGAAACGGGCTGGGGACAAACGCCGCTGATTTTTGCCGCTGCTTACAACCGCGTAGAAGTAGTGAAGGTGCTGCTCAAGCGCGGCGCGCATGTGGCCATCACCACGACCGTCCTGGATCTGCCGGCACGTGACGCGGTGGATCGGACGGCCGGCCAACGCCGCAACCAGACGCTGAACGCATTCCGCAAACAATCTTCCGACAGTCAAACCTGGCGGCCGTCCAGCGCACAGGTGCAAGCGGCGGTGAGCGCGGCACAACAGGTGCAAAAAGCGGGTGCCACCGCCGAAGTTGCAGAAGCTGATCCCGATCCCTCGGGCGGTGAAGAAGTGGCCGGTTATTCGGGCCTGGTGGGCAGCCAGGGCGGCCTCACAGCACTGCTGCACGCTGTTCGTGAGGGTCACAAGGAAGCAACCGCCCTGCTGTTGAATGCGGGCGCGGACATCAACCAGGTGAGTGCCGGCGACCACACGAGTCCACTGCTGCTGGCCACGATCAACGGCCATTTCGATCTGGCCGCGCAGCTGCTCCAGAAAGGCGCCAACCCCAACCTGGCCAGTGATGCCGGCGCCACTCCGCTGTTTGCTGCCATCAACACGCAGTGGGCGCCCAAGTCACGCTACCCGCAGCAGCTTGCCCACATGCTTCAGAAAGCCACTTATCTGGATCTCATGAAGGCGCTGCTCGCAGCGGGCGCCAATCCGAATGTCCGACTGAAGAAGCACATCTGGTACATGTCGTACACGTTCGATCTGCTGGATGTGGACACCCGGGGCGCAACCCCGTTCTGGCGCGCGGCCTATGCCACCGATGTCGATGCCATGCGCCTCCTGGTGGCTAGTGGCGCAGATTCGAAGATCGCAACCCTGAAGACACCCGATCGGCCCCGACGAGGCGGCGGACGCGGTGATGCCGCAAGCGCACGTCAGGATCCGTCCGGACTGCCACCCGTGCCGCCGGACGGACCGGCTGTGTGGCCCATTCACGCCGCGTCAGGTGTGGGTTACGGTGAGGGCTACGCCGCGAATGCGCACCGACACGTGCCCGGCGGCTGGCTGCCCGCAGTGAAGTACCTGGTCGAGGAGTTGGGTGCAGACGTCAATGCACGCGACCTCAACGGCTACAACGCGCTTCATCACGCGGCCGCGCGCGGCGACAACGAACTGATCCACTATCTCGTGCAAAAAGGCGCGGACGTGACCGCCGTGAGTCGCAAGGGGCAAACCACGGCAGACATGGCCAATGGACCGGTGCAGCGAATTTCGCCATTCCCGCAAACCGTGGCACTGTTGGAAAAACTGGGGTCCAAGAACAATCGCCGCTGCATGTCCTGCTAACACACGTTCTCGCTCACGTTTTCGCTCACAATCCGTTAACGACCGTGTGCGAGAACGTGAACTAGCGCGCAACATCCGAGCTGGAAATATCCCGCGCAACCAACCAACGACCATCACCCTGTTTGCGCCAGATTTCTACCGTCTTGCCCGAATCATCAACCATTCGGCCGTCGGGCATGGCCATACGCATTCGGTAACGCCCGCGCACGTACGCCAGATCGGCGCGAATCTCGAGCTCCAGTAGCTCCACACCACTCCCCTTTATGGGCGGCCAATCCTGCACGAATGCGCGAATGTTCGAGCGGCCGGCAATGGCGGGCCGGTTCGGCACCATCACAATGGCATCGTCTGTGAACCAGGATGCCCACGATTCCCAATCGCCTCGGCCGCTGGCCTCGGTCATAGCCTGCACCGCTTTTTCGATGGCCGCAGAATCAGTTGCCAGGGTTTGTTGAGTAGCTGACTGCACCTGGCAGCCAATCACGCCTACGAGCAGGATCAGAGACCAACGCTGTTGACGGACCCGCATGTTTGCGCCTTTCACGCACGAAGAATTCGGGAGCGTAGAGCGGGAGCTAGGAGCGGGAGCAGGCGGGAGCGGGCCTGTGCGCACCGATCACGGTAGGCCGACACCCGCGCCCGGCCGCGCCTGCTCCCGTTATGCGCTCCCGCTCCGGAACGTTGTGAACCGAAAGCATGGCTCGATTTGACGCACAGGCTCCTAACGTGTTCAGGGATTACCACCCTGCCCGAGATACCTGGTCTGGTTTTGTTGAACCAGGAAGCATGAACATGAACGCACTTAGCATGCGATAGGTGAATTTGGTCTTGAACGGTATGTCACCCGTTTCCAGCTCGGTCTTGAGTATGGAAAGGATGTCTCGCCAGCCGCCCAATACCGATTTGTGTGTCTTGACCTGGTTGGTCCAGCCGGCATGCGTAAGCTTCACGCGACAGCCTCCCGGTATTTCCTCCAACTCCCATGTTACCAGACTGGGCTGCTCCGTGCGCGTAGTGAACATGTACGTGTGCGAGAACTTATGCGGCGGCACCACTTCTACCACTTCACCCACCACAAAGACACGCTTACGGTCCGGACTGGTATAGCGCAGCTTGCTGCCCACTTTCATGGTGGATTCCAGTACCGTGTTGACCATGGCGCGTTGCACGCGCCCGATCTTCGTAATCTCCGCCCACACACGCTCAAGCGGCACCATGATGTCAATGGTAAGCACGTGATCCGGCAGTCCTTCTGTCATGGAGACGCTCCTCACTCTGGCTTCGCTCAAGCCGAACGCGTACGCGCGCGCTTGTCACGGCTGGCCACCGCTTCCTCTTCCAGTGCAGCCTTGAGACCTACCAGTGACTGCGTCCAGGGTTGCTGGTAGCGACTCACCCAGCGGTCGTAGATCTGCTGGATGGGAATGGGATTCAGATAGTTGAAACGCTGACGACCCTGCCGGTGATGCACGACCAGCCCACCCTGCTCTAATACGAGCAAATGCTGCATCACGGCGAAACGCGAGTGGTTGGGAAACCGCTCGGCCAGCTCACCCGTGGTGCGCGGCCCGGCGCGCAGGATGTCCAGCATGCGCCGTCGTATTGGATTGGCGAGTGCGCGCCAAACGTGGCTCAGGTCGGCTCTGGACATATGTGATAATACTATCACATATCGAGGAGCGCAAGAGGGGCATTGCAGGGCGCGGGCCCGATCGGGAAAGGATTCAACAGACGAGCACGAGAATGAGCACGCCTACGACTACGACAACGACCATGGATCTTGCAATCGAATCGTTAACGTGGTCGTAGTCGTGGTCGTTCTCGTGCTCGGCCGTTTTCCGTTATCCTTTTAAGCCGTTGATGTGTTTGAGGATCTGGGTTATGCGGGCGAGGTGATGGTCATCGTGCTCGGCTACGAAGAATGAGAGGTCTACTGCGGTCATGGGCTGTTGTAGACGGGGGTGGAGCGCCTGGGCGGAAAGCTGTAGCGGCGTCATTGCTTCCAGGCGCGAGATGATGGCACTGCGTGCACGCCGGAATGCAGTCAGGATCTCCGCAACGGCGCGTGCATTGTGGTTGGCCTCGTGGGTCCTGCGGTTTTGCAGATCGGCGGGTTGCAGCTGAGGTGTGCCGGCGAGCAGCTGATCGATGCGCGTCTTCCAGAGCGATTCCAGGTCGAGCAAGTGTCCGGCGTTTTCCTGGATGGACCACGCGTTGTCGATGCGGTGCACCAGGATTTGCTGCGCATGTCCGTGCAGTCGCTCCTCGAGGCGGCCGGGGGTTCCGCGCACGCGCTCGAGGATGTCGGGAAAGGCCTGGATGGGCAGGCCGAGCTCGAATTTCCGGTCGAACCAGATGCGTCTTTGCGCCATGGATTACCCTCTCGTTGCGTAGTGTTCTGCACCCGTGAAGTGCAGGGAGACGTATGGTTCGTGGTCGAGGACCCAGCTGTCATGAGGCGCCGGCGGAATGTAGAACAGGTTGCCGGCGCGCAGCTCGACGATGGAACCATCATCGAAACTGACGGCCGCGGCGCCGGCCAGAACCAGGCCCACGTGTTCAACCGTGCAGCGGGCCGCGCCGACCTGCGGTCCGACGTGAAGCGACCACTTCCAGCCCGGATCGTAGGTAGCGCGTCCAATGACCAGTGATTTCAGACGAACCAGCTCGAAGCGTCCCTTGTGAAATACCCGAACCTGGTCGGGAGTTTCGAAGCGTTTCAGAATCACATCGATCATGTTTGTGCCTCATACAAGTCATGAAGAGATGAAATTTTTTTGCCAAACCAGAACGATGCGTATAATCTGCCCGGCGGGATATGCCTGAGCTGCCTGAGATCCTGCTCTATATGCGGGCGCTGGACGCGCGCATCGTCGGCGAGACGCTGGAACGCATTCGCATTGCCTCACCTTCTCTGCTCAAGACCTTCGATCCACCGCTTGGCGCCGTTTCCGACAAGCGTGTGCTCGGCCTGCGGCGCCTGGGCAAACGGATCGTGATCGATCTGGAGGATGACCTTCATCTGATCATTCATCTCATGATTGCCGGCCGATTTCAATGGAAGGAGCATGGTGCACCCGTGCCGCGCAAGCTCGGTCATGCGGCCTTTGATTTCAGCACCGGCACACTCGTGCTAACGGAGGCCGGGACCAAGAAACGCGCACAGCTGTTTGTGGTGCGGGGCGAGGAGGGCGTGCGGGCGCAGGATCGCGGCGGCCTCGAGCCGCTGGAAGCATCGCTCGCGCAGTTTTGCGCTGCGTTGACACGGGAAAATCGAACGCTCAAGCGTGCGCTAACAGATCCGCGCCTGTTCAGCGGAATCGGGAATGCCCATTCCGATGAAATTCTCTTTGAGGCGCAGCTTTCGCCCGCGCGGCTCGCGCGGCAGCTGTCAGAGGAGGAGTCTGCGCGATTGTATCAGGCGACGCAGAAGTCGCTTCAGGAATGGACCGGCATTCTAATGGAAGAAGCGGCGGACGACTTTCCGTCGAAGGTGACTGCGTTTCATCCGAAGATGGCCGTGCACGGCCGCTACAACCAGCCCTGTCCGCGTTGCGGCGCGCGCATCCAGCGCATTGTGTACGCCACCAACGAAACCAACTACTGCGCGCGCTGTCAGACGGGCGGCAAGCTGCTGGCCGATCGGGCGTTTTCTCGCTTGCTCAGGGACGACTGGCCGAAGACGCTGGAGGAGCTGGAAGAGTAGATGAACCGGATGAACCGGGATGAATCGGATGAACCGGCATGAAGCGACTTCAAGCCGAATCTTGCCGAACTGTCCGATTCAACCGGTTCAACCGGGTCATCAGATTCATCCGGGGTTCATCCGGTTCCTCCGAAGCATCCGATTCATCCGGTTCCCACAAACACGTGCGTCCACCGCGTCTGATTGAGCCCGACACCGTGACGGGTGTACTGGCAATTCTCGATGTTGCTGCGGTGGCCCGCGCTGTTCAGCCAGCTCTGCAGGACCTGACGGCCGGTGGTCTGACCGTACGCGATGTTCTCGCCGGCCGCGCGAAACTGCACGCCGTCGGCCCGTAACCGGTCAAAGGGCGACTGACCCTGCAGGTTGGTGTGGGAGAAGTAATTGTTGCGCGCCATGTCTTCACTGTGCGCGCTGGCCACACCGGCAATTCGATTGTCCCAGGTGAGCGGCGCACAGCCGCGCTCCTGCCGGTGCTCGTTCATCAGTTCCACGAACGAGCGCACTTCGGCGGGTGCGTCGGAAGGCGCCAAGTTGTCGGATGTGGTCAGGAGCTGACAGGCGGCCGCCGTGCAAACGGCGGCCAGGATGACGACCCGCATCAAGACTCTTTCTGGGGGGAGTCTTGTCTGGTGGACTTCTAGCGAACGGCTCCTGCAGCGCCGGATCGGCGCGGATCGGCGCCGGCCCGCACCTGCCCGCGGTCAACCAGCACGGCTGCACCATAACCCATGCGCAGCTCACCGGGCAGAGAAATAAGATTGAAGCGATGGCCGAGCGTTTCAAGCCTGGCGATCACGCTGGGCGCATAACCTGATTCAATTTGTAACACACTTTGCGTTTGACCGTCAGGACCGGTCTGCGAGCCGGGCAGGAAGCGCGGCAGCTCCAGCGCTTGCTGCGGGCCGAGCTTGCCATCGATCACACCTACCACGACCTGATACACGGCTGCGTTGATCCAGGCATTGCCCGCTGCACCCGTGGCCAGGAGCGGCGTACGCTGCGCGCCAACGCCACGGAAAACGATGGTGGGCGCAATGGTGCTGCCGTGTCGCGCGAAAGGAATGCGGGCACCGAAAGCATCGGGAGCACTGCCGTAGGAATTGAGCTTATCGTTATACAGGAAACCGAGTCCCGGTGTCACGTAGAAATTGCCGCCCCAAGTGCCCAGTGTCTGGGTCACGGCCACCAGGTTGCCGAGTCCATCGCCCACGGCAAATGACGTTGTGCCCGTGGAACGGCAAGTCCGATCGAGATCGCTGACATCACACTCTTCGGGTGACGGCTCGAGCGAAGGGCGAGTGCCGCCCGTGTCAGCCGCGGTGTTCGTGCACCTGCGTCCATCGATGTCACGCGCCACCAGTGCGCGCGTGGGATTGAAGAAGCAGCTCCAGCGAGCGCGCGCTGTGTCCTTGTTGATGACATTCGAGATGTCGACGGGCCACAAGCTGGGGTCGGCAATGCGGCCGCGCGGCGCCAGCTTCCACGCCTCGATCATGGCATGCGCAGTGGCTGCATCTTCGGTGTGCGCTTTGGGCGCGGCAAAATGTTCGAGCAAGTTGAGCTGCGCGGCCAACAGTGTACCACCACTCACGGGTGGTGTGCTCGAGAAGACGGTGTGACCGCGATACGTGGTGCTCACGGGCTCACGCCAGTCCGCGTAATAGCGGGCCATATCGCGCAGCGAGATCGCATTGCCCTTGCCGCGCAAATCTGCCACCATGCGACGTGCCACCTCGCCGCGATAAAACGCATCCGCGCCGCCGGTTGCGATTTGCCGAAGCGTCCACGCCAGGTCTGGATTCCTGAACGTGTCACCTGCGGCCAGAGGCTTGCCATTGCGGAAGAACAGCGCGCGCGTACTCTCGTTTTTCAGGTATTCATCCTGTTCGCGCCGCAAGGTTGTGGGGAAGGCATCGTCCAGAACGAAGCCGTTCTCGGCCAACCGGATGGCAGGCTCCAAGAGCTCCGACCATTTGAGTTTTATGCCGCCATACCGTTGCCAGGCACGGTGCATTCCATCCACAGTGCCGGGCACCATCACCTTGGCTGGACCACCCAGATTTGGATCGGCCAGGGAAGCGTTGTTGAGCGTAGCTTCTTCCGGCACACGCGACATGAACTCGAGCAGGGCAGGCTCGGGAATGCCATTGACCTGGATCAGCATCTGGCCGTAGCCACCAACACCGCTGGCATCCGGTTCGACCACGCCCAGCGCAAACGACACGGCTACTGCGGCATCAACCACATTGCCGCCTTTGCGCAGAATCTCGAGACCGGCTTCCGTGGCCAATGGGTGTGCGCTGGAAACGGCGGCGCGGCCCGTAGCCTCCTCACGAAGTGATGGCCTGCGCCGCAGCGCTTCGTGCATCAAATCGTCCAGCTCGGCTTGCGATGTAGTGCGCTCGGCACGGGGCATCAGCTCGTTGCGCAACTGTGCCCAGCGCGCGCGCGCGGCCGCACGGCTGGGGGCGGAAAAATACAGGTCGTTCACGCGCCGCCAGAAACGTTCGAACGTAGCCGCGCGATCGGTAGCAGTTTCCGCTGCTGCCGCCACCGTGACATCGGCGCGGTTGGCATCGGGTGCTACCGGCACATCGATGCGCCAGAGACTGCCGTTGAATGTGACGTCGCGCTCACCATCACGATCGGCAATTCGATCGGGATCACCATTGTAGCCCGCGCCATCATTGGGCAGTTCCGAGACCAGCAGCGTTTGCGCATCGAACCAGGCTGGCTTACCGCGACGCATGCCAACGGTATTGGCATACGTGCCTTCGGCGTTCGTGATCATCACGGTGCGGCGGCCGGCCGTACTCACGAAAGCAATGCGATCGCCTGCTGGTGACCAGACGGGATATTCCGCTGCAGGCTCGCTCAATACCACGCGATCCTGCGTGCCATCCATTCGAATCGAGCGCAGCTGGCGGCGATTGTCGCGCAGTGCACTGTATACCACGACACCGTCTTGGGAGACACTGGGCGAGCGATCGGCGCCCGCAGCCGTGGTGAGTTTCTTTTCGCTGCCATCGAGTGCGCGGATCCACAGATCGGCGGTGTTGCCCGCGCCGCGTACAAAGACAACGCGGCCATCGCCAGCCAGCGCAGGTTCCGTATCGGCGTCGAGACCCCGTGTGAGCTGTTCCGGATTACCCGTCGCGCTCACGCCGTTCATGGTGACTCGCCATAAATGCGGACCACCCGCGCGGTCGCTCACGAAAACCAGGGACTGGCCGTCGGGAGACCAGGCGGGCTGCCGATCGATGGTGGCGCCACTCGTCACGCGAACGGGCGCTGACCCCTGTTGCATGACATAGATGTGGCCGCCGCGCTCGAACGCGATCCGACCATCGGGCGCAACTGCCGCCCACTGGGCGCCGCTGGATTGGAGGACCGAAACCAGGACTAAATGCAGGATCATCAGGGCAAAATTGCCCCGGCGCCGGCCGGGAGGCAAGCCGCGGAGTTCCCCCCGCGGCCTGGTGATTGGTTAAGACCCTGAAGCCGACGTTCGCGAATACACACCCTGAAACGATGTTTGCCAGGTCTGGCCGCCATTGCTGGATACATCCCAGGTCTGGCGGACCTTGCCACCTTCCAATTTCTCCCAGCGGATTCGATTCAGGACCTGGCCATTGGGACCACTGGATTCACCGGTCATGACCATGGCGCCCGTCTCGAGCGCGCCCTGCAACCGCAAGATGCCGCCCGCCGAATTCGAGACCCACACCTGATGCCAGCGGCCACGCTCAAAAAAATTGAAGCTCTTGCCATTGCCCCCGCGCGCGCCGGTCCAGCTTTCCTCCAGCGCACAGCCGTCCAGAATAGAACGGATCACGTTGTGACCCATGGTCTGGCCTGCGGCATTGGTCACCGTCCATTCGCCAATCCAGAAATCGAACTGCCGATGTTGCGTTTCCTTGCAACCTGTGGGCGTTTGCGCGGCTGCAGCGAGTGGCATGCACAGCAGCGCTGCGGTTATGGCGGTTCTGCAGTTCATATCGAGTGCCTTGTTCTGGAGTGACGCGTCACGCGTAAACTCGGAGAGGGCGAGGGCTTGGATTCTGCTGCAAGCTAGTAAGCGCAAACGACCCACAGCACAGGGGTGGGATGGGAAGTTGCGGCCGCGTTGTGAAGCGTGCGGCTAGGGGTGCCAGAAGCCGACGATATTGCGCAGCTTGCCGGCGGCAGTCAGCTCACCAAAGTTTACACCCCGCGCCATCAGCCAATCCGAAGGACCCACGATCTTCCAGCCAAACGTAACCGCGCCCTTGCAGTGTTGCAGCGCACCCTCCGGCTCCAGTCGTGCACCCTGACTGATCGCGTGGGCCACGCCGATCAAATCACTCAACTCAGTGCGTCCCTGCACAATCGACATGGCATCGCGAAACGAAGCGTCAGCGGCACAGCATTGCTCGAGCAACTCCGCGCGGCGAGCAGCATCGGGCTCGTTCCACGCGCGGAAATACGTGTCCACAATGCGCGGCGCGTTCGCGCCCAGAGTCTCATCCAACACCAGACCCGTCAAACGAGAAAGCTGGTAACGCCACCCTGCACCCTGGCCCTCCTGTTGGGCCGCATCGAGTCCGCTGTGCCGCAACCTCACGCGCGTGCCTTCACCATCCGCTTTCAGCTCAATCGTTACACGCGATGCGCCCGGCGCCAGTCCGTGGCTGTCATCCTGATAGCCCCAGCTGAACTCGATCAAATTGGGCGCCTCCACCCGCTCCACCTTTCCCACGGCCACTTCACCCTGCGGATAGCGCACCATGACCGGTCCGCCAATGCGCGCGTCCAGCGTGCTGCCCTCACCTAGCCAGGCACGGATCCGGGTCGGATCCGTGAAATAGAGAAACACCAGCTCGCGGGGCGCCGCAATCGTCATCTCCACCGTCACCTCAGCGCGCATGCGTCCTCCTCTCCGCTTCAGCAGCACGTTTGAGCGCGCCCAACCGATCGCGCCACATCGACTCCAAATAGTCCGCCAGCGCGCCCAGCGCTTCCTTGCGCACGCAATAGTGCCGCTGTCGCCACTCGCGCCGCACCGAAACCACGCCCGCGTCTCGCAACACGCGCAGATGTTGGGAAATCGCGCCGAAGCTCAGATCGAACGCGCCTGCAATTTCACCCGCCGCCCGCTCCCGATCCCAGATCAAGCGCACGATCTCCAGGCGCGTGGGCTGCGCAACGGCTTCCATGGTAGTCACGCTTTTCATTTTAGTATAGACGTAAATGAAAGGCAAGAAAAATCGATGCCGGATTGCCTCGAACGGCACTGGCTGGATTCGGGCGGGGTACGTCAGCGGGCCTCCGGGGGGAGATGTCGAAATGAAAAGCTGGCTGTGGACGGCAGTGGCGCTGCCGCTAGCGGCGTGCAGTCTGATCGAGGAGCCGGAGCCGGATCTGACGGAACGGCCGCCCGTGCTCTTCGAGATCGAGTACTTCAACCAGGCGGCATTACCGCGCTGGCGCGGCTACTACATCGATTCTGCGGGTGAGCTTTACTCGTACGATCGGAGCAATGAGCGAACGGGTCCGACGGTAGACCAGTCTGCATTCACGCATGCCGAGCTCATGGAGAAGGTGGATCCGGGCCGGACGCGGGTGCGCGCGGTTTCACGGACGGAGTTGCAGGCGTTGTCGCTGCTGATCCCGGCGGCAGCCCGGGGGGAAATTACCACGACGAATCGACAGTGTGCGGATGCGGGTGTATTGAGTTTCCTGGCCTACATCTTCGACCACAACGCGCTGGTCTTTCGCAAGGTCGTGATTCGCAACGAGGGCGACGTGGCCCGGGCCAATCAGGCGAATGAGGCCCGACAGATCTATCAGTATCTGGACGGCCTGCGTTTGGTGCAGCACATCAGCGGCTGCGAGCCCTAGGGAAGGCCGGAAGAGGGGAAGAGGGTAAGTCCGGGACCGCGAATCTGCTCTTGCCGGGCGGACTTCTTCCTTCAAGCTTGCAGGCATGAGTCTCGATCGGCGTGATTTTCTGAAGATTGCGGGCGTGCAGGCGGGCGCCCTACTGACCCTGCCTCGCCCGGGAACGGCGGAACCGGAAGCGCCCGCCATCGTGGAGCGCGCACCGGAAGTGGTAGTGATTGGCGCCGGTGTGTTCGGTGTATGGACGGCGTTTCACCTGCGCCGCATGGGCGCGTCGGTCACGTTGGTGGACTCGTACGGTCCGGGCAATTCGCGTTCGACATCAGGTGATGAGACGCGCGGCGTTCGCAGCTCGTACGGTCGCGAGAGCTGGGCGCTCTGGGCCAAGGAAGCGATCAAGCGGTGGACCCAGTGGGATGCCGAATTCTCCAAACCGTTAAAGAACAGGATCTTTTTCCCTACCGGTGACATTGTCCTGCGCGCGCAAGAAGACAACATGATCCGCAGCTCGCGCGCCAATTGGGACAAACACGGCTTCAAGTATGAAATCCTGACGCCTGATGAGATCCGGTATCGCTTTCCGCAAATCCGCGTCGATGGTGTGGGCATCGGCATGTATGAGCCCGATGCAGGTGTGACACGCGCCCGGCGCTCCGTGCAGCTGGTGGCCGATGTGTTCTTGAAGGAAGGCGGCAAACTGGTGATCGCGCAGGCCACACCCGGCGCGGGCACCCATCGGCGCATGGGCGAAATCTCGTTGACCACGGGCTCGCCGATGCGCGGCGACATCTTCGTGTTTGCGTGTGGGCCGTGGTTGGGCAAGGTCTTCCCGGATGTCATGGGCCGCCGCATACGCACGCCCATCGGCCAGGTGTACTATTTCGCCACGCCGCCCGGCGATCATCGCTTCACGTTCCCCAACTGTCCCAGCTGGAACGTGCCGGGTGTGACGGGCTGGCCCGCGCTGGGTGTCGACAATCGCGGTTTCCGCGTGCGCGGCGGCGGCGGCCGGCCCGTGCAGGATCCCGACACCAGCGTGCGCTGGGTGGATTCACGCTACCACGAAGGCGCGCGCAACGTGCTCAATACGTGGTTCCCCGACCTGGCCAAACAGCCGCTGCTCGAGACGCGCGCCTGCCATTACGAGAGCAGTCCAGGCGGCAACTTCATCATCGACAAACATCCCGACTTCGATAACGTCTGGATTGCCGGCGCGGGCAATGCCGAGTCGTTCAAGATGGGACCCGTCTCCGGTGAGTACGTGGCCAAACGTGTGTTGGGCAAACCCACCGATCCCAAGCTCGATGCCGAATTCAAGATCCCGGAAGCCACGTTCGATGCGCAGCCCAGCGACTTCATGCGCGCGCGCCGCGTGGGGATTGGCGAACCGTGATGCGTGACGCGTGACGCGTAACCTCGGAGATCGGGCCCTCGCCGACTCTGTCCTAACTACTCCCCCTGGAACGCTCCCCGAGCAACAGCGTCACGAATAACGCTGATGAACTTTTCTGGGAAGCAGCCAGGGCCAGCCGCCAGATCTACCGCGCCACCCCACGGTCTTCCAGTCAAGCACTGTGGACACAGCCCAAACGGATCCGAGAAGTTCACGGGATCCGCCGCCGCGAATCCATACAGGTTGAGCCCGCCCGCCAGTCCGATGGGATCTTCCTGGGTGATATGTCCGGTCCGCTGCAGATCCGGGCCGGTGCGTTGTCGCAATCGCTTACATGTTTGGCCTTTAGCCGCTCTCCTTATGGCGCCGTTTCATCATAATCCCACCGATTTGCCTGGATGCGATTGTCAGCTGGTTGTTGGTTCCTGCCGCGCGAGGGCCTTTTCCCATTGCTCGCTCCCCTCCGCTAACTGTGCGCATGCAGGATTGCCGGATCACGCAGCGGTGGAGCGCTCTTCGATAATCTTCACGAGCGCACGCAGCGCGCTGTTCACGGCGTTGCTGTCGGGAAAGACCTTCGCGACGTCCGGATCCAGCCGCACCATGTTGGTGCCCTCTGCGTAACGCGCCGCGTACTTGCCGCGCACGCTACCGGTGAGGTCGTACTCGGGAAGGATCTCGTCCTCGTCCGCTGTCGTGTTGCTGGTTTTAGTGGTTTTAGTGGTTTCCTTTTTCATGCTGTCTCCGTTCCCTGGGCGTGGCGACTCGGGCACTGATTATTCGAATTCTCTCTCCACGTTCCGTATGCATCACCGCGAGCAGGCGTCCAGTATTCGACTGCCCGAAAAGTACGAAGCGTTCCTCGCCCTGCGAGGGTCGAGGGTCAGCGATGACCTCATGCAGCGGGTCCACAAAGGCGGTACCGGCTTCCTCGAATGAAACATCGTGCTTCTTCTTATTCGCTTCCGCCTTCTTTGGGTCCCACTCGAATTCGAGTGCCATGGCTGCAATCTACCTCCGTGAGCCTGTGGCCTCCAGCGTGGCTGCCCGATCCGCGTGCTCCTGGTGCGCCCCAGGTTTGCATAACTCGGTTATGTAAAGGGCCGCGCGGCGGCTCCAAGCGCCGGTCCTCCGAGGCCGAGTGCGCATAATGGGACCATTGCCAAGGAATTTCGGGGACGCAGCACAAGCAACGCACTGGGCGGTCGCGTCCTGCTTGTCCTCCAGCAGCGAACCGGGCCAGAACGTGCGCATCATGTTCGGCCGCAGGTAGGCAAACCACAGGGCCGGCCAGCTGATGTAGACACAGCGCGATGCTACACACTTGCGGATGCCGCCATCACCGAACGTGCCCATGCCCGCCTGGCCGCGCGTCCCACAACGGCGAAATCGTGAACGGATCCACCGAACGGAAGGGGAACGTTACCACGCCGAGTGAGTCCGTGACATCGCCGTAGCCCAGGCGCGTGATGCCGAGCGGCTGGTCGATGCCTGTGCCGTGCGTGTAGACCACCCGGCCGAAGGATGGGTTGGGATCGAGGATGTTCGTCCTGGGCAGCTGCAGCGTGGTCACATCGTTTTCCAGATGCGGCGAGCCATCGGCGCCCGGCATCTGGATCTCCCAGAGTTCCTGGTTGCCGTCCCACACGGTGCGCCGGATCGTGCTCAACTTGCACAGGTCCTCGACCATGCCGTGGTTCATCAGGCGGCAGTCCTTGCGCGCGCGCACCCACACACGCCGGCCCAGCGCGTCGTAGCGGTATTCCTCGAACACCCGGTGGTAGTCCGTGAGATCGGCCTGGTGGTTGCCCACGCCGCGCGTTTCCGCGGCGCGCACGCGGTTCAGCGCATAGTACCAGGTCACGCGGTCGTCATGCGCGCTGACAGGAGCACGTTGCCGTTCGTAGGATCTACATCCGGATTGTGGTCACGCGCTCGCGGCGCTCCAAAACTTTGCGGCGGTTTCGCTGCTCTGTAAGTCTGAGGATCGGTGATCTCAGCAGGACTTGCGGTTATGGGTACCTTCGATGATCAAACTGCAGACATAGAGGACATCCTATACCTTCACATCACGCGTGAAGCACAACTGTTTGTTCTACCTGGCTGGTTGCCGGACGGTGAATGGGTGAGGTGGTGCCGGCTGCACGAAGAACTAAGACACTGCCAGGCTGTCGGGGGAAGCCGAGTGCGCTTGAGCGAATTCTCACATAGCAGACACCGCCACCGATTGATACGTAGTTGGTCAGGCGCTCCGAC
>JBOHRF010000023.1:0-33783 GCA_050732575.1 Longimicrobiales bacterium
CGACGATCCGGGAACCATCGTCGTCGTAGTCGTAGTCGTGGTCGTTCTCGTGCTCGTCCGTTAATGGGGTGTGGGGAGGATTCTTCACGTCTTAGGTCAGAAATGCGCGGCCGGCGGCGGCCGCCTCGATGGCGCCTATGACTTCCTGCTCGCCCGCGTTCTCCACCATCCGATCGAAATCATAGATCATGTAGCCGGTCATGCGCGCCGGATCATCGAGAATCAGCAGCTTGAGCTCCCGGTTGTGATTGCGCAGCGCACGCGCCAGGCCCGCAGCCCAGGTCTGGCTGGCATCGATGAGCACGACATTCGTCTTATCGGAATCGAGCAGCTGAACGATGTTCTCAATGGTGCCGCGGGCGCAGCCGATCAACTCGAGGTGCGGCGGCGCACTGCGCGCCGTCAGCTTTTCCTCGATGCTCTTCGGCAAGCCGACAAGGATGGCTTTGATCGGAATGGCCTGCTCCCGGATGGGGGCCTTTGACAACATGGGGCGCGTGTAGAATACGACCTATGGATCGTTGGGCGGAGATTGGAGGGAGTGTGGGCCTAGATCTGAAGATCTAGATGATCCGGATGAACCGGATGCAACGGGTTGGAAACGGGGTGAGGCGGCAGTTCGGGATCGGGAGCGCATAACGGGAGCAGGAGCGGGCGGGCGCGGGGGGAGTAGCAACTCCCGCCTGCTCCCGCTCCTATTTCCCGATCTACGCTCCCGAGTCGTTATGTGCGGTTTGAGCGCTGAGCATCCGGACGCGCGAAAATGACCGGAGCTAGGTCAATCCCACGGTCAGCTTATGGCGGTGGGCGGCGGCAATGGCGGCGGCGCGGCGGGAAACGCCCAGTTTTTCGAAGATGTTGTGCACATGGTTTTTGACCGTGGCTACTTCGATGAACAGCCGGCGAGCGATTTCCTTGTTCGAGCAGCCCTCCTCAATGAGGGAGAGTACTTCGTGCTCGCGCGAGGTGAGGGCGCCGGTGGCGAACGCAGGCGGTCCGGGCTGGTGGCGCAGTGCCGAAAACAGGATGGCTGCAAGCCTGGGCGAACAGGGCAGCTCGTTGCGCGCCACGCCCGCAATCACAGCGCACAGGTCCTCACCGGACGCACTGCGCAACACGATGCCGCACGCGCCCGCGCGCGCACACGCGATCACATCGGCTTCACTTTCACCGACGCCGAAAGCGATCACGCGCGTGGCCGGCAACAGCTCGCGCACGCGCATGACCAGATCGCTCTCACACACCAGCTGCGCATCGGCCAGGATCATGTCCGGTCGCGATTCGCCGATCACACCGAACTCCCAGTCCTGACTCGTGCTCATACCCACCACATGCAGACCGGCGTGCGCACCGAGCGTTTGGGCGAGCGCATCCCGATACAAGCGAACGTTGGTTACAACCGCCACGGCGAGCGGGCGTGCAGTCATGTCGGCGTTGGCTCGAAGCGCGAAGTGTCAACCGGAAACAGCTGACTGCAGAAAGAGTCAGCCGCGCGAGCAGGCAAACGGAGTTTCGATGATAGGCTCGAGCGCGCGCATCGCAAGGCCCAAACGTCAACGATTTGTCAGAGATGTGTGGCGATCAGGAAACCCGGAAGAAAAACCGTAAGGGAGTAAAATGGGTGCAATGTTTTATTACGCCGAGAAAAAACCGTAAGCAGAGGCGCAAGAAGAACCGTGAGGAAACCGCGCGTCAGGGCCACCCCGAAGGGGCGCCCGTGCGCCGCAGGCGCCACGCGCCCGCCTGCGCGCCCGCGAACGAAGTGAGCGCGCCCGTGCACGCGCACAGCGTGCACGTCAAAGATCTAGATCTTCGGCTGCATCCAATCCCCGCCCAATGGTTCATACCGGTGATGCTGGCCGGATCAAATACTTGGCGCTGTAGGACGTGGTACGATTGATGGAAGGGCCGCGGAATCCTTCAGCGGTAGCCGTGTCTGACCACCATTGCTGCACAACAACCCAGATCCATTCTATGAACCCTGCTGTCGGGTCGAGCGGCAGGTGATCGCCGAGTATGCCTGTCACCAGGATGTTTGTTGCTGGAGGAGCTGCGAATGCCGGAAACCGTGAACTGGACGATCAACGTGCAGGTGCCGACGGGTCCGCGGGTGGCGCAATCAGGTGCGCTGCAGGTGGATGCGTACGACAAGGTGGAAGTGTCGGTGGCCGATGGCGTGGACGATCTGGAGGTTCAGCTGCAGCCGGGTGGTGCGGGCCAGGTGCAGCTGCTGGTGATCTCGACCACGCGGACGAGCGATGATTTGAGCTACAAAGTGAACGATGCAGGCGCGGATCCGATCACGCTGGATCAGCCGGTGCACGCGTATTTCGGAGCGGGCCCGGTTGGGCTGCTGGATCCGGCTGCGGGACCGAACACACTGTTCTTCACGAATGCGAGCGGCGGCCCCGCCACGGTACAGGTATTAGTCGGGCGGAAGGCCATTCCATGAAAGCTGGAACGAGCGCAACGACGCAGAGGAGGATGGCATGCCGGTGACGGTCACGTACCCAGGCGTCTATATCGAGGAGCTGCCCAGCGCAGTTCGGACGATCACGGGTGTGAGCACCTCGGTGACCGGCTTCATTGGGCGGGCGCGCCGCGGTCCGGTGAATCGGGCCACGGTGATCCACGGGTTTGGCGAATTCGAGCGGGTGTTCGGCGGCTTGTGGGCGCAAAGCGCGATGAGTCACGCGGTGCGCCAGTATTTCCAGAATGGCGGCTCGACCGCAGTGATCGTGCGGGTTCACGGTGGCGCAACCAATGCCACGCTGACTCTGGGTGGCGGCGTTACGGCGGCGGCGGCGAATCCGGGTGACTGGGGCGATCAGCTACGCGCGCGCGTAGATCACAATACGGCCAATCCGGCCGATGCCACGTTGTTCAATCTGTCGGTCATGGATTTGGGCAGTGGCGAGATCGAACGACATCGCAACCTGAGTACGTCGGCCACCTCGCCACGCTTTGCGACGCGCGTGTTGGAGAACGAATCGAACCTGATTCGCATCACCGCATTGCCGGGTCAGCCGTCGGCCTCGCCGGATCCGGCGCCGGGCGCGACCGAGTTCGAGAACGGTCCGGCTGGCCAACTATCGAATGCAATTGCCGCGAGTGGTGGCGCCGATGACGCAGGCGCGCTGCCTGACGCGACCATCCTGGGTAGTGCCGGTCCCCCCAAAACAGGTCTAAACGCGTTCGATGAAGCGGAAGACCTGAACCTGTTGTGTGTTCCGCCTTACGACAACGCGAGCTTCGATGGCAATGCCAGCAGCCAGGTGCTGACGGCGGCGCTCACCTACGCTCGGTCGCGGCGAGCACTGTTGCTGGTGGATCCACCCACGGTCTGGAACGACGTAGGCGATGTTACCAGTGCGGGTACCGGCATCGATAGCGCAGCATTCGGTCTGGCTCGCGATGCCAATGCCGCACTCTACTTCCCGCGCGTGCGTTGTCCCGATCCCTTGCAGGAAGGTCGGCTGGCCAGCTTTGCACCATGCGGTGTGGTGGCTGGTGTCATTGCGCGCACAGATGCGGAGCGCGGTGTGTGGAAGGCGCCGGCCGGACTGGAAGCCAGTCTAATCGGCGTGAGTGAGCTGACCGTGCCCATGACCGACCCGGAAAACGGGCAACTGAATCCACAGGGCATCAATTGTCTGCGTGCGCAGCCGGGCGCGGGTCGCGTGATCTGGGGAGCGCGCACCATGCGGGGCGCGGATCGACTGGCTGATCAGTGGAAATACCTGCCCGTGCGGCGCACCGCACTGTTCATCGAAGAGAGCCTGTATCGCGGCACCCAGTGGGTGGTGTTCGAACCCAACGATGAACGGCTCTGGGCGCAGATCCGTCTGAACGTGGGCGCCTTCATGAACAACCTGTTCAGGCTGGGCGCGTTTCAGGGCGTGACACCCAGGGAAGCGTACCTGGTGAAGTGTGACGCGGAGACGACGACCCAGAACGACATCAATCTCGGGATCGTGAACATCCTGGTGGGCTTTGCGCCCTTGAAGCCAGCCGAGTTCGTGATCATCCACATTCAGCAGTTGGCCGGCCAGGTGGCCGCGTAAGGTCGAGGAGCAGCCATGCCGAGCTTCAGCGTGAATGCCAGTCGATTCGATCCTTACAAGAACTTCAAGTTCCGCGTCAAGTGGGACGGCCGCTACGTGGCGGGTGTGAGCAAGGTGGGCGCGTTGAAGCGCAGCACCACACCCATCGAACATCGGGAAGGCGGCGATCCCTCCATCGTGCGCAAGTCGCCCGGGCAGACCAAATACGAGCCGGTCACGCTGGAGCGCGGTGTTACGCACGACACGGAATTCGAGAAGTGGGCGAACAAAGTTTGGAACTTCGGTTCCGGGTTGGGCGCGGAAGTATCACTCAAGGATTTTCGCAAAGACATCCTGATCGAAGTCTACAACGAAGCGGGCCAGCTGGTGCTTTCTTACAAGGTGTTCCGCTGCTGGGTGTCGGAATATCAGGCGGTGCCGGACCTCGATGCCAGTGCGGGCGCCATCGCGATTCAGACGATCAAGCTCGAGAACGAGGGCTGGGAGCGCGACTTCGACGTAACCGAGCCCGCGGAGCCGAGCTTCACCGAGCCGTGATGCCATGCCGCTGCCAACCGAGCGGCAATTGTTCGACGTGTGGGAGCGTGGCTTCCCGGCCTCGGCGAGCGAGCGGGCCAGCGCACTGCTGAGCCTGGCGCAGTCGGCCGCGCTGATGACTGCCGCGGCGGAAATGACGTTGGGCGCGCGCGAGCGCGCCCTGCTTCTGCTGCGCCGGAATTTGCTGGGCGCGCGCATGACCGCGCTGGCCGATTGTCCCGCCTGCGGCGAGCGCCACGACGTGGAATTCGACGTCGATGCGCTGCTCGCGCACGAGTCATCCCAAACTGCATCCGTACTGCACGTGCAGCACGACGATCTCACACTGACCGTGCGTCCGTTGTATCTGGCCGATTTACCGGCTGCGGCGGCACTTCACGATGTCAAGGCCGCAGCCGATGCGCTGCTCGAGCGCTGCGTGCTGGAAGCCCGCAGAGGCGAGGAGCGTATTGAACCCGCAGCGCTGAGTCCGGCGGCGCGCGCCGCGATTGGTGCCGCGCTCAGATCAGCGGATCCGCTGTGTGAGTTGACCACGGAACTGCAATGCGCAGGCTGTGGTCACCACTGGAGCGCAACACTGGATACGGCCGCGTATCTCTGGCGTGAGTTGCACATGTGGGCCGAGCGGCTGCTGCGCGAGATCCACACACTGGCAAGCGCCTATGGTTGGACCGAAGACGATGTACTGCGCCTGAGTCCCTGGCGGCGCGCAACCTATGCAGCAATGGCGGCACGCTGATGGACCTGTTTCAAACCGTAGTGGCAAAGGCAATGGGCGCACTTCCGCTGTTGTGGCCGCGGGGTGTTTCGCGTTTTGCGGAAGACGTGGCACCGCTGGAGTCATGGCATCAGGCGGAGCCGGTCCCCCAAATCGAACATGGATCGATGGGCGAGGCGCGCGGAGAGGATTCGGCCGCAGAAGGCGCGCTGGTGGAGAAGGTCACGGGGCGCACGGCTGTCGCGCATCCCGTGACTGCGCACATTCGGCAGGTGGCGCATGACTCGCCCGTTCAGGCCGAGCGCGATGGGAGTGCCGAGCGCGTGTTGCCCGCGTTGACTCTGGAGACGCCGCCCAAGCAGGTGGCCGAGATACCAGTGCCAGATACCACGCGCGGCATTGCCTCGGCGCAGCCCCGCAGCCGCCCCCCCGTGCAGGCGCAGGTCGCGCCACCCTCGCCGCACCGGCAGGAACCGGTACTCGTGAGCCCTGCTGGCCGCGCGCCGAGGGAGCAGGGCGGGCAAACAAAACTGCCCGAGGCAGAGTCGATGGCGACTCGACCAATGCTTGCGCGCGCGCAGCCACCATTGCTGGTGCCGGCAGCGCCGCTCGTGCTGCCGGTGGCGGTGCGGGCTCGTGACGATCGCACTGCAGCAGCGCCGGCAGCCCCGGAAGGTGACGATGCACCGGTCATCGAAGTGACCATTGGCCGGGTCGATGTACGCGCAGTGACTGCGCACGTACCCGAGCGACCGGAGGCAACTCGAGCGCGGCGCGTTTCGCTGGATGAGTATCTGCGCCGGCGCGGCGGCAGCGACGCATGACCACGGCCCTGGGCCTGGGCGCGGTGACGGCCGTACTGCGTGATCTGCTGATCAACGGAGTGATCGATCACGACCTGGTTGCGACCGTGGGTGATGTGACCGTGAGCGCACTGCCGCCCGATCGCATCGATGACAGCGCGGCCGACGCGAACAGTCAGCTCAACCTGTTCCTGTATGCAGTGACGCCCAACCCGGGCTGGCGCAATGCCATGTTGCCGGCGCGCACAGCGTCCGGCAGTCGGGCCAGCGCAGACCCGCTTGCGCTGGATCTGCATTACCTGGTGACTGCGTTTGGCGCGCGCAACTTTCACGCGGAGATCCTGCTGGGTTATGCCATGCAGTTGCTGCACGAGAATCCGGTGCTGACGCGCGATGCCATCCGCACGGCGCTGGCGCCGCCCTCACCGGTGCCGGGCGGAGCGGGACTGCCACCGGTGTTGGGAGCACTGGGCAACTCGGAGCTGGCCGATCAGATCGAGCAGATCCGCATTACGCCCGAGACCATTGGGCTGGACGAGATGTCGAAGCTCTGGTCGGGGATGCAGACCCACTACCGACTGAGCGCGGCGTACCTGGCCACGGCTGTGCTGATCGAGCGGCGCCGCTCGTTCCGAACTGCGCCACCGGTGATGAGTCGCAATGTGGCCGTGCGCGCGGCGCGCCGACCGGTCCTGCATAGTGTAGAGCCGCAGCTGATCGCGCCGGGCGCAACCCTGACTGTGCGGGGCCAGCATCTGCGCGCGGACGAAGTGCGGGCTCGTTTTGCCTCAGGTGTGATACCGGTGCCGGCGGGCAACGTGCAGGACGATCGACTGAACGTGGCCGCGCCCGTTGCGCTGCTGGCCGGCATCAACACGATACAAATCGAACATCCGGTCAATTTCGGAACGCCCATCGAGCCGCACCTGGGTTTCATATCGAACCTGGCGGCGTTCATTGTGACGCCGGCCATCACGAGTGCCACACCCATCAACGCAACCATTGGCACACCGTTCACGATTGCGCTTTCCCCGCCCGTAGGACGCACGCAACGTGTGGCGCTGGTCCTGGGTGAGCGGACACTTCCACTGCCTGCACGACCGCCGACCGATCCGCTGACTTCGCCCAATCTGACCATCACGCTGCCGCCCGGCACACCGACCGGCAATCAGTTGTTGCGCGTGCAGATCGATGGCGCGGAGACACCCCTGGTGCAGGACAACACGGGTCAGTTCGTGGGCCCCTTGATCAACGTGTCATGATCAGGGCTCCTGATTGGCTCGAGCTCAACCGGCAACATCTGCTCGGAGCACTGGCGCGTGTGCGCGCAGCGGTCGAGGGCAGTGACCACGCCGGCGCGGATGCGATGTCGGAAGGGGTTGAGGATACCACGGCGGATGAAGTACAGCCGCCCTTTGCGCTGGCTGTGCTGGTCGAACGTTTTGGCCTGTCATCATTCGAGCGCGATGTGCTGCTGCTGGCTGCGGGCCCCGAACTGGATGGCCGGTTCCAGGCGTTGCTAGCAGCAAAGCGCGGCGATGCTCGCGGTCAGGTCACGTTTTCCCTGGCACTGGCAGTGCTGCCGGACGCGCACTGGAGCGCGTGCACGCCGGCCGGTGCACTGCGTCACTGGCGCCTGATCGAGCTGGGTACCAGCGACGCGCTGATGTCTGCGCCGCTGCGCGTGGCCGAGTGCGTACTGCACTATCTGGTCGGAACGCCGCACGCGGACGAGCGGTTACGCGGCGTGGTGGATTCCTTCAGTACGAAGAACCCGCTTCCCAACGATCGCCAAACGGCCACCATCGAGCTGGCCGAGCGCTGGTGGCGCACGGCGCACACGGCACAGCCCGATGTCCTGGTCCTGCAAGGTGCAGATGGCGAGCTGCGACATGCCATTGCGGCGGCCGTGGCGGATGTTTTGCACATGCGGTTGCTGCTATTGCGCGCCGATGTAATTCCTGCGGCGCCCGAGGAACGCGTGGATCTGCTGCGTCTGCTGGAACGCGAGTGCGTTCTGCGCGGCGGTGCGGTCCTGATCGAGCAGAGCGAAACCCCCGAGCGAGGCGCGGAGCGAGCCCTGGCGCACGCACTGGAAACGCTGAGCGTGCCGGTCATGGTGAGCGGAGATCATGCTCCCCTGGTGAGCCGGGGCATGTTGGTGTCAGAAATTGCGCCGCTCACGCACAACGAACTTCTGGACGCCTGGCAGGCCGCGTTAGGTGAAAGTGCAGCGACGCTGAACGGCAGTGTGGCGCGCGCAGCCGGGCAATTCCGACTGGGCCTCGATGCCATTGCCGCCGTTGGCCTGGCCATGCGCAACCCAGACAACAGGCAGCAGGCGCAGCTCTGGACGTTGTGCCGGACATTTGCGCGGCCGCGCCTGGATGGATTGGCGCAACGCATAGAACCGGCGGCCAGCTGGGACGACCTGGTGCTGCCCCCAGCACAGCTCGAGATGTTGCGCTCGATTGCGCTCCACGTACGACATCGCACGACCGTGCATCAGGACTGGGGCTTTGGCAGGCAGAGCAGCCGCGGACAGGGCATCAGTGCGCTCTTCTCCGGTCCGAGCGGCACGGGCAAGACCATGGCGGCGGAAGTACTGGCCAACGAGCTGCAGCTCGACCTGTACCGCATCGATCTCAGCCAGGTGGTGAGCAAGTACATCGGTGAGACCGAGAAGAACCTGCGCCGCGTTTTCGATGCTGCCGAAGGCGGTTCTGCCATCCTGCTGTTTGACGAAGCCGATGCGCTGTTTGGCAAGCGCAGTGATGTGAAGGACAGCCACGACCGCTATGCCAACATCGAAGTCAGTTATCTGCTGCAACGCATGGAAGCGTATCACGGGCTGGCCGTGCTGACGACCAACCATCCGAGCGCGTTGGATTTGGCCTTCCTGCGGCGGCTGCGTTTTGCCGTGACCTTCCCGTTCCCTGATAACAGTGCGCGCGCAGAGATCTGGCGCCGCGCGTTTCCTGCCCATGCTCCGACCGACGGCCTGCAGCCGAATCGGCTGGCACGATTGAACGTGGCCGGGGGCAACATCCGCAACATTGCCCTGCATGCCGCCTTCTATGCCGCGGCGGCCGGTGAGTCGGTGGGCATGCCGCACCTGCTGCGTGCGGCGCGATTGGAGTATGCCAAGCTGGAGCGACCGTTGACCGAGACCGAACTGGCAGGGTGGACATGAGCCGAGCGCGCGTGCGTTTGCACATCGACACGCTGGCCGTACACGGACTGCACGGACTGTCGCCGCAGGCCCTGGCCGATGCGGTGCGGCAGGAGCTGCAACGCAGCCTGGGTTTGCATGTCGATACACTCAAAGCAGCGCCTGCCCATCAGGAACGACTGGATGGTGGATCGTTCGCCTTGCGGCCTGCGGCGGGCAGTCGAGAAATCGGCCGCAAGATCGGAATGGCCGTGCAACACGGGATCACACCGCAATGATGGCGTCGCGCGCTGGTCTGGTGAGGAACACGTTCACGTTTTCGTTAACGCTCTCGTTCACGGCTGTTAACGGCCGTGAGCGTGAACGGCTATGGACGTGGCCATGAGTACTGCAGCCCTGGTCGTAGCGGCGCGGAATGAACCCAGGCATGTGCCAACTTCGGCGGTACTGCGCCGCTGCTCGTGCGGCGGGCAGTCGCGTGGTAGTGGTGAATGCGCGGAGTGCAGCAAGAAGCGACTGCAGCGCAAAGCCACGTCTGCGGGTCCGAGCAGCGCGCCCGCATCCGTGCACGCCGTGCTGGCTGACTCGGGCCAGCCGCTGGCGGCCGATGTGCGCGCGCGCATGGAGCCGCGCCTGGGCCACGACCTGCGCAACGTGCGCGTGCACACGGATGCGCGGGCAGCGCGCGCGGCGGCCGATGTGGGCGCCTTGGCCTGGGCGGTCAGCAATCGCATTGCCTTTGCCAGCGGACAATACCGACCGGGCACAACGGCTGGAGATCGGCTGCTGGTACACGAGTTGGCGCACACCGTCCAACAGACGGGCAGCTCTCTCACGGGTGACATCCGGGTGGGTGCCGTGGATGATGCGGTGGAGCGCGACGCCGACCGGGTGGCCGAAGGCGCGCAGGGGCCGCTGTCGCCCAGACGCGTGCGCGCGCCCGTGCTACGGCGGCAAGTGGATGCGGCGCCGGCAGCCAAGTTGGCGCCCAGCGCGGGTTGCGCGGTGCCGGCACAGCGGCCGCGCGCGGCCGCGGGCAAAACGATGGTGAGTGACGCGCGTGTCCATGGGCAAGCCGATGACTCGGGTGCCACCCAGCCTGCGCTGGTGCGCAGCGTAGTGGCGCGCGGCGGCAGACCGCTGGCCGATGGCATTCGGCGCGACATGGAGCAGGCGTTCGGCCACGACCTGGCGCACGTGCGCATTCACGACGATTCACTGGCCGCGCAATCGGCACGCGCAGAAGGCGCGCTGGCCTATGCCATGGGTCAGCACATTGTGTTTGGTGCCGGCCAGCTCACGCGCTCCGTGCGCGGTACGTGGCTGCTGGCGCATGAGCTGGCACACGTGGCGCAGCTGCGTGGTAGCGGGCCGGGCGGGACGCAGGCGCTCGAGTCCGAAGCGCGTGCTGCGGCTATGCGTGTAGTGCGCGGCCAGCACGTGCGCATGGCGCAGACCCACGATGGCAGGAGACTGCATCGGTTTGGCGAGCCGGAGAACCTGCCACAGATAACGTTTGTGGCGGGTACGGACCCGGTGCGCGATGGTTTCCTCAAGAGCGCGCTGGACTACCACAGGGCCTGGGGCCTGGCGCCCCACACAATCGATTCCCTCGAGGATGTCATCACACACTTGAGCGGAGGCACAAGCGGACTGAATCGCATTCGCATTGTGAGCCACGCAGACAGCCCCGGACTATTCATGAACCTGTTCGAGGGCAGCGGCGCGCTCACGCTGACCAAGGAGCAGCTGGTCGCCGTGGCCGAAAGCGATGTGAGCATCCTCACGCAGGCGGTGGGCACCATTACCACCACTCCCGTAGACACGATCGTCAACCAACTGCGAACCCATCAGCCGGATGCGCTGCGGCCGTTCGGCCTGGCTGCGTCGGGTACGGCCAGTGGTTCTACTGCCTTGCTGATCCAGCGCAGTCTGGACCTGCGCGTGCTGCAAATGTCGGGTGCTGGGGCCGAGCCGATTCGAGTGGCGATCCGGACCATTCTGGACGACCTGCGCCGGCGCGTGACACAGCCAGCGCCGCACGGCGCAGGCGTGAGCGCACCACAAGCGCAAGCACTGCAGGATGCAATTCTAGGGTTGAACATGACCCTGCGCTCGGCCCTGCTGCCGGCCAATTGGCTGCGCGAAGTGGGCGCGGTAAATACCGCAGTGGCGGGCGGATTCCGCGATCGACTGAAGCGCACGCGCGCACGTTTCACAGCCAGCTCATGGATCGACATTCGTGGGTGCAGTGTGGGCGGCGATACCGGCTATTTGTCCGCGGTTGCAGCGCTGTTTGGCAACGCGCCTAATCTGCCGCACGTCTCCGCTCCGGACTGGTTCCAGGCGTTCCCCACACTGGCGCACCGTGCGGTGGAAGCAGCCCGCATCGATGCCCTGGCCCGAGACAGTGATGTGGCGCGTGCGCTCGACCATTGGGCGCAGGTGACTGGTATCCGGAGTCAGATGCTGGCCTGGCAGCTGTTTTACCTGAATGTGCTGATCGAGCTGCAACGTGCGCGCCGACCGGGCACCACTCAACTGCAATCGCCGAGTTTGTCGGCGCCTTCCCTGCCACCGCTCACGGGCGGTTTGCGCACGCGTATGCCACCGCTCGAGTTGAACGTGCCAGCGCTGAGTCTGCGCGGCATGGCGCGGCGGTCGCGGCGAGCCAGGCCAGCGGAGCATCCCGTAGAACAGACCGTCCGCGCCGAGCTGGCCGAGCTGGCCAAGCCCAGTGCCGAGCTGCGCTACTACCTCAATGCGGGGCTCGTGCTGCCGGTCCAAAACGAACGCGATCGCGATGCATACCGGCTGCACTATCTGTACGACTTGCGTGATGTGGCACTGGACAACTGGCTGGGCAGTCAATGGGATGGCGCAGCGCCCGGTCTGGCCAGCGTGAAGAGCGGTGGTTGGCCGGCGGAAAATACGCGGCGCGTAGCCACCCTGAGCAAGCTGCTTGGACCGGGCACGGAGCGTGGCCAGGAAACGGTGATCTCACCGGATCCGCGCTACCGTGAGCACATCAAATCGGTGTGAACAGATGACTGGATTTACACGATCTCCGCGCGTGCAAAAAGGCGCCATTATCGGATTAGATCCGTTCAACCCGGTGGCCAGCATCATCGTGTTCCAGTACAACCCGGAAACGTTGACGCGCACGCTGTCAGCGCGCACCTCGGGTGGCGGTGATGGCAGTGATACCACGGAAGCACTGCGGTTCAAGGGTCCGCCGGAAGAGACCATCGATCTGAGTGTAGAGATCGATGCCACGGATCAGCTGGAGAAGGCGCAGTTCCCGGCCACCACGTTGGGCATCACACCAACATTGGCGTCACTGGAAATGCTGCTTTATCCAAAGACGGCGCTGGTGATTGCCAATGCGGTACTGACGGCTGCGGGCATCATCGAAATTATTCCGCCAGAAGCGCCGCTCACACTGTTCGTGTGGGGGCCATCACGCATTCTGCCAGTGCGTCTGACCCGGCTCACGATCACGGAAGAAGCGTACGACCCGAACCTGAATCCCATCCGCGCCAAAGTCGATCTGGGACTGAAGGTGCTGTCCTATCACGATCTGGGATTGCTCAGTGCCGGTGGCGCGCTGTTCCTGGCGCACCAGGTAATAAAGGAAGTCATGGCCGGCCTGGGCGGTGCCGCGACCATAACCAGTGGGCTGTCCGCCTCGGCGAGTGTCAGCGCGGGGAGTTGATATGACGGATCCGAGCAGCCGTTATCACGGCATACCAGAAGCGGAGCTGCAAGGCCCGGATGGCGCGGGCGGCACGCGACGTGTGCGTTATCAGCGTCGTCGTTTTCTGCCCGCACCGGAACAACTGGTCACGCTGGTCGAGCATCGCGTGGCGCAGGGCGATCGTCTGGACAACTTGAGCGCACGTTACCTGGGCGATCCGCTGGCCTACTGGCGCATTGCCGATGCCAACCTCGAGTTGCAGCCGGAAGCGCTGGCCGAGCAGGCGGGCCGGCGCATCCGCATTGCGCTGCCGCACATCTGATCATGCTCTCCAGCCTCCTGGGAGTGCGGCTGATTCTGCTCACGGGCAAGACCGTACCGTTGCCCGCACCGTTCGATGTGGCCAATGCGCTGTCCAGCGTAGAGGTGCGCAACGACACGGGCGGCGCTGGTGATGGTTTTCAGATCACGTTCGCGCTGGGCAAGGACAAGGGCATCGAATACGGCCTGCTGGCGTCGGGCGCACTCGATTTGTACAGCCGCGTGATCCTGGGCGTGTTATTGGGCGCGATCCCGGAAGTATTGATCGACGGCATCATCACGCATCACGAAATCACGCCCAGCAATGAGCCGGGCCGCTCTACCCTGACCGTGAGCGGCCGTGATGTGAGTGTCATGCTGGACCTGGAAGAGAAAGATGAGTCGTATCCGAATCAGCCGGACTTCGTGATCGTGACCAGCCTGCTGGCGCGTTATGCGCAATTTGGCCTGGTGCCCGTGCCCACTCCGACCGCGGATGTGCCCATCATGCTGCAGCGCATTCCGCGGCAGGCGGAGACGGACCTGCGCTTCATCCAGCGACTGGCGCAACGCAATGGCTACGTGTTCTACATCGAGCCGCTCACTTTCGGTGTCAACACGGCGTACTTCGGCCCGGAAAACCGGTTGTCACTGCCGCAACCGGCCCTGACCATGAACCTGGGTGAAGCCACCAACGTGCGCCGCCTCAGCTTCACGAATGATGCGCTGGCGCCGGTGAGTACCGAGGGCACTCTGCTGGAGCCGATCAGCAAGACAGCGATTCCCATTCCTGCATTGCCATCGTTGCGGGTGCCGCCCCTGTCCCTGCGACCGACCGAAACGCGGCGCAAGGTGCGCTTGCGGCAAGCGGCCAACCAGAGTCCGGCGCAGGCTGCAGCCAGTGCCATTGCGAGCGTGACCAATGCGCCCGATGCCGTGACCGGCACGGGTGAGCTGGAGAGCGTGCGTTACGGCCACGTGCTGCGCGCGCGCAAACTGGTAGGCGTGCGCGGCGCGGGACTCAGTTATGACGGTTTCTTCTACGTGCGGCGAGTCACCCACCAGATCGCGCGCGGCAGCTACACGCAGAGTTTCACGATCAGCAGGGAGGGCACCATGACGCTCACGCCGGTGGTGTTGCCTTGAGCAGTCCGTACTGGGGCAAATACCGCGGCACGGTGACCAGCATCACGGACCCGTTGCAAACGGGTCGCATCCAGGCACGCGTGCCCGATGTACTGGGCGATCGTGACTCCGGTTGGGCCATGCCCTGTGCGCCCTTCGGTGGTTCAGGTGTGGGCTTCTTTGCACTGCCCGTAGTGGGCGCTGGTGTCTGGATCGAATTCGAGCACGGTGATCCGGATTATCCGGTCTGGACGGGTGCCTGGTGGGGCTCATTGGCAGAGGTGCCGCCTATCCTGCTGGCACCGCCCTACAAGAAGATGATGATCGTGACGGAAGGCGGGAACAGCATTCTGCTGGATGACACACCCGGAATTGGTGGGATCACACTGGAGACCGCGTCTGGACAGAAAATCTCGATGACACCACTGGGCATCGAAATCGACAACGGCATGGGTGGCAGCATCAAGATGCAGGGACCGCAGGTCTCCGTGAACAACGGCGCACTCGAGGTGATCTGATGCCAGGCCCGATACTGCATCAGGGGGCAACCGTGGCGTGCATGCACGCGGCGCCGGCCCTGCCCACCGTGCCGAATCTGCGCGTGCGGGTGGCGGGTCAGCCCGTTACCACGGCCAGCGCACCGTGGACCGTGACCGGCTGTCCGTTCGTGCCGCCGGGCGGCAACGGTCCGTGTGTCACGGCCCAATTCATCACGTTTGCCACACGCGTGCGCGCGGGTGGCGTACCCGTGCTGCTGCTGGACAGTCAGGCGGTGTGTGCGCCCACGGGCACGGGTGTGCTGATCATTCTGACGCAATTGCGCGTGCGAGCCCAATGACACACATCGCCTTTCCACTGCACTTCGATGCGCGTGGCCGCACGGCGGAAACCGATGAGGAGACCTGGGTGCACGGCCTGATCGAGCAGGTGTTGTTCACCACACCGGGCGAACGCGTCAATCGGCCCACGTTTGGCTGCGGATTGTTGCAGGCAGTGTTTGCGCCCAACCGCGACACACTGGCCAGCACCACACAATTGTCCGTGCAGAGTGCGCTGCAGCAGTGGCTGGGTGATTTGATTCTGGTGGAGGCCGTCGCCGTGCGGCATGAAGATGCCGTGCTCGATGTGACTGTCCAGTACTCGCACCGGCGTACACAGGAGCGGCAAGTCGTGCAGTTCAGCCGGCCGGCGCCATGATTTCGATCTTTCGTTGTTGCTCGGATGAGCGGCGCGCGGCCATCGAACGCCACGGCACGCTGAACGGTATCGACTGGCTCGAGGTGGTGGATCGGGCCGCGCCCGTGGCAGCCGACCGCCAACGGTTCCTGCGCCTCAACTTCATCAAACCGCCGGGCGCGCTGGGCGTCACACCGGCCAACGTGCGCATTGAAGGCGGCGAGCGCATCACCAATGTGCAGGCCGTCGCTGCCACGTTCGATGGTGATGTACTGGTAGTGGAAGTGGCCGAGCCGGGCGACTTCTCACCTTACCGGCTGCGCCTGGTGGATGCCACCAACTCGACACTGCCGTTGGCCGGGTTCGATCCGCTGCTCTCCGAGATCGGCTTTTCCTTCAAAGTGGAATGCGATAGCCGCTTCGATTGCGCGCCGCCCACCGTCTGTCTGCCGGAGGCCATGACGGCGCCCGAGATCGATTATCTGGCGCGCGACTACCCGGCACTGCGACAGCTGCTGCTGGATCGACTGAGCGTGATTCATCCCAGCTGGGCGGATCGCACCCCGGCCGACCTGGGCGTGACGCTGGTCGAGCTGCTGGCCTACGTGGGCGATCGACTGTCCTACCAGCAGGATGCGGTGGCCAGCGAAGCCTACATCGGAACCGCGCGGCGGCGCGTTTCCGTGCGCCGGCACGCTCGCCTGATCGATTATCGCATGCACGATGGCTGCAATGCGCGCACCTGGGTGCACATCGAAGTGTCGGCCAATGACGTGCAAGTGCCTGCGGGTACGCAGCTGCTGACCGCCCTGCCGCGCCGGGCCGAACGTTTGCCGCCTACCGCACTGGCGGATCTGCTGACGCTCAAGCCCAGGGCACTGGTATTCGAGACCAAACACAGCGCACGCCTGTTCGTGGAGCAGAACGAGCTGCGCTTTTACACGTGGGGCGGCACGCGCTGCTGTCTGCCGCGCGGTGCCACGCGCGCAACACTGGTCGGACATCGCACCAGCCTGCAGCTGATGGAAGCCGATGAGCAGGTCCTGATCCTGGAGGAAGTGAAAGGGCCACTCTCTGGCCAGCCCGGCGATGCCGACAGCTCACACCGGCACGCCGTGCGACTCACGAAGGTCACGTTGGGTGAGGATCCGGCCGGCGGCCAGCTGCATGCCGATCCAGCGCAACGCACCGATGATCCCGCGCGCGTCACGGAAATCGAATGGCGCGTGGAAGATGCTTTGCCCTTCCCGCTCTGCATCAGCGCCGTAGAAGATGGTGTGTTGTTCGAGAACGTGTCGGTAGCACGCGGCAACATTGTGCTGGCCGATCACGGCCTCTCGGTTGCGCCGCAGGAGTTGTCACCACAAGTCCCCGCTGCGCGCAGTGCACGGGTGACGGCTGCGGTTGATCCGTGTGCCGATGCGCCGCAGGCGCTGGTGGCGCAGCGCTTCCGGCCCTTGCTGCCGGAACTGCCGGTGACCATGGCGGCGCCCTACGATCACGAACAGCCACCGCCCGCCCGTGCAACACTGCTACAGGATGCGAGCGCAGCGCTGGCGGCCATCGAACTCCGCACATCGTCCAATCCGCTTCTGCCGGCGTGGCGGCCGGTGCTCGATCTGCTGGCGGCCGGAGCGACCACGGAGGCATTCGTGGTTGAGCTGGAGGATGATGGCAGTACGGCGCTTCGATTTGGTGATGGCAATCACGGCCGCCGGCCGCCGGCGGGCGCCGTATTCACGGCCTGGTTCCGCACGGGAACGGGCTCGGCGGGCAACATTGGCGCCGATGCGATTGGCCACATCCTGAGCACCGACTCGGGCATTGTCAGCGCCCGCAATCCACTGGCGGCCGCAGGCGGCACGGAGCCGGAATCGACCGAGCGGGTGCGCGCGGTTGCGCCCGCAGCGTTCCGCACGCAAGAGCGAGCCGTCACGCCCGAGGACTATGGGCACACCGCACAAACCGCGGGAGGCGTGCAACGCGCGCGCGCCACGCCGCGCTGGACGGGAAGCTGGCGGACCATGGTGGTGACCGTGGATCCAGAAGGCAGTGACGTTTTGCAAACCGAGCTGCGGCGCAGCGTGCAACAGCGACTGGATCGATTTCGCATGGCCGGCCAGGACGTGAAAGTGCGCCGGCCGCGCTACGTGCCACTCGAGATCGCGCTCACGGTGTGTGTGGCTGCCGATCACATCAAGGCCGATGTCGAGCGCGCACTGGTAACACGATTGGGCAGCGCACGGTTGCCGGATGGCACGGCCGGTCTGTTCCATCCCGACAACTTCACGTTCGGTCAGCCCATCTGGTTGAGTCAGGTATACGCGGCCGTGCGCAGCGTGGCGGGCGTGACATCGGTCACAGTGACCACGTTTCGCCGGCAGGATGTTACGGGCACGGTCGATCTGTTGGCGGGCCGCATCCGGCTGGGACCGCTCGAACTGCCGCGCCTGGCCAATGATCCCAATTTCCCCGAACGCGGCTTGCTGCGCCTCACCATGCAGGGAGGCAAATGAGCGCGGACCACGGCGCCACGTGCGGCTGCTGCACGGGACTGGTTCTCGCCTCGCCGCTGGCCATCGAGAACCGGCCGGGGCTGTCCGCAATTGTCTATCGCATTGGTACTCATCCGCACTTCAAGGCCAGTCTGCTGGCGCGGCTGGCCACAGCGGATCATCCGGCGCTGCAGCAGCTCACAACGCGGCGCGACGATGACTTTGCCATCGCACTGTGTGACGGTTGGGCTACGGTTGCCGATGTGCTCACGTTCTATCAGGAACGCATTGCTAACGAGAGCTACCTGCGCACCGCCACCGAGCGGCGGTCCATTGCGGAGTTGGCGCGGCTGATCGACTACGCGCTGCGGCCTGGTGTGGCAGCCAGTACACCTCTGGTCTTTACCATTGAAACGGCGGAAGGCGCGCCCGCGGAAACGTTGATCCCGACCGGCACCAAAGTCATGAGCGTGCCCGGTCCCGGAGAGAAGCCGCAGACGTTCGAGACCGTGAGCGATCTTGTTGCTCGTGGTGTGTGGAACGCGTTTCGAGTGCGCAGAGCACAACCGGGACAGGTGAGCGCGGGCGCAACCAGCGCGTGGCTGGCGGGCGTAACCACGAATCTGGCCGTGGGCGATCGTGTGTTGTTCCTGGGCGCGGGCCGCCGTGCTTCGGCCAGCAGCACGGATTGGCAGGTACGCACGCTCACGCGCGTGGCCATCGACCGAGCACGGGCGCAAACCGAAGTCACCTGGGACGCCGCCGTGCCGGCACTGGGCGCACCAGTGGAAGTCTACGCGTTGCGCCAGCGCTCGGGCCTGATGGGCAACAGCGCGCCCGATCCCAAGAATCTGGCCGACGATATGCGCACGTTCTACTCCAGCCAGTTCAGCAGCACGGTGGCTGGTGTGCCCATCGATTGGAATTTCCCGCTGGATTCACCACGTGTGTACCTGGATGGCGTGTTTCCGGCCGTGACTCCGGGCGAGCAGGTGCTGCTGGAAAACGAGAATGGCTTCAGCCGCCTGTTGAATGTTACGTCGGCACGCGCACTCACACGCAACGTTTTCTCGCTCTCGCAGCGCGCCACCCGGGTGGCGGTCGACCCGGCCGGCGATCTGACGCAATTCCACGGCGCCAACCTGCGCGGGACCACCGCGTATTTCCAGCGCGAACGATTGCTGCTGGCCGATCAGCCCATCACGAGTCCGGTGCAGAACGACGCGATCACGCTGGAGATTACAGTCAGCGATTTGCCCGCGCGCCGCTTGTTGCTGATTCAGGGCATCGATGCAGACACGGGTGCAGCCACGGCCGAGACCATGGAGCTGCTGCGCGTCGAGCCGTGGGGAGCCGTCTCGCGCCTGATCCTGGCTCGCAACCTGGCCCATCGCTACCGCGCGGACACAGCGATCATCAACGGCAATGTTGCGCCCGCAACTCACGGCGAAACCGTGCGGGAGGCGGTGGGCAGTGGTGATGGCTCGATACCGTTCCAGCGCATGAAGTTGAGGCAGGCGCCGCTCACCTACGTACCCGCGTCTACCGCAACCGGCAGCGCCAACACGCTCGCACTGCGCGTCAACGACCTGTTGTGGCGGGAAGTGCGCACACTATTCGGTAGCGGGCCGGAAGAGCGCGTGTTCGTGGCGCGCCAGGAAGATGATGGCGCAACAGTCGTGCAGTTTGGCGATGGTCGCAACGGTGCGCGCCTGCCTACGGGCCGGGAAAACGTGACCGCCGTCTATCGCAAAGGCATGGGACTGGATGGCCTGCTGGCCGGGCGGCAACTGACGCAGTTGATCACGAGGCCACTGGGCGCCAAGGAAGTCGTGAATCCGTTGCCGGCGACCGGCGCCGAAGCCGCCGAATCGGTGAGTGCAGCACGTACCAATTGTACACTCACCATACATACACTCGATCGTGTGGTATCGCTGCAGGACTACGAAGACTTTGCGCGCGCGTTTGGCGGCATTGCCAAGGCGCTGGCCACCTGGTTCTGGGATGGCAAACGCCGAGGCGTGTTCGTGAGTGTGGCAGCGGTGGGTGGCGCAACCATCGATTCCGGCTCGGACCTGCGGCACAATCTGATATCCGCGCTGCGCGCGGCCGGTGACCCGCACGTTCCCGTGGACGTGCGCAGCTATGTGCAGCAGCCGTTTGGCGCCGCCATTGCCCTGGCCACGGCCACCGAGTTCGTGCGCGCTACCCTGCTCGAGCGGGTACGCGCGGCGCTCAACCAACAGTTTAGCTTTGACGCGCGCAATCTTGCCCAATCCGTCACCATCGATGCCGTGCTGGCAGCCGCACAGTCAGTGCTGGGCGTTGTGGCCGCCAATGTGACGCGCCTCAATCACGCCAACCTGGCTGGTGTCGTGCCGCGCCTCATTGCGCAAGGTCCGCGCGTAGTAGCGGGTGACCTGGTGGGTGCCGAGCTGCGCGTGCTCGAGCCATCGTTCCTGGAGCTGACGGAGCTGGCATGAGCACCTTCGATACCCAGCGTTTGCTGACGCTGCTGCCCGCCGTATATCGACTGCGCGATGCACAGCAAAGCGGCTACGATCCGCTGCGTGGCGGCCCGCTGGAAGCGTTGTTGGCCGTGCTGGCGGAAGAGATTGCGGGCATCGAAGAGAACATCGCGCAGCTCTATGACGATCAGTTCATCGAGACCTGCGCGGATTGGGTGGTACCGTACATCGGTGACCTGGTGGGCCAGCCCACACTGCCCCTGTCCTCGAGCCTCACGCGCTTTGCAACAGGCAGGGCAGAGGTAGCCAACACCATCACCTACCGGCGGCGCAAGGGCACGGCGGCCATACTCGAGCAGCTGGCGCGCGATGTGACCGGCTGGCCGGCCCGGCTCATTGAATATTTCCAACTGCTCTGTACCACACAGCACGTGAATCACGTGCGGCTGCAAGTGGCACTGCCCGATCTGCGCCGCATGCCGCTGATCGAGCGGGTGGGCACACCCTTCGATGCTACGGTACGCACGCTCGATGTGCGCAGTATTGCCTCCCGCCGCGGCCGCTACAACATCCCCAACATCGGCGTCGTCTTGTGGCGCCTGAATCCCTACGATGTCGAATCGGCAGCGCCGCGGGTTGAAGCTTCGGCGCCCGACCGCCGATTCCGCTTCAGTCCGCTGGGGCTGGATACGGTGTTGCTCAACTCGCCGCGGGTGGAGTCCGATGCGCTGGGCTTTGTCAACGAGCTGAACCTGCCCGATCCACTGCCGCGCCGCGCGCTGGCGCGTGAACTGGATGCGCGCCGCGCTGCACTCGTGAACAGCGATGATGTAGTGCGCTTCTTCTTTGCCGATGAGGCACCGTTTGCCATCTCAGTGGCCGGCGTGCGCGTACCTGACGACCAGGTGCTCATCTGCGATTTGTCCACCTGGACCGCGATTCCGGCCACCCGGGATTACCGCCGGCGCAGTGATGATGTGCTGCTTCCACGCGCGATAGGTGTGGCCGTGGATCCGGTGTTGGGCCGTTTTGCGTTTCCGGCCGCCGTGAATCCTGCGCAGGTGCGCGTGTCCTACACGTACGGGTTTGGCGCTGACCTGGGGGGTGGCCCGTATGATCGCAGCGACTCGGTGACGCAATGGCTGGATCCGGTGCGCCGCCCGGTCAGCTGGCAGGTGGGCGTGAGCAAAGACGCCGCCGCACTCGCAACATCGACAGCGCCGCACTCCATCATAGTGGATTCAGTTGCAGATGCGCTGGCGGCGTGGAAGACGCACGTCAACGCGAACCCGGGTGCGTTCGGCGTGATCGCACTCATGGACAGCTCGAGTTACGAAGAGGCACTGACCGGCGCCGATCGCATTGAGGTGCCGGCCGGCGCTCGTTTGGCCCTGGTGGCCGCTGACTGGCCGCGCGCGGATGTGCTGGGGCCGGGCGGGCCGTTCCGCCCGCGCGGCGGACTCACACCGAGCGGTCTGCGCCCGCATGTGCGCGGCGACATCTCGATGTGCGGCACTACCGCGCCCGATGAAGTGCTGCCCGATGGATCCACGCAGCGACGCCTGCCGGGTGAATTGATACTGGATGGACTTCTGATCGAAGGTGAAGTGCGCGTGCTGGTAGGCAATCTGGGCCGCCTGGAGCTGCGCCACTGCACGGTCGTGCCCAGCAGTGGCGGCGTAGCCGTGAACGGCTCGGTTCAACCCGAGCTCCAGAATGCCACACTCGTGCTGCAGCTGGAGCGCGCCATTGTGGGCGCCATCACACTGCCCGAAAGCGTCTGGTCGCTCCTGGTGAGCCATACCATTGTGGCCGGAGCCATTGCGGCGCCGGGCGCGCAGCTCGAGATCGTGGCGGCAACACTGTTGAATACGACGGATGCGCTGACGCTCGAGGCGAGTGATGCGCTGTTCGCGCAGCCCGTGAACATCACGCGGCGCCAGCAGGGCTGTGTGCGCTTCTCCTATGTACCGACGGCATCGCTCACACCGCGCAAGTTTCGCTGCCAGCCCGAGCTGGCCGTGAGTCAGCTGACCGATGCGACCCTGGCAGCCGAGACGCGCAAGCGCATGGCGCCCGTGTTTGTTTCCTTGAATTACGGTGATGCGAATTATGCGCGGCTGGCGCAGCGCGCTGCGCTGGAGCTACGCACGGGCGCGAGCGATGGCGCCGAGCTGGGCGCGTACCATTGGGTGAAACAGCCTCAACGCGAGGCCAACTTGCGTCTCCGTCTGCGCGAGCATCTGCGCGTAGGACTGGAGGCGGGCTTTTTCTACCGGACCTGACGGTTCGGGTCTCGGAGGTATCGTCATGAAGGGCGATTTCAGCCGGCTCACACACGACCGCAACAAACGGTACACGGCCGTGCTCCAGCAACAGGGTCGCGTGGTGAGCGATGCCGACTGGAACGAAGCCGGTGCCATCGGCAACACACGCGTCGAGCAGCTGGCCAGTGAAGCGATCGGCGCCACGGGGGCACCCAAGGCTACGGCCGGGTTCGACATTACACCCGCCGCCGCCGATCTCTTGATGGGCGCAGGCCGTTATTGGGTCGATGGCATCCTGTGTGTGAACGATGCCGGCACGCTCTACTCGAATCAGCCTGACTTTCCCGCCGCCACCGTGCCGCCGCCCGAAGGCATCGGCCTGTACGTGGCGTACCTCGATGTCTGGCAGCGCCATGTCACGGCGCTGGATGATCCGGCCATCCGCGAGCCTGCACTGGGCGGACCCGATACCGCATCGCGCCTGCGCACGGTGTGGCAGGTGCGGCTGATGCGCCTGGGCGCGGCCGATCCTACAGCAACGTGCGCTGCCACGGTGCCGCTCTGGCGCGTGGCGCTCGAGCAGAGCCGCGGCCTGCTCACGGCGCGCCTGGGACCCACGGCGTCGAACCCCGATCCGTGTGAGCTGCCGCCCGGTGTTGGTTTTCGCGGCCTCGAAAATCAGCTCTACCGCGTGGAAGTACATCACGGCGGTGAGACCCTGGCCGATGCGCGCTTCAAGTGGTCGCGCGACAATGGCACGGTGCAGGCCAGTATCTCGCAATTCGATGCGACTGGCGTATTCGTCGATGATCTGGGTCCCGATGAGATCCTGGGTTTTGCGCCCGGGCAGTGGGCCGAAATCGTGGATGAGCATTCCGAGCTGTTGCGCACGCGCGGCCAGCTGGTCGAGCTGGGCACCATCAACCCGGACACGCGGCGCATCTCGATTACGGGCGCGTTTACAGCCGTGCCATTGAATCGCAAACCCAAGCTGCGCCGGTGGGATCAGCGCGGTGCGGGCGCCACCGCAAACGGTGTGGCGGCCGCATTGCTGGCGCCCGCCAATACCGAACTGGGCATCGTGCTCGAAGACGGTGTGGAAGTCGTGCTGGGCGATGGCATGTATCGAGACGGCGATTACTGGCTGATTGCCGCGCGGACCGCGCTCAGCAGTGCCACCGGTACACTGGACTGGCCGATCGATCCCGTGACCCTGGATCCGCTGCCGGAAGAGCCGCACGGCATCGAGCACCACTATGCACCCCTGGCCGTACTCAACTTCGATGGCCTGAACTTCATTCCGGCCGACCCGCCCGATTGCCGGCTGCTGTTTCCCTCGCTCACGGCCATTGCCGCAGCGGACGTTTCCTACGATGACGCGGTGTGCGGGCTCAACGGTTCGACTACCGTGCAGGAAGCACTGGATGTGCTATGCCAGACCATCAGCGCTGATGATCTGCGTTTGCACCACAGAATGCTGCACGGCGCAGGTGTAGTCTGCGGCCTCAAAGTGGTGTGCCAGCCCGATCGCGCGCGCGTGCGCGTGCAGGCGGGCTACGCGCTGGACTGCGATGGCTATGGCGTGAACGTCAATGCACCCGGACTGCCCTTCGATGTATTGGGCAATGCCGTCACGCAGAACCTGCTGGACAACGCGGGCTCCGGACAGGTGCTGATGGCACTGGCCCGCCATCCCGTGACGGGCGATCCGGTGCTCAGCATCGAGCCCTACCAATCGCAAACGTTCTGGGATGAGGTGCTGGAAGGCACACTGCTCAAGGACTACTTCGACAACGCCATCAAGAGCCTGCTCGATTTCATCAAGGCCGAGCTGTTCCCGATTGCCTTGTCAGGCGTGCCGGTTCCAGTTCGCAATCGTCGATTCACTGCGCTGCTGAACCTGTTGATCCAGCTGATCAATCCAACCAGCGGCCGCTACGTCTTTCTGTCCCGCGCCGAGCACGATCTGCTGGAGGACTTCTTCAATCGGCTGCGCGAGATGATCCGCAGCGAGACGTTCTGCGCCATGTTCGATGGTGACGCGCCGTTTCCCGCCTACCCGTATGCTGAGCCGCATGGCATTCGCACGGCGTTTGGGCTGCTGCGCTTCCACGATCGCGTGAAACTGCACCCGACGCGGCCTTTCGCTTACACCTGCGGCATGGGCAACCGCATCAGTGTGTTCAACATCACGACCGGCGAGATGATTGCTGACCTGACGTTCCCGGCCAATGTGCAACTCGATGTCAAGGACGTGGTCGTGTCCACCGATGGCAACACGCTGCACGCCGTGGCCATCCTGCAAGGTGCGGCGCCGCGCGACTCGGTGTTTGCGCGCGCCACCATTGCCGCCGGCGGTACACACACGTGGGACGCGCAGACCACCAATGTCTGCGATTTCGAGTTCACGGCCCTGGCCGTGAGTGCGCTCAAGCCGGGTCGGTTGCTGGCCCTGGCCCATGGGCACGGGCTGTACGACTTCGACCCCAACGCCATCAGCGTAGTGCCCGGTCTGGCCGTGCCATCCTTCAATGCCACCGGCATGCTGCACATCTCGGCCAATGGCCAGTTCGCATTTGCCGCCGAGAACGCGGGCGTAGCCGTCGGCACCATAACCCCAAACTTCACGCGCCTGCGGCGCATCGATCTCAATGCACCCGCGGGACCCATCATCCTGTTCAGTGTGGCCGGCCCGGATCGTGAGAACGATGTGCTGGTGGAAGGGACTACTCTCTGGGCCACGGGCAATCCGGCGCCCGGTCAGACCAAGACCTTGTGGTCGTTCAATGCCGCAACCGGGGCAGCGCTTTTCCCGCCCGCGGATCTGCAAGTGAGTTCCGGCAACCGGTTGGCCGCTGTGGCCGCCAACAACGCGCTGCTGGTGACCGTTGCCGATCGGTACCTGGCCCGACGTTTTCAATTGAGCAATGCAGCGCCCGTGGTCAACTTCCGCGTGCCCTTGCAAATCATTCCGACCGACATCGCCACGGCCAGCGATGGACGCCATGTCATTGCCCTCAATGCCGCCAGCTCCACGCTCAATATCATCGATTCGGCCGTGGTGCTGACCGGTGCGCCGCTGCCCGCATACACGAGCGATCCACCCACCACACTGCGCGTTTATCGCGAGGCCATTCTGGATGCGTTCAGCGACCTGCTCAAACACTTGCTCTTCTACCTGAAGGACAAGTTCTGCGATCAGTTCCTGATCAAGTGCCCGACCTGCGGACCGGACGAGCGAGTCATCCTGGGCGCGGTCGAAATCAAGAGCCGGCAAGTTTACAAGGTCTGCAACTTCACCAGGCGCAGGTACGTGAAGTCGTTCAACACGTACGGATACTGGTTATCCACTGTGCCCATCCTGCCGGTGCTCAAGAAACTGTTCGGCAAGTTCTGTTGTTGGGTGTTTTAGTCTCAAAGAAAGGGTTGAGGATCAGGGGAAGGGGGAGGGCTGGAAGGGATCGGGCAAGTTCTGCTCGCCAGCGCAGCCCGCGCGTTTGGGTCGATGCCCCTTCCATTTGTCATTCTTGTTTGGTGCCGGCTGCGCCGGGCTAAGAAAAGAGAGAGTTATCATGGCTGATTTCGAAATCCTGGGTACCGTGGTAGAGAAGGGCACAGACCGGGGCGTGCCCAATGTGCGGGTGGAAGCGTGGGATCGGGATACGCGCTTCCACGACATGCTGGGCTCCGTGGTGACCGATGGGGCGGGCCATTTTCGCATCCGCTTCACAGACGAATACTTCGGTGATTTTAAGCCGGATCTGCTGCCCGATGTGTTTTATCGCGTGTTTCGTGATGAAGCACTGGTGCTGAGCACGCAGGACCGGGCAGCCGAGAATGTGAAAGACCCGCGCATTACCGTGACGCTCGAGCTGGAGCCGGTGGTCGAACCCGCCGCCGGCCGAGACCGCGTCGATGCAGTCATGGCCATGAAGGCATTCAACTTCTTCCAGCAATCGGATTTCAAGGGCCTGCGGCGGGAAGCGCGCGCTGAGGGCAAGCTGGCCTCTGGACTGCTCACCAGTATGCTCATGAATGGCTTCAACAAGTGGGACTGGTCGCCCGTGGGTCCATCCACAGTGCCCAAATCGGATGTGGTGAATCAGGATACACAAACGGCGCAGGCCAACCTGGCGCAGCGCAATGTGACCGTGGATCGTGTGGAGGAATTCAAGCCCGGCCTGGATCGCGAAGGCGCTGGTCTGGTTGCGGGATTTCCGGTGCGTGTGCAGCCGGGCGATCGCGTGATCCTGTACCAGGAGAATGGCAGGGTCAAATACTACGCACGCGTGCGAGACAAGCCCGCGGCCACCATCGATCAGAACGAGGTACAACGGCTGGGCACTGAGGTAAATGAGGTCAAGACCGAAATTGCCGGAGTGAACGCGCTGCGTACGGAAGTCGCATCACTGAAATCCACGACCGAGCAGGAGCGCGGTGTCACGGCCAGTGATCTGGCCAATGTGCGCCGTGACCTGGCCGAACTGGCGCAGATGAAGCAAACCCTGGCCAGCTTGCAAACCGAGCTCAATCAGCGCAATCAAACGATTGCCACTCTGCAAGCGGAATTGAGCAACGTGAAGGAACGACAACAGCGTATCGAGCGCACGAACCTCGTGCAGCGCATCGATGGGTTGGAAGAGCGATTGGGCAGAATCAACCGTTAACGGCGAAGAGGTCATCGCGGGGATGGGTGGTTGGAGGATGGAAGATGGGAGATGGAAGATGGGGAGATGGGAGATGCGAGGGCGGGCTGAGATCGTTTTGTGTAGCGATGTCATTCTGGGTCGTGGCATTGATCAGGTGCAACGGTACTCATGCGCGCCCCATCTGGAAGAGGAGATGGTGCGCTCGGCGGTCGACTAGATGGATCTTGCCGAGCATGCCAGCGGGCCGATATCCCGCCCGGTGGATCCCGCCTACGTCTGGGGTGCGGCGCTCGATGTTCAGGCCGACGCGCGGCCGCACGCGCGCATCATCAACCTGGAAAACAGCATCACTAAATCCGACCATTCACTGCCCAAGGGCATCAACTACCGGATGCATCCGGGCAACGTCGATGTATTGCGCGCAGCCGCGGTGGATTGCTGCGCTCTGGCCAACAACCACGTGCTGGATTTCGGCCAGGATCGGCACTGCGGTCGACATCGCGCGTCTGGGCGAGAGCGTGGGTGCGGCGGCGACGGAAGATGCGACCGCGTGGGATATCTCGCCAAGGGTATTGGTTCGGACGCGCTGAGCGCCGTGAGCGTGATTCCGATCGGCAAAGCAGCATCGATGATCGTGAAGGTGGGCGTGCAGCGGATCGCGGTCCGATCCGCACTGTATTCCTCTGTGCGCGGCGGCCTGTGCGCTCCCATTTCCGGAACACAGGCGGTGCGGCGATCGGGTCAAAGCGTCCTGGTCAAGCTAGACGTTGTACTGCAGAAATCACACGGTGCCCAATACGCCAATCTGGCCGCTGAAGCGCGCTACAGGAATGAGTTTTCACAGGCTGGACGAAGTGCTGAGGGAGTTCGGTGCGCGGACCGCGTTCCGCCCGGTCGTGGCCACCTTCACAGATGTAGCCGACATTCTCACTCAAGGGCACCGATGTCGTGATTCTTCCCATCCGCTGGGCTAACCGGCTCAAGGAAGGTAAAGACTCCTATCACGCCATTCACGCGTTCCTCGACCATCTGGGGCGGCTTCGCTTCTCCGACAGGACCGGCCATGAGGTGTCATCGACTGCGGAGCTGGGAGCCAAGGTACCCGGTTACGGCGGCATCGAGAACGCAACGCTGGTGCAGGGCGAGCGGATGCTGCTGATTCATGGCATGAAGCTGCTCGAGCTGGCCGACAAGGTGGGTATGGTCGAGATGTTCGCGGTGCTTGCGCCGCAGCTACTGATCAACGCCGATCAGGCCGATTCGGATTATCGTGATGCGGTTTTTGAAAACTGACGATCCCCGTGTTTATCGACGCTCGAGCGGCGACGCTTCATCGGGTGGCGACGCTTTCTTCACCACGGGGCCTGTTAAATCCCTCTGGATCCAGGCTCTTTCCCTTTCCGCCGCCAATCGGACTCTCTTCAACGCTCGACTCACGTGATGCTCCACAGTCTTGATCGAACAGCCCAATCTCATGGCTACGTCCGCGCACGTGAAACCGTCAATCCAGTGCATTTGGGCGACCGTTGCGCAACGTGCAGGCAGCTTGCGCAGCTCACACCTGAGCCAGTCCCGGCGTTCTTCGTACAACGTCGAGTCAACGAACTCCGCAGTGGTACGCGCACTTAGCGGATCAGGTAAACCGCGCCCCTTTCGACGCCGCTCGTCGCGCAGGCAGTTCAAAGCGCGGTTTCGAGCTGCACGTCGTACATACGAAAGACCAATGCGACTTGCACCAAGGCGGGACTGCGCGACCTTCAGAATTGTATCCTGAACGATGTCCTCGGCTTGATCGCAATCGCCGACAATATTGATCACGTCCAGCAGCAGGCGAACCCGGCAATCCTCACCTAGCCATTGCGTTGCAGTGTCTTCGCAAGATCGAGCGGTTGGTGTAACTGTGTCCATTGGAGGTTGACCAACAACTCCGGGCGCTGAGGGTTTCCGGGGCGTTCGTCCCAGTTTTTGGGGGGGGACAGGCGCTCCGGGTGTCTATAGGTAGCTCACGTGCGAATAGAAGGCAACTCCGATCTTCGAAAGCACATGGAATCGCGCACGATCATGGAACCCAGCGTGTGTTCTATCAAGTATGTCTGTAACATGACGTTGCCTGTATTGACATGCGGCCAGTTGGATGAGCCGAATTTCACTGTTGTCGCATGGGCCCACTCAGGGAACCGACTGCAACGGTCTGAATGAATCGAACGACTTTCTGCCGCTGCCTGCCACGCGCACTGGTGCTTGCAGTAGTGGGTCAAAGTGCGTGTGACAATGGCCCCGTGCGCCAGCCTCGAGATCACGCACTCAGGGTCACGGTCTTCGAGGATTCGGCGCCGGAATGTCGCCCATGTCGAATAACGCTCGAGCGGATCGCATCAATTGCCTCGGCATCGGATCCAGTGCTGCTGCAAAAGCTACCCATGGTCGTGCGCGATACTCGAGGCAGTTTTTACGCTGTTCCTAAGCATTTTAGGAATCATGAGGTAATCATCTATGACAGCACTGGTCGTTTCGTGAAAATGCTAGGCCGGACAGGATCAGGTCCAGGTGAGTACCGTACGGTGGCCGGACTCGCGATTGGTGTCCTGGATAGCATATACCTGGTTCATGACCGGCGCCGATTGTCCGTGTTTGACCGATTGGGCAGATTCGCCCGCGGAGCTGAGGTAGCGCGTGGATTGCGAGAGGAGTTGGTCGTAGTTGGGACCGATATCCTGGCCATGAACGGATGGATTCCCACGCCGGAACGAGCAGGCCACGCATTACACCTGGCGGATGCAAAGGGCAATTACATCCGCGGCGTGGGGAGCGAAAACCTTGCCGATCCACCGGGACCAACACCGCGAATGTTCGGCGTGGGGGAGCAGAGTACGTTATGGATCGCAGAAACGAATAACTACCGCATCGAACAGGTCGATTCAACGGGCAGGGTTTTGCGCGTGATAGGCATTGTCCCTCCGCCATCGTGGCATACGGGGCTCATTATCAATGACAGCGCAGCGATGGTCAGCCGACAGAAACGATTTGTCGACGTCACGGAGGCGGTCTTGAAACGCCCCCAACATCTCGTGTTTCCTCCGCCGTTTGAAGTCGCTTCGATTTACTCGCCGGGGCAAGGCCAACTCTGGGTAGTCCTTCACATTGCAGTTTCTGATTGGAACGCAGTCGAGGTGTCGTACGACCCGGGAACTTCGGAAGTTGTTCAAAGCGAAGACATGCTGCAGCGTCAGTACCAGACCGTGATAGATGTACTTGACGTGCAAAGTGGCAGCTTGATAGCCCGTCACTTTCAACCAGGGTACGGATCGCTCCTCAATGACGGGACGTTCATTCACAAATTCTATGACCAAGAGGGTATCGTCAGAATGGAGGCGTTTCGCTTGAGGTTAATCAGAACACTCTAGATCCTAGCAAGGAGGGTTCGATGAATCGGGTGGCCGCGGTTGCGTTTTGATGGGCAGTTTTTGCGACGTTCCTGGCCCCCAGTGGCCGTAATTGGTAGTGTCGAGTGCAAGATGTGCGTCGAAACTCGGAGGAAGGTTGGGGAGCTGGCTGACGGCACACCGGTGTATATACTCCGCCACTATTTTGATGAGAACCTGAGTGATCAATGCGAGCAGGGTAACCTTGCGTCCAACGAGCTGAATCCTACTCAAGTGAGGCTGATTGGCAATTATGAAGAGGAAGACGAAGTGGTGGCAGCATATTGCGCGGGTTGTGGCGGTGAATCAAGTTGCCATCAGACGCCGCAGACGGGAAATTGTCACGTGCCATGTCAAGGAGGTGGAGGGGGGACTCTCGCCGCGCAAGTCGATCGGCTGCAGTCGCTTATCGGCCTTGCTGAGTGGCAAGCAGTTGCGTCTATTGTAAGGGGGTTTGAGGTAGTTGAGTTGAACGTCGTACGTCAAGCCGTCCAGATTCGCTCCAGCTGCAACCGCAGTTTGGTTCTCGCGAACCTGAGCTTGAGTCCTCGTGCGACTTCCGAAATCCAATCGGCAATTCGGACCGAGGCGCCGTAGCAACGAGCGTGTTCTAAGCCGGTTTCGGTGCATGGAGACGCGCGCGCGTGGCCGCGCGTCTCCGACATCGGCCGGCTAATCGGGCCGCTCTGCGCAACACGATCCCACACGCGCCCGTGCGTGCGCAGGCAATCACATCGGCTTCACTTTCACCGACACCGAACGCAATCACGCGTGTGGCGGGCAGCAATTCACGCACGCGCGCGACCAGATCACTTTCACAGACCAGCTGCGCATCGGCCAGGATCACGTCCGGCCGCGACTCACCGATGACACTGAATTCCCAGTCCTGGCGAGTGCTCATACCCACCAGCTGCAGCGCGGCGTTCGCACTCAGTGTTTGCGCGAGCGCATCGCGGTACAAACGAACATTGGTTACAACCGCCATGGCGAGCGGGCGTGCAGTCATGGTCAGCGTTGGCTCGAAGCGCGAAGTGTCACCAGGAAACGGCCGGCTGCAACGAGTCGGTCGCACGAGAGGCAAACGGAGTCGATGATAAACGCGCGCGCGCAGCGCGCAAGCTCCAGACGTCAACAAGTTGTCAGAGAAGTGTGGCGATCCGCAGCATGTCGGTTCATGTTCGGCTGCGCTCGTCGTGCAACATTCTGTTATGGCGAAGAGAAGCCGGAAGAGGGGAAAAAAAGGAAAACGGCCGTGAACGAAAACGAGAGCGTGAACGAGAACGTGTAACAGACGAAGGCAGCGCCGCAAGAAATACCGCAGCGCCTTGCGCGACGGAATGGTGTAGCGTCCAACCGACAGGCGCCCGTGCGCCGAAGGCGCCACGCGCCCGCCCGTGCGCCCGCGTACAATACCCTGCCAACCTGCCGTGCACTAGCGATAACCGGAATCATTCGAAACCCCTGCCGTTGGGTCGAGCGGCAGGTGTTCAGAGAGTATGCTCTCTACCCGGACGTTTGTTGCCGGAGGATGCATGCATGCCGGAGACCGTGAACTGTGCAAATACCGACGGGTCCACGCGTGGCGCAGTCGGGGGCGCTGCAGGTGGACGCGTACGACAAGGTGGAAGTATCGGTGATGGCGTGGACGACCTGGAAGTACAGCTGCAGCCGGGCGGTGCGGGGCAGGTGCAGTTGTTGGTGATCTCGACAAGCCCGCAGCAGAGTTGGGCACCGTGAAGGAACGACAACAGCGTATCGAGCGCACGAACCTCGTACAGCGCCTCGATGGTCTGGAAGCCGACGTGCGCAATCTGCGCCGATGAGCGGGCGACAATCCGGTCACCGGTGCTGGGACGCACTTGAATGGGGATGGGGGGATAAAACAACGGAGATGATCGGGATGAATGAATTGAAAATTTATCCCCTCCATCTCCGTTCAAGTCTCCCCATCCCCTTTGTTATAGTTTCGTTGGACCGGTGATGAGATTTCGTGGGCCAAGTGATGAAGTTTCGGTGGACCGGTGATGAGATTTTCGGTGGAGCGGTCATGCCCTGGAAGGACCGGCAGCGGCCCCAACGCGGGACGGTGGTACGTCCGCAGGCGGGGACAGCCCAGTCCACACGGGCGGCCGGAATATCGACGTAACGGTTTCTGGCACTTGAGCTTTTGTCCAATCCGGCCGACGCGGTCCAGGCCCTGCCAATCCTCCCGAGTCAACACAACGTCTTCACTCGGGAGACACCTATGCGCACTGCTTTTGTTATTGCCGCTGGACTGGGCGCCTCACTCGTGGGCGCGCCCGCCCTGGAAGCGCAACGCGGACCGTCCTCGCCTATCGTGATCACGCGCGGCGAGTTCGCGATCTCGCCCTTTGCGGGATACCTGGTCAGTCAAAGTTTCATTGAAGGGCCGCTCAACACGAGAGTAGGCTCGGTGAACGCGCCGCTGTTCGGTGCACAGGCCAGCTTGCCGCTGGCGCCCAATGCATCACTGATCGGCACCATCGGCTACTCGAGCGGTGACCTGGAAGTAGGTGCGCCGATTCTGGGTGGTGTGTCGATCGGCGATAGCGATACCTGGGTATTCGATGCATCCGTTGAACTGCGCGCACCCAGCTTCGGCGCCGGCCGATTTGTACCGTTCGCGCATCTGGGCGGCGGCGCATTGCACCGTCGGCTGGGGGTGCTGGGCATCACGGCCGATGCCACCGACTTCATGGTCTCGGGTGGCCTGGGCGCCGACATCCCGATCAGTTCGAGCATGGCCATTCGACTGTTGGCTAAGGACCATTACGGCAAGGCCGACTTCGGTAGCCTGGGCTCGCTGGAAGCCAAGACCAACGACCTGCACACGTTGGCGCTGAGCGCGGGGCTCCGGATCGCGTTCTAG
>JBOHRF010000024.1:0-33712 GCA_050732575.1 Longimicrobiales bacterium
CATCCTGCCCGTGCACGATTCGGGTGAAACAGGCGGCACGCTCTTTTTTGTGATGCCGTTCGTGGAAGGCGAGTCGTTGCGCGAGCGGCTCGAGCGCGAGGGCCGCATTGCGCCGGACGAGGCCGTGCGCCTGGTGACCGAGATCGCCGACGCACTGGCCTACGCACACGCACGCGGGATCGTCCATCGTGACATCAAACCGGAAAACGTGCTGATCGCGAGCGGGCATGCCGTCGTCGCGGATTTCGGTCTCGCGCGCGCACTGGGTCAGGATACGGGTCGGCGCCAGCAGACAATTCCCGGGACAGTGGTAGGCACATTCGCGTATCTCAGCCCGGAGCAGGTCAGTGGCGGCCAGGCCGACGCGCGCAGCGATCAATACAGTCTGGCCTATCTGCTCTACGAGCTGCTGGCGGGTGAACCAGCCTACAGCGCGCCCAGTATGCAGGAATTGATGGCCCAGCGGCTCACGGCGGATCCGCCTTCGATTCGTGCGCTCCATCCGGATGTTCCGGCGCCCGTAGACCAGGCGATCAGACGCGCTCTGTCACGCGATCCGGCAGCGCGGTTTGCCGACGTGACGGAGTTCGCGCGTGCGCTGCGGCGCAGCAGCGCTTTCCAACCCGTGACAGGCCGCATCAGGTGGCTGCAGCGCCGGGTGCGCGAGCGCCCGCTGGTGGCGACGGCCGGCGCGCTCGCACTGGTAGCTGGTCTTTCGCTCGTGCCCTTGCTGCGTCCGAACACGCCGGTGGAGCAACGGGCCTGGATCATTCTGGCCGACTTCGATAACGCGACGGGTGATTCCGTATTCAACCGCACACTGGACGCGGCGCTGCTGGTCGGACTTCAGCAGTCCCGCTACGTGAATGTGTATCCGCGCGCGCGCATACAGCAGGTGCTTTCCCGCGTGGGTGCGGGTGAAGCGGATCGGGGTGAACTCGCTGAGACGCGCGCCCGCGAAGTGGCGCGCCGCGAAGGCATTCGGGCGGTAGTCACGAGTGCGATTCACGTCGTGGACAGCGCGTACATGATCAGCCTGCGTGTCATCGACGCGCGCACCGGCGATCTGCTGGCCACTGATGCGCGGCACGCGCAGCGACGCGCCGATGTGCTGGCCTCGATCGATGAGCTGGTGCGATCGCTGCGCAAAGCGATTGGCGAATCGGCCGAGGCCATCGCAAAGCACGACGTGCCACTGCCCAGGGCTACGACCAATTCGCTGGAAGCGTTGCGCAAGTACCCTGACGGCGGGGCCGCCTGGCGGGCCGGCGAGCGAGAGGCCGCCCTCGAGTTGTGGCATGCGGCCTAGGGCTCGACAGCAGCTTCGCGCTGGCGTATGCGGAGCTGGGCACGGCTGCCTATGTGGGCAATAACAGGCCGGTGGGTGATGCTCACTTCGACCGCGCTCTGTCCCTGCTCGACCGCCTCACCACGCGCGAGCAGCTGCAGATCCGGGCCGCCAGCGAAGCGTGGCGCGGCAATCGCGACCAGTCCATCGCTCTGCGGCGCACGCTGCTGGCGGAATATCCGGATGATCCTGCTGCCTGGGGCCAAATCGGATATGAGTACATGCGCCTGGGCCGGTCGGCCGATGCGATTGCAGCGCTGCGCAGGCAGATCGAGCGTGACTCGACCAATGCCGCTGACTACATCAATCTGGCCTCCGCGCTAAAGGGGACGTCCGATTACGAAGAGTCGGTGCGCGCCTACACGCGAGCGTTTGCGCTGCGGCCCGCGATGTTCCGGATCAGCAACATGAATCACGAATACGGGAGTGTGCTGGTGCTGGCCGGGCGACTGGCCGATGCGCGCGCCGTGTTCGACAGCATGTTGCGCGGGAACGCGGGACAGCGGGCGAGCGGTGAACGATCCCTTGCCTGGCTGGAGATGTTTCAGGGACACTACGACAGTGCCATAGCGCATTTCCGCCAGGCCACGCTGCTGATGCAGATACCGGACGGTCAGCTGAGCGAAGGCCGCAACCGGCTCCTGTTCGCGGCGGCCGCCCAGGCCAAAGGAGGCGCCTGGCGCGACTCGGCCAGCGCTCAGATCCGGAGCGCTTTCGAGCTTTTCCGGACTGTTTACATCGCTCCGCCGTTCCTCTGGTACGTGGGCACGGCACTGGCTCGCGATGGTCAGCTGGCCCGGGCGCAGGAGGTGCTTGACACGCTGGGCAAACGAGCCAAACCCGCGAACCCTACTGACCGCGCAAACCTGCTGGCGCTCACCGGAGAAGTTGCGTTAGCCAGGCAACTGGCCGACAGCGCTGTGCGCTCGTTGCAGCGAGCCATGGCCATCGATTCGAGCGCACTGGTAACGGAATCGTTGGCACGCGCACTTGCCCATGCCGGGGATCTGGGCGGCGCGATTCGCCTGTACGAATCCATTGCCGGTAAGCCCGCCCGGTGGTTTGGTTGGGAGCCCCAGCCGGCAGGGTTGCTGGCGTTCTGGAACGTCGGCCAGCTTTACGAGGCCAGCGGCGACACGGCCCGCGCTGCCGCGGCCTACGGGCGGCTACTCGCGCAGTGGCCCTCCGTCGATTCCGATCTCATTGCCGTGCAGCACGCCCGGGCCCGGCTGAACGAACTCAAATCCGGGCGCGACAACAACTCCCGCCGTCGGTGATGCAACTGTGAGGTTGGTCGTGAGGAGGTCGTGAGGACGCGTCTTTAGCATAGGCGCCGAACCTCAACTGGAGCGCCTCATGCGCACGATCACTCGCACTACCGCTGCTAACCTGCTGGCGTTGTCACTCCTTGGCTGCGTCGATGGATCCGATCCCGCCGCGCCGCGCGATCTCCGTCCCAGCCGCTACGAAGGCGGGCTCGAGAAGCCCCGCACAGTTGTCACCAACCCCGACATTGCCCTGGTCGGTATCGAAGTGCGAATGGGCGGGCTGGAAACGCCGCTGCACTACCAGATCCCCCTGAGCGCGGGCGAATCGACGTTCCCGCTCAGCCTTCCCGAAGGCAGGGAATACGAACTCGCGGTGCGTGGCTATGACCGTTACGGCCAGTAGACCTTCCAGGGCAAGTCGGTTATCGGACACGTCGAGCCGGGCGCCAATGCGCAGCTGGACGTCGATCTCTTTCCAGTCGGCAAAGGTGAAGGCGCGGACCTGCGCTTCGACGTGGTCGGCGAGGAGCGCACGTTCTCGAACCTGCAGATCGTGATCGAAGCGGACCGCAAGGAAATTGCCGCCGGCCAGTCCGTGGGCCTGCGTGCTTACGGCCTGGACCGCGGGCGGCGTATCGCGCTGGACCCGGCACGCCTGCACTGGTCGATGGAAGACCCAACGGGCGGCCGCTTCAATTTCGATCCGCGCCGGCCGCCTACTGAGCAGGACGAGCTGTACTGGCTCGCCCATCACAGGGAGGAACTCCGCGTCAACAAGCTACGTGTCACGTTCGAAATGTTCACCGGGATTATCCTGATTCCGACCATCGCGAACGGATACGTGGATGTCTCCGCGGGCAACGGAGTCTCGTGCGGCCTGCGTCTGTTTGGCGAGCTGTTCTGCTGGGGCAGCAACGCAAGCCTCATGCTCGGTATCAGCAACACGACGCCGCCCGACCGCTGCACCGATGCCGCGGCGAGCAACGTGCGCTGCAGCGTCCGGCCCATGGCTGTCGCTGCTGCCACAATGCGCTTCTCCTCGGTGTCCGTGGGCAACAACCACGTGTGTGCTCTGCAGATGGTCAGCGGCGCCGCATATTGCTGGGGCAACAACGCGCTGGGACAGATCGGCATTCCCACTACCACTCCCTGGCAGAATGCTCCGGTCGCAGTGAGTCCACCGGCCGGCACATCGACGGCGCTCGCCTTCAGAAGCATTTCCGCCGGAAGGGGACTGACGTGCGCCATTGCAACGACCGGCGATGAGTACTGCTGGGGTGATGGCTATGGCTCGCAGCCGGTGCTCGGCTGGCACGGATGGGGGTCGCAGCCCGGAGGACCTGGGGCCAGCGCAACCTCCGTTTCCTTCGGATTCTCCTGCCGTATGAATTCGATCGGGGTGTGGTGCGACCGAGCGACCAATCCGCGTTCGATATCGCTGCGCCACACCTTCCTGGGACAGGGCTCAACCGCGGAACACGTGTGCGCAATCGACGAGTCGGCAACGACCTGGTGCTGGGGCAACAGCAGCAACGGCAAACTCGGCAACGGCACACCCATCAGCGGTCGCACTCCGGTAAACACGCCGTCGCCGCTCAATTCCGTGGCGGCCGGGAGCAGTCACAGCTGCGGACTGGCTGGCACAATCGCCTACTGCTGGGGCAGCAATTTGAACGGCGAGCTGGGCATCGGCACGGGCCCGAGCGCCGGCTCGAGCGCACCACTCCAGGTGACCAATGGTCCGAACACGCCGGCCTGGAGGAAGATCTCCGCCGGCCTCCGGCACACGTGTGCACTAGACAATGGGGGCGAGATCTGGTGCTGGGGCACGAACTACATGGGCCAGCTCGGGATCGGCACGAGCCTCGTGTACAACTCCATGCTCGGCACTGAGGCGGTCGTTACGCCCACAAGAACTGTTGGCCCGTGATGGCCGCGTAGCACCGAGCTGACGAGAGTACGGCCTGGTCGCGCTTGATGTGCGACCAGGCCTGGTGTCCGGTAATCGTCTACCTGTTTCAAAGAGATTTGAACGACGATTCTGGTATAACAAATCAAAGATTGAGTAAACAGATTCTGGCTCCGATTGTGGCGCAGGTACATGAAGCATCCCCTGATCGCCCCATTGCATCTCCACATCCACCCTGAGATGAAGGTTGCACCACCACGAACGCAGCTGTGCGCGTGCGCAAGAAAATGGGCGCCGCGGGGGAAACCGCGGCACCCATTCTCAACCTCAATCACGCGCAGCTACTGCAGGTTCGGATTGTTCAACTTCTCCTGATCGGGCAGTGGCATGCAGGTGATGGGGCCCCAGGCCTGGCCCTTGTGGTTGAATCCGGTCGGGAACGCAATGCGGTGACGCAGCATGTCGTTCAGGCGGTGTCCCTCAGCAAACAGCTGCCGCCGCCGTTCTTCGATCACCATGGCCAGCACGTCTCCGCCGGGCGTGACTGCGGGCAAGCTCTGCTTGGCGCGAATTCGGTTGATAGCGGCTACCGCTTCCGACGGCCGTGCTTCCGCCAGTATCAGCTGTGCCTCGAACCACGAGGCCATCGGGATCGGTGCTGCCGCTGTGTTGTACTTGTTCTGGAAAAAGTGCCGGGTCTGGTCATCGTGGCCGCGCAGGCCGGAGTCCGTGGTGTTCACACGTCTATCAGCGACAGCGCCCACCTGCAGGTTGGCATACGCGGTCGGTTCCACTGACAGATAGCGGTTGCGGCGGTTGAGATTGAACACCCGATTCTCGCGGATGCCGTTTACGGTCGAGTACTCGGCATTGTACGTGAACGTGTCGGGAATCTTCTCCGCGTCCACCGCTGCGTTGGCCAGGTCTTTCTTGTCCAGTCGTGCGCGCGCCCGGCCGGCTGTGGCCAGCAGCTCGAGATTGGTATTGCGGGCAGCCTGTGCGTGCGTGATGGCCGTGGTGAAACGCTGCTCGGCCCGCGCAAACACCTCAGGCAGTGGCATGAGCGGACCCAGGTCGAGCGCCATCTCACAATAGCCCTCGCCCAGCAGCACGGTTGCGAAGCCCGCGTAGGCGTACAGCTGCGCCAGCATCTCACTCTTGTTAGGGACTTCATTGTCCTGGAAGCCCTCGATACGGCGCGCACCCTCTTCCGCCAGATAGCGCGCCTGCTGCAGCGGCGTGTAGGCGCCGATGCCAGTGTCGTCGCGGCCGCCGGGGCAGCCGCCAGCGATGGTGTGCAGCTCGAGGCCTTTCCAGCCCCAGGTGTTGAGGTTGAGCCAGGTCGATGCATTGATGAACTCATTGGACAGCACGCCCGTGGTAATGACGTAACTGGTGTAGGCGCACTCGAAGCGGCCGAGCGCACTGTTGACCAGCGTGCGCGCCAAGGCCGGGTTGTCGAGTGATGTGGCTGGAACGGTTCCGGGCAGCTCGACTTCGAGCAAGCTGTCGCAGGCCGTGGCCGCGAGCAGCGGGCAGAACGCCACCATGATGGTGAGCGTCCGCGCTGATTTCATGATCCTGATCATGTTCATCTCCTTTAGAAGCTCAGACGGAGGCTCATGGTAACACTGGCCGTGGGCGGCAGAACGGTCTGGTATCCGGTTGAGGCCTGGCCCGTGGCTCGGACTTCCGGATCCCAAGTGATCATGGTGCGACCGGCCACCGACACGTGTACCGAGCCATCGCGCGGCGTGTCCCAGCCATGCTCCGCGGTCCACAACATGGCCACGTTGCGCATACCGATGGAAAGGGCGCCCGACTTGGCGCCAATGCGGTGCGTCAGGAAGGCGGGCAGATCGTAGGAGCTCGTGATTTCACGGAGACGAATGAAGCCGGCCCTGTACGTGCCGGTGGCATCGTTTTCGAGCACGCGAGTGGCCTGCAGAATGGGGTCGTTACCGAGCAGCACAGCCTTTGAAGTGACCTGGTTGTGCGTGGCGCGGATTTCGGTGTTGGCCTGCAAATGGCCGCCATTGCCTTCCACGCGAGCGTACAAGCGAACGTTGTTGAACAACGTGAACGTGTTGCCCAGACCAATGGTCCAGGTGGGCTGCGTACGGCCCCACCACACGCGCGGTGCCTGTGCGCACGGCACGAGCTCACCGCCCGGATTGATACGGTCCGGTCCGGTACCGCCGTCGCACAGCGATGAGAGCACCTGTCCCTGCGCATTGATTTCAGCAGACCGGATACGGCGCATGAAGAAGTCACCAATCGAGTAACCTTCGCGATGCTGGGACTGGCCGTTACCGCTGATGAAGGCCAGTCCACCCAGGTCTACGATTTCATTTCTCATGGTCGCGTACTGGGCATCGACCTCCCAGCCGAAGCGGTCGCTCTGCATGAGCCGCGCAATCACGCCCACTTCGTTGCCCCAGGCCTTCAGCTCGCCGATGTTCACGATTTGTGAGCCGGTGAATCCCGAAGAGGGTGCCAGCGGTTTGTTCACGATCGCGTCCACCACATTGCGCTGGTAACGCGTGTACACCAGGTCCAGCCGACCCTTCAGCAGTGTGGCATCGAAGCCGAGCTCGAGCTCCTTGCTGCGCTCCGGCTTCAATTGCGGATTGCCATACTGACCGGGCACCAGCGAAGGCTGATCGCGGTAGCCGATTTGCGGACTGTAGAGACGCGACGCGTCGAACGTGCCGGGCTGTTGACCGGCCACACCCCACGCGGTCCTAAGCCGCAGCTGATCGATGAAGTCGAACGTGAAGAACGGCTCCTCGTGCAGCACCCAGGTGGCGCTGAGCTTCGGGTAGATGGCCGCGTCATACTCCGCACCGAATGCGCTGTTATCGTCGCCGCGCACAGCACCGGTCACGAAAACGCGATTGCGCCAACCCACTTGCTGCTGCACGTATACGCCGACCGTTGCATTCTCCACGAACGTCTCGCCACCATCGCGAATCGAGCCGCCCGACACGGTCGTAACCGGCACGGCCGGGAAATTCTGGCCGGACGAGTTGATGAAGTTGGATTCGCTCTTGTAGAACTGGAATCCAACCGAGGGCTGCAGCGAGAACTCGCGCCAGTTCATCTCCGCGCTGCCCGAATAGTCTACCGTCACGAACCTGCGATTACCGCGACTGACCTGCTTGTTGCCCAGACCATTCTGACCAAAGAAATGGCTTGCGCCCTCGGGCTGCTGGGGGAACAGCGTCCAGTTGCTCTCGTTGTTCAGGTCGATGCCGGCAACCAGACGATTCTTGAACCAGCTCACGGGCTGGTAGCGAATCTCCACGCTGGTCGTGGTGCGATCGTTGTCGGCACGACCCTCCACCTCTGACCATTCCTCGGGCGGCGCGCTCAAAAAGCCGCGTGTGGGCGTGCCCAGGTTGCGCGGATTGGACCAGATCAGGTTGCTGAACGGATCTGTTTCAATGGAACCCTGAGCCAGTCGGGTCTCGCCTCTGATGTAGGAGGTGTTCACGCCGACCGTCACGGCGTTGGACAGCAGCATTTCCATGTTGGCGCGCAGCGCCATGCGCTTGTCCCAGTTCCAGTCGACGACGCCCATATCATCATCGCGCGATGCCGACGCGAAGTAACGCACCGCATCCGTGCCACCGCGCATGCTCACCGTATAGTTCTGTAGCGTGCCGTACCCGAAAATCGGACCGGTCCCGTTCTTCGCTTCCTCTTCGTAGGCATTGAAGCCAAAGAGCAGGCCCTCGGGACTGTTCGAGGTCCGGCCCGTGCAAGCGGGTTCCGTGATGCGGCACCAGCGCATGCCCGTGCGGCCGGCCGGATTCCACAACCAATTGGTGCCGACTCGAGCGCTCACATCGAACTGGGGCGCGCCCGAGACACCGCGCTTGGTGATGATCTGAATCACACCATTGGAGGCTTCCGTGCCGTACAGCGTGGCAGCCGCCGGCCCCTTGATGATCTCGACGCTCTGAATGTCCGCAGGGTTGATGTCGTTTAGCCGGCTCACGTTGGCGCCACCGCGCTGCCCGGGGCCGCGGCCCGTGTTGCTGTCCATACGCACGCCGTCGATGTAGATGATAGGCTCGTTGCCCAGCGAGAGACTGCTGTTGCCGCGGATGCGAATGGCTGAGCCCGTCCCCACCTGTCCGGTGCCCGGCAGCATCATGAGTCCGGGCGTCCGCTGTGCTAACAACTGATCCACGCTGCCTACGGGCGACCTGGCCATGACTGCGTCCGCGCTGACCGTGGCCACCACGTTGCCGATGGCGCGCCGCTGTGTACCGCCCGCCGTACCGGTTACCACGACTTCATCCAGCAACACGGCCGTTTCCGTCATCTGCACGTCGGCCGTAGCCGTGGCACCGTCACGCACGGTAACCGTACGCGCCGCCTGCGCGTACCCGATCCGGGTTGCGACCAGGCGCACCTCGCCGGCCGGCACGTTCTGAATTGTGTAGCGCCCCTGCGCATCGCTCAATGCGCCCAGGTTCCTGCCTTCGATCGACATCTGCACCGAGGCCAACGGCCGCGTGGTTCCGGCCTCCGTCACCGTGCCCACGATCGTGCCTACCACAGCGGGCGGCGAGGAAACCGCCCTGGCGTCTGCGCCCGACGCCTGGTTTGATTGTGCGCCTCCCGGCGCGCTCGTGACGGCCGCCAGGACTGCGACCGCCGGGAACACAAACCGTTTCATGCCCAAACCTCCGTGCTAGAGATGTATCACGAACGTTCACAGCAAATAGCAGATTTACGATTCGTTAAAATGGGTGATGTGCAGATGGCGTCGTGCCGCGGCTGCGTCGCCGACATATTGAACGCAACGCGTAATTACGTTGAGCTATGACAATGATGGGCCAGTCGCAAGGGGAGGCGGGGCAGGAGGATCGGGATCACGGTTGGGCGCGGCAGCGACGCTGAGTCCAGTCCGTACGTACGTGGCGTCGCATCACTGGGTGGTCGCGGTCACCCGTGAGCGGCCGTTTGCGGCCCGGTTTAATGCCATGCATGACCGGCGGAGCGTGACGCCCCGCCGGATCATGAACACGCCCGCCTAATACGTGATGGTCACGCCTGCGATGAGACTCCTGGGCGCGCCGGGCGTGATGTTGTTGTTACTGTGCGCGCTGGCGAAATATTTTTCATCGAAGATGTTCTGCACGTTGAGCTGGGCCCTGACCGGCTCGTTCAAGCGGAAAAACAGGGCGCCATCCGCTCGGGTGAAGGAAGGCAGCGTCACCGCGTTGTCGATGGCAGCGAACATCGCGTCCTGGTGCACGAGGCCGAGACCCACGCCCAGGCGCGGAGTCAGGTCATAGCGATGCCAGAGCGAGAGCGTGTGTTTGGGCGTGAGCGCCGGTTGCTGGCCGGGCTGGGCGTTGGCCGTGCGGCTGGTGATCTCCACGTTCTGATAGTTGTAGCCGAGCAGCGTCTGCCAGTTGCGCAACAGACGGCCGGCCGCGGAAAGCTCGAGCCCCTTGCTGCGCTGGGATCCGGTCTGAACCGTGCGCGTCGGGTCGGTCGGATCGGGCGCCGACGTGTTGGTGCGGTCCAGCTGGTAGACGGCAGCCGTCAGGGACAGATCCGGCGATGGATCCCACTTGGCGCCCGCCTCGTAGGTCGTGAACTGCTCCGGCTCCAGCGTCTGTGTGGTTACGGTCAGCGCGGTGAACTGATTGCCCGAGCCGGGCAGATGCGACACGCTGTAGCTGCCGTACAGCGAGACGGGCGCAACCGGCTTCACGATCAGCCCCAGCCGCGGCGATACCATGCGATCCCTGCGCTCGAGGTCCGTCCCATTGCGGTTGTTGTGGTACTCGAGATCGAAATTGTCCAGTCGAATTCCGGCTACCACGAGCAGCGGCGGCGCGAACTCGATCTGGTCCTGAACATAACCGCTCAGGACCGTCGCACTGGTGTGTGCATCAGCATCGGTGGCACTCTGGCGGAACGTGACCGGGGTGCCCTGCGTGCTGGGCGCATTCACCGGCACGCTCACTGATGTCGACGTGTTGTTGAAGAAGCCCGTATTGCGGAACGATTCCGACCGCTGCCGTCCAACTTCTGCACCGGCCAGCAAAACGTGACGAATGGGCCCCGTACGGAGCGCCGCGGTGACATCCGTCTGAGTGAACAGATTCTGGCGCAACGTGCGGTTGTTGTAGGCATTGATGCTGACTTCCGTGCCCGCCGCGTTCACGGCGCCGGGAAACACGTTCTGATACATCTTCTCGTAATCACCCAAACGGGTGTGATTGCGGATCTGCAGTCCGAACGAAGTCTGATGTTCGACCGTGCCGTTGAGCGAGTGCACGCGCGCGTGTGCAAAACTCACGGACGGATCACCGAAGAACGTGGAGCGCGCCGTGTTCAGTGGACCGCCGTCGAATGAGGGCACGCCGCGGTCCGCCGTGCGATCGTCCTTGAACAACTCGTACGATGCGCGCACCACCGTGGACGCGCCCAGTGTGAGCGTGGCCGTGGGCGTGACACCCCAACGCTCTTCGTTGTAGCCTTGCCGATAACTTTCCGAGTTCTCGTACATGCCAATCACGCGACCTGCCACGGCATCACTCAGCCCGCGCCCCACATCGAGCTCGGCGCGCCGGTTGCTGTGCGCGCCGCCCTGCAGCATCAGCTCCTGCACCGCTGACCAGCTGGCCTGCTTGGTCACGCGGTTGATCAGGCCGCCACCCGCGGCCCGACCAAACATCAGCGCATTCGAGCCCTTGGGAATCTCGACCCGCTCCACGTTGTACAGGTCGCGGAAGTACTCCGTATCGTCACGTACGCCATCGACAAAGAAATCCGCCGTGCTCGAGGTGCCGCGGATGGTCGGCTGGTCGCGGTTGCCTTCACCCTGGCCCATGGTCACGCCCGGGACGTAGCGGACCAGATCCGCCAGGCCCGACATCTTCTGATCCGCAATCGACTGTTTGGTCATGATGGAGAGCGACTGCGGTATATCGCGCAGCGCGGTTTCCGTTTTGGTCCCCGTGCGCGTGGCCTCCGTGCGGTAGCCGCGGCTTTGCGCCGCAACCACGCGAATGCCTGGCAACACCACCGCCTGCCGATGCAACGTCGCCGTGCTCGAACCCGTCAGCGTGAAACCAATGCCCGTGCCAAACACCATTCGGCGCAGCGCCTCTTCTGCCGTGTAGCGCCCGCTCAGCGCTCGCGATGTCGTGGAGCCGGCCAGTGCTTCCACATCACCGGCCACCGTCAAACCGGTCAACGCACTGAACTTCGCCAGTGCCTCGCCCAGCGCTCCCGCCGGGATATCGAACGAATGGACCTGCTCTGCCCTGCGCTGCTGCGCAACGGCGCTCGGCCCGGCCAATGCACTCGCCAGCACCAGGCCAACAACCACTGCGATGGCCCGCATGACCAGCCCGCACTCGCCTGCGATCCTGCTTTGCATATGCCAACCCGCCTTCCTGAGTGGTTTTTCGATGGGTTTGTGGCGACGCAGGCCAAGATTGTTGGGCGGCGTTGCGAGCGTAATAGAGATTGAGACTCATTCTCAATTATGAGTATTGTTATTGGGAGACAAAGGGTAATGGAGGCGGGACCGCTTACTCCCGCAGCGCGGCTTGCGGCTCGACCGCGAGCGCGCGCCGGGCGGGCGCAGATGCGGCCAGTAGGGCGGTGATCACGAGCGCCGCGATGACAGTGCCGTAGGTCAACACATCGAAGGGCTCCACGCCGTACAGAACGCGCGTGAGCAAGCGCGCCACGAGCAGCGCTGCACCAACACCAATGATCGTCCCAACCCCGGCCAACCGGGCGCCGTGGCGCAGAACGAGGGCAAGCACGCTCGAGCGCTGTGCGCCCATGGCCAGGCGGATGCTGATCTCGCGCCGGCGCTGGCCCACCACGTAAGAGAGCACGCCGTAGATGCCACCGATGGCGAGTGCGAGTGCGATGGCGGCAAAGACGGCCAGCATCCAGGAGTAGGTGCGCTGCAGACCCAGTGAATTGTGCAGCAGCTCCGACATGGTGCGCACGTTGTAGAGGGGCAACTGCGGGTCGAGCCGTCGAACCACTTCACGTGCCGGTGTTGCCATGGTCATGGGATCACCTGCCACGCGTATCAGTAGGGCCATGGAGGAGCTGGCCGCGGTCGACTGCGGGAGATACAGGCCGGGGCGCATAGGTTCGTTTAGTCCGTAGTGCTTCACGTCCTGGGTCACACCCACGATGTTCATCCAGGTCGTGTCGCCGCGGAATTTCACACGTCTGCCGATCGGATCCTGCCCGGCGTAGAAGGTCCGCACGAACGCTTCGTTGACTACCACGGCCCGCGGCGCCTTGGGGCGCAGATCATGGTCGGTCAGGAAACGGCCGCGGCGCACGCGCAGACCCAGCGCACGATCGTAACCGGGTGTGGCAATGCGCATGAGGATGACCGGATCCTGCGCATCAGCGCGGCGCGCGGGTGCATTTTCGATGTCCAGGAAGTTGCCCCAGTGGCAGGTGAGCGGCGGACAGGTAATGGCGCCCGCGTGTTGCACACCGGGCAGTCGGCGCAGCTCTTCCACGGTGGTCTCGAAGAAGCGCCGGCGCGCCGCATCGGTCGAGTATTTGCTGTCGGGCAGCGCGATGTGGAAGGACAGCACGTTTTCGGGATTGAAGCCCGGATCGACACTCTGCAACCGGTGATACGCGCGCATGAGCAGTCCGCCGCCCACCAGCAGTACACAGGCCAGCGCGATTTCGGCAATGACCAGTCCATCGAGCGTGCGGCGCTGGCCGCGCGTGGCCGAAGCGCGCCCGCTGGACTGTGCGCCCAGGGACTCGCGCGCGTCGGCAGTCACGGTCTGCAGCAGCGGCGCCAAACCGGCGGTAAGCGCAGTAAACGCGGCCGCGCTCACGCCGAACAACACGGTTCCCAGATTGGCATCCAGCTGCACCCAGGGCGGTGTGTCCTCGGGCACCAGCGTCAGCAGGAAGCGCACGGCCCAGAGCCCGGCCAGCACGCCCACCGATGCACCCGCTGCCGACAACAGCCCGTTCTCCAACAGCACCTGGCGGGCGAGGCGGCTTTGACTGGCACCGAGTGCACGCCGGATGCCGATTTCTCGGCTGCGCGCGGTCGAGCGCGCCAACATCACACTCGACACATTGGCGCAGGTGATCAACAGTACGATGGCAACACCGCTGGCCAGAGCGATCAGGCCGGGTCGGAGCCGGCCGAACAGGCGCTCGCGCAGCGACATCACGAGCGGTGACACGTTGCGCTCGCGATCGCGCTGTTCCCAGATGGGCTGCTGCGCGCGGTGCAGATCGCGTTGCGCGGCCTCGATCGTGACACCCGCTCGCAGGCGCGCAATCCCATCGAAACTGTAGCTCTGCCAGTTCTGATGGCGATCGCCGCGCAGCGGCACCCAGATCTGCGCTTCATTGGGAAACACTGCGGCGGGCGGCAGCACACCCACGATCGAGTGCGGAATGCTGTTGATGTGCAGCGTGCGCCCCAGCACACTCTCACTGCCCGCAAAACGCGAGCGCCAGAGCGCCGTGGAAATGAGAGCTACGCGCTCACCTTCCGGACCATCCTCCTGCGCGGTAAAGCCTCGCCCCAGCACCGGCTTGATGCGTAACACGGCCAGATAGTCGTGGGTCACCGTCACTCCAAGCAGCCGCTCCGCCACGCCGCCTTCCGCAACGTTGAACGCCCCTTCTGAGTACAGGGCCATCGCCTCGAACGCGCGCGCTCCCTCGCGCCAGACCGCAAAGTCGGGAAAGTTGATGCCCGTGAAATCGAGATTCCATTTGGGCGCGCGCTCGTTCAGGTACACCAGTTGCGCCGGCTCTTCCCAGGGCAGCGGCCGCACGAACACCGTGTTGACGAACGTGAACACTACCGTGTTGGCCGCAATGCCCAGCGCCAACATCGCCACTACCAGGGCCGACGTGCCCGGCTGCCTGCGCAACATGCGCAGCCCCTGCCGAATCTCGAAACCCAGCGAACCCAACATGAGATGTTCTCCCAACTGCGCGCGCCGCACGCGACGCACATGTTCGTAAGGAATCCTCAGAACCAGATCGAGACAGCCCTGCAACGCACAACGCAGCACACTGCCCTGCCCACCCGCACGCGCACCCACCAGCTGCTCGAATAACTGCGCGCGCATCTGGGCGCCCTGTCGCCGGCGGATCCGCGCCGGCAACAGCCACGTCAGCAACCAGTACAGCCATAACGCCAGCCGCATCAACGCGCCCGGGACAACCGCAGCCGCGCGGTCTGCGCCAGGCTCTCCAAACGCCCCGTCTCCTTGCGCAGCGCCGCCCGCCCAGCCGCCGTTATCCGGTAGTAACGCTTCCGCTCACTTTCGCCCGTGGGCCGCACCTCCGGATCAGATAACTCCTCGATCCATTCCTGTTCGCTCAACTCGTCCAGCGAGCCGTACAGGGTGGCCGGCCATAACGTGAGCTCCCCGTCGGTCAGCTCGCGCACGTCACGCATCACCTCGCTGCCGTGTCGTTCCCGCTCGGCCAGGGAGAGCAGAATGAAGAACCAGTTTCGTCGCATGGTCGATTATACTGATTTATATAATATGAGTCAATAGCATAGAACCGGGGCGCCGTGATGTGGCTCGACCCGGACGGCCAAGTGTGGGTAGCTTAGAGGCTTACACGAGCGTGTCATATGACGGCCGAGGCTCAGGTCACTCATCCTTCGAGGACCGCGTGGAAAAACGATCGCCAAGGGCGGCCTCGAGCCGATGAGCCCGAAGGAGTTGGAGGCGTGGCTCGAGCGGCTGCACGAAGAGAGCTTCGGCTGGGCGCTCAATTGCTCGAGCGGTGACGGAGCGCGTGCGGAGGATGTGCTGCAGACCGCCTACGTACGCGTGATCTCGGGACGTGCAGTGTACGGTCAGCGCTCGTCGTTTCGGACCTGGCTCTTTGGCGTGATCCGGCGGGTGGCGCTGGAGGAAAACCGTCGGGTGCAGACGGAACGGAAGCGCACCGTGTTGTTGGAAGACCCGAAAGTGCAGGCCGTTGCCGATGAACGCGCCCGTGCCGACGAAGTTGAATGCGCGCTTCATTTGCGCACGGCGCTGGCGCAATTGCCGGAGCGACAGCGAGAGGTACTGCACCTGGTGTTCTACCAGGACTTGTCGATTTCGGATGCAGCAGAAGTGATGGAGATTTCGGTGGGTTCAGCAAGAACGCATTACGAGCGGGGCAAAGCCCGGTTGCGGGTGGTGCTCGGGGACCGCAGGAATGAACGACCGGCATCAGGATCCTGAGCTGCGCTCCCGGTTCGAGGAGCTGAGGCGCGTTGATGCGAGCCGTGCGCCGTCGTTTGCGGATGTCAGGGCCCGTGCGCAGGCGGAAGCCTTGCCTGATGCGGACTCGACGTTGGGGCGCGAATGGCGTGTTACGCTGCGGCGATTCGGCTGGGCCTACGGTCTGGCGGCCGCAGCGATGATCGCGTCGTTGATCGTGATCCCGCGGGTTCGTTCTGATGATGCATTCGAGCGGGCCGTGCAAACGTTTCACGCGAATCCCGCGCTGGGCGCCTGGCGATCGCCGACGGCTGGGCTACTCAAATTACCGGGCAGTCGGTTGATCTCGACCGTCCCGAGCGTGGGCACCGCGCAACAGTGATATAGCGGAACGGGAAAAGGATGATGCGAATAGTAGTGCGGCGGCGGCTGTTGGCTGGCTTGTTCATGCTGGGCGTGTTGCTCGCTGCCGAGCCGGGGGCGGCCCAGGTGGCGCCGAAGCAGGAGGAAGATCCGTTCGCGTCGGTGCTGTTTCCGCCCGAGCTGATCATGCAGCACGCGCGCGCCATCCGACTGAATGACGAGCAACGCGCCGCGATCACGAAACTCATCGAGCAGTTGCAGGGCCGGGTGATCGGGCTGCAGTGGCAGTTGGCCGAGCAGGTGCAGGCGCTGCGCGAGACGCTGGACAGGACGAAGGTGGATCAGGACCGTGCCCTGGATCAGCTGAACCGGGTGCTGGACACGGAGCAGAGCATCAAGAAAGCGCATCTCGAGATGCTGATTCGCATCAAGAACGTGCTTCGAGCCGAGCAGCAGACCGAGCTCACGCGCTTACGTAAGGCGGCAGTAGAGCGGAAGGACTTCGAACTCCAGAGGGAACAATGACGATAACGACAACGATGAAAACGTGTTTCCGAGCGTCGCTGGTGTTGGCGCTGGTGGTGGGCGTGGCGGGCTGCCAGGACACGAGCGGTCCGGGATCACTCAACCGGTTGAACGCTGCGGCCGCGCTGGCCGACTACAATGCGATGGATGGCGTACTGCAGTCGAGTGGTTGGAAACGCTTTCAGATGACGGCGTCGGGGATGGATGTCACGAAGTTTGGATTTGCGCCTGCGGCCGCGGCGCGTGCCACGGAAGCGCTGCGTGAGCTGGCACCGGGCGGAGACCCGCGTGCGTTCGCAGCAGCCATGGCGAGTGTGGCCAATGCGGCGGCCGACGGCGCGGCCAGCGTGCCGCTCATCTCAGACGAAAATCGCGGCAAGACGTTTGTCTTCGATGCGCAGCGTCATGACTGGGTCGTGGACCCGACGCGCACGGGTGCGCCGGCCAACGGCGTGCGCTTCATCACATACGAGCCGAAAGGCGCGGAACCAGATCCCACGAAACCGATCGGCCATGCCGACCTGATCGACCTGGGCAACGCGAGCCCCAATAACATCGCGCTGCGTCTGGTCGTGGCCGAGGGGAATCTTACGGTCCTGGATTACAAGACGACGCTCGAGGGAAGCGAGGGCAGCGGGCACGTAACGGTCGAGGGCTTCATCCAGAACCAGCGCGACAAACTGGATTTCGACATTGACGTGCGCGGGCAGAATACGGGCGGCGTTGAGCGCGGCGCCATTTCCTTTGGTCTGACCATGGCCTCGCGTGACTTCCAGGTCAATGGTGAAGTGCAATCGGAAAAACAGAATGGGAGCGAGCGCAGCGCGGTCGACTTGAGCGTACGGCACGGCTCCGCTTCGTTCCGCGTGGATGTCGCCAATGATCGAGGCACACTCTCGGGAGACATCCACCTCAACAACACTCCGTTTGCCGAACTCTCGGGTGTGAATGGGCAGCCCGTGTTCAAGACGCCTACGGGTGATGATATTGGCGGTAGCGAGGCACTCGTGCTCTGGCGAATCTTCGACATCACCGAGGACGTTTTCGATCTGTTCGAAGACCTGGTCGAGCCCATTGCAGAGCTCGTGATCATGGCCGTAATTCTGTAGCAGCGTAAAAACGCAAAATCGAGGCTGACAATGCGTTCAACCTGGTCCCTTCGGGCCGTCATTCTCGCCGTTGCTGCGGCGGGAATGGCGGCCTCTTCCGCCGTGGCACAGCGATCGACTACGCGCGGCTTCACGGTCGGCGCACACTTGCAGGGCGCATCACTCACGGTGGAAAACGACGATCCCGCCGGCGGCGGTGGTTTGGGCATCCGCGCAGGCTACGGCTTCAACCGGCGCTTCACAGGCTACTTGGAAATCGATGCCATCGTATTCGATGTCGCCAACCCGGAGTTCGGCGGCTACTGGAGCATGGCGCACGTCGACCTTGGGCTGCGCTTCAACTTCGCCAATTCGCTGCGCCGGTGGGTGCCCTTCCTGGAGGGCGCACTGGGCGTCCGCGGCGTTACCCTGGACGACGCTATCGTGAACGGAGATCCCGCCGGGGAACTCAACTTCAGCGGCGGCGCGGCTTCGATCGGAGGCGGCATTTCCTTCTTCCCGACCGAAAAGTTTGCCATCGAAACGCTCATGAAATTCACGGGCGGCACGTTCGAGCAGATCGACGTAGGCAACGTGTCGGTCAGAAACCTGGATATCGAAGCCAGTTCCTTCCGATTCAAGTTCGGCATCGCCTGGTGGCCGTAAAGCGCCGCGCCTAAAAACCTTCTTCTTATTGCTGGCACAGCGCGGAGTCCCCGTGTAGAAAATAGGCCAACGCGCCCATGCGCGTGCTCGGGCTCGCACCCATCGTGGATCTGTGGCTCGTTTCCACGTCACGAAGAGGATGCGATGCTGGTTCTCGATTCGCGCTGGCCGGCGCTGACCGGTCTGAAGGTTTGGCATTCCCGCGCAGCGCCCAGGCTCCGCTGCTTTTTTGCTCTGTTACTCGCTGCGGTCGTATCCGGCTGCGCGTTGGACAGCCTAACAGATCCCGCAGACCCGAACGGGCCTACGAACCCTCCCGGCGGCTCGAACCCGAACCATCCCACGCGCTTCACAATGCCCGACACATACTTTGCCGATGGCACACGAACGCTCAACCCCGGTGCCTAACGCAGCAGTTTACGGTGACGAGCGTGACTGACTTCGATTTTCGCTTCGTGTCGCAATACGCCGCGGATGCAGCGATCATCCTGCCATCGGGGGTCTCACCCTTCACGACCGGAAAGGGTTTCAGTGGCTATGGTGTGTTCGACAACCAGATCGGCACCGCGAGCGTGCGTTTGGGCCCGGGCACCTACCACCTCGCGGTGCGCAATCAATCTCAGACATCGAATCAGATACGCTACGAGCTAGATCTTGCGCTGAGCCTGCTTGCCGAGCAGGGCCCGTTCGTTCTCGTTCGTTGACCATTATGTGTCACGCGCGGGAGCATTCTTGGCGGGCATTACCCCAGCCTGGGTGGCACTGACCCGGCACAACCAGGGTTAGCCGAAATCCATCTGCCGCCGGGCGACTATGCGCTTGCCTTCCGCTCCAGTGGAGGCGCCGGTGCGTTCACCTACACGCTCGAACGGTGGCGCATCCATTGATGGACGCAGCAGCGGCCCTACCGGCTACGCGGGCGCGACCGACGCTTCGAAAATGCTCTGAATCGCCTCATCCAGGGCGCGGTTGAACTGCTGATCGCTCTGATCCGCGTGCAGACCCTCGGTGAGCGCGCGCGAGAAGCTGGCGACCACGCCCGGGTTGCGCGCGAGCCGCTCGTTGGCTTCCTCGCGGCTGTATCCGCCCGACAGCGCGACCACTTTCAGCACGCGTGGATGCGCCACCAGCTCGCCGTAGAAGTCGTCCGTTTCCGGTAGCGTGACCTTGAACATCACGCTCTGGTTGGCGGGCGTGCCCTCGAGTCCGGCCAGCAGGTTTTCCTTCAGAAGCTCCTCGGACTTCGCCTTGTCGGGACTCTTGATGTCGATTTCGGGCTCGAGGATCGGCACCAGCCCGCTCTTCAGGATCTGATGTCCAACATCGAATTGCTGCTGCGCGATGGCGCGTATGCCTACCCGGTCGGCGCGTCTGATCACGGAGCGCATTTTGGTGCCGAACACGCCTTTCTGCTGCGCGCGGGCAAGAAGGCGGTCCAGATCCGAAATGGGTTTCATGAGCTGCACGCCATTGGCGTCAGCGGCCAGGCCCTGGTCGACCTTCAGGAACGGCACTACGCGTTTCACTGACCAGAGATAGTCGGCGGTGCCGCGGCCCTCGATCTCGCGATCCATCGTGTTCTCGAACAGGATCGCACCCATGATCCGATCGCCGTTGAAGGCGGGACTCGTGATAATGCGCGTACGCATCTCGTGGATGCGGTGGTACATCTCCTGTTCGTTCTGGTAGGCGTCCTCACCAATGCCGTACAGCTTCAGCGCCTTGGGCGTGCTACCGCCGCTTTGGTCCAGGGCTGCGATGAAGCCATCACCCATCCGCACCTTATCGAACTGCTCCTGATTCATGCATCACCTCCGCTGCCGGCTGGCATCGATACGCTGACTGCCGCGCGTTCGAGCACGCGCACATTGCCTGAATCGTCACTCTCGAACGGCGCGCCGCAAGAGCCCATGGCCCGCCGGGCCGTAAAACAGGGGTCAGCGCTCGCCGAACGGACGCGGGGGCAGGCTTTGCAGGTACGCAAACAGCGCGCGGGTTTCGGTCTCATTCATGGCTCTCAGCGTCTGGACGGGCATGAACGGGTCCAGCTCTTTGCCGTTCTTGCGTTTGCCATCCCGCACCACGGCCATGAAGTCGTCGTACGTCCAACCTTTGAGCCCGGTCTCGTGCACGGTCAGATTGAGCGGCACTGCGAGTGTGGCGGGCGCGCCCGGAATGGGACCGCCGGCCAGTGTCTCACCGTGGCAGCCACGGCACCCCTGGCTACGAACGCACCGTACTGCGCGTCCGGCGCCGGCACCGGGGCCTTGGGCAGATGCGCGTGATCGATGCGGCGCGCAATGTCGAGGGGGATGGCATTGAACCGGTCCAGCACCTTGGCCATCGCTTTGAAATTCGCATCGCCCGGGTTGCCGTCCACGGGCCGCGCAGTGCGCAACCAGCTGATCAGGGCCGCCACATCTTCAGCGGGCCACCAGCCCCAGTTCTGCGCCGGCATGAACCGAACCGTGCGGCCATCGCGCTTGATGCCGTGTTTGAGCAGGCGCGCCAGCTCGCCGTCACTGTAAGCCGCGAGTCGGCCATCCTTGCCCGAAGTAACGTTGGGAAACGTGACCGTGCCCAGCGGCCCCAGATCTTCGACCGCGCCACCACCCAGGTTCGGCCCGTGACAGCTGGTGCATTCGCCCAGCGACTCGGCCAGGTGTTTGCCGCGTTGCAGAACCGCGGAGTCGGTGGAGAGCGCCACGTTGGGCAGCGCAACATCGTACACACGCGCGGTGCTCCGGTGGTACGCGCGCACTAGGACTCGAAACCGGAGGCAGCCAGAACGACTGAGCACTCATCAGAACCGGAACAGCAACTGGCTCATGAAGATCATACCATCGGATGTGAGCAACGGCTCAAAGAAGTTGGTCTTGCGGTAGTCGGCTTCCAGGCTCAGCTGCAGAATCCTGGTGATGTCCCAGAAGAGCGTGGCATAACCGGTCTGATTGCGTGGGATCTGCAGCAGCATCAAATGATCATTTTCCGGATCATCGATGCCGTAGCCCGCGTGCAAATGAAGCCGGTCCAAAAGGTACACGTACGCTTCGCCAAAACCACCGCGCGCTGCGATCCGCTCGAACGTGAGCGTGTTGAACGACTGAAGCAGTCCGCCACCGTATTCGCCCAGCCCATCACCCAGATAGAACTCGCCGGAAAGTCCGAAACGTTTGCCGAACCTGAGCTGCGCATCGACACCCAGCCCATGCACGGCCACCACGTCTCGATCCGGCGGCTCCACTCCGACGGGCGAGGTAATGAACCCGGTGGTGCGCAACTCGCCGATCACGCCCGAGACGCCGAGCTCGAATGCGCGCACATTCCGTTCGCCCATGCGTTGTTTCATCCTGCCCAGTTCAGCGGCCAGGCGGAGCTCGAAATTTGGCCAGCCGTTGTCCTCCAGGATGTTGCGATTGTCGATGATGACCGAGCCGACCGGATCGCCCACCGCAAACTGAATCGTGAAGCGCGTCTCATCGGAGGGATCGAAATAGCGTTCCAGACGAACCTGTCCCCGGTATTCTCCCGTGTTGCCGGATCCGTAGAGAACGGATATCGGAATCATCATTGGATTGAGCGGATTGAACACATCGAGGTTCAGTCCCGCCGCGAAGCGCCACTTCTCGTTGCGCAGCTCACCAAAGGCGAGAAAAGGCAGTAGGCCGTAGATATCGGATACCAGGTTGTCTTTGGCGATGAAGGCGAGGAACGTCCCGCCCATGGTCAGGCCCTTGAGCCTGGGGCCCGTGATCAGAAACCCGAAGTTGGTCTGGCGCGCGTGCAGATCGAACGTGTTGGTATGGAAACCGAACGGCGACTCGGGCAGGAGCAGGAATGGAATGCCCGGCGCAAACGGGCGCTCTGTACTGACCACTGCCAGCGCCGAGATGTTCGCGAAGATTTTCATGCGCGTGGAATCGCTGAGCAGCGACATGATCTGGCTGTTCGCCGTTCTGGGCGCGAGCGCCAGGCACGCCGCTGCAGCCAGTGCAAGGATCGTCGGTTGGCCGGTGACCCTGGTCATGGTCCTCGCTTCTCGTGCTATCGCATGCCCGAAATGCATGCGCTGACCATGAAGCGCAGGTGTCAGCGCAATGCCGCGATGCCCAGAATGGGGGATGGCCAGCGCGCATGACATCCGACCAAAGTCTCAGTTTGGGCTTGCCAGAGATCAGGAAAGCTCAATCTCAACGCATGTTTGTCAGGCTGCCCGCGAGCGCGGTTCCTTCAGAGCGGCCTCGAACTTCTGCATTGCCTCTTTCACGCGCTCGGGCGCCAATCCCAGCTGGTCGATGATGCCCCACGTATCACGCACGCGCATGATGCGCGCAATCTTCCCTGCTTCATTGACTTCCAGGAATATCGCCGCCACCACGTCAATGCTCTTGCCTGCAGTCGGCAACTTCTCGCCCATCAAGTCGATATCGGCGCCGAACCTGACACGCAGGCTCACCAGCGCCGCCACATCCTGGCCCGAACTCACAATCTTCCTGGGATCGATGCGAATCGACTGGTAGGCGTCCATAGTGCGCGCCAGAATAGCGCGCAGCACTTGTTTGTCCGTGAGCGGCTTCTTCAGGCTCTCGGTCTCTACCGATATATCTTCAGCCAGCAACTCCGTGATTTTTTCGATGTTCCGGGTCTCCATCGCCTCGAACCAACTCTCCAGCACCGCCCTGGCATCTGGCATGAGCGCACTCCTCCGCCGTAGTTCACCGTTCGGCAACGTGCCAGTCGCATGCCAGGCAAGAAAAACCATAAAGGAAAACCGCAAGAACCATCGTAAGAGACAACGTAAGGAAAAAGCTGAAAGGTGGTATAAAAAACATCGCAAGACTTCAGTTTCACAACATCGGAAGACGGAAAACGAACGCCCAGCGTTTTCTGACGACGCTTCTTACGCCTTCTTACGGTTCTTCTCACGATTTGTCTTACGTTTTTCCTTACGGTTCTTCTTATTTTTTTTTGCCGTCTTCCTTACGGGTTTTTCTTACGGTTTTCCTGGCGTGGTGGAGATCATGATGGCGCCCGCGACGAAGGTGCCACCCGTGTTTGCGCCTGGTAACAGGGCGGCCTGTCCGGCGTCGAGGAAGCGCACGGAGATGATGGAAGTCAGGGGGTAGTTGCGTAGCACGTCGACACCACCTACGCGAGTGGTGTTGTGATAGACCAGCACGACCGTTCTTACGTTCGAGGTGCGTTCGCCGCGCACGCGCAGCCAACGGGGATGCGACAGCTCGATGAGGTCGTAGAGGTCGCGCAGGCCTGCCTGTTGTGCGTCAGCGATCTCCGCGGCAGTAATCACGGTCGAGCTGGAGCCCCGGTTGGCGCGTGTGCGCTGGCCACCGGCGCAACCGGCCAGGGCCAGCAAGGCCAGGACCCACCAGCAAGCGTACACAGCGGTCCTGTGCATGTACACCTCGGCTCCCATCGTATCCTATGTTGTTAGGAGATTATTCTGCTGCACACCATGCGCCGTGTTCATTTTGTTCATCGGCGCAGCCGTTTCTCGATCTCCTATAGTTCTAGGATATGATTGAGACGGAGGACTGCGCTGTCAAGGGACCCGAGACGGCGATGAGAGTGCGGGTCGAAAACTCGGTGGCAGGCGATGCGGTCGGAGGCGTCGGCGAATCTCATCAACTGAGTGGGGCCGGACGTTCAGATGGTTGCCGGTTTGTGGTGGAGCGGCAGGACGCCGGCTGGATATGGGCCGGCGTCCGTTCGTCCGAGATGGGTGAGTGCGAATTCCTCAGGACCTACGCGGCTGCAGGACGCGGCCGAGCGGTCGGAACTTTCGCGGTGCCGGCCGCTGCGGCGGCCATGGCCTTCCGCGTCTCCCGTGCCTTCTCCAGCGCCTGGTCAATGCTGAAGCTGGACGGCCTCTGGCGCGGCGGGAAATCCCGGAAGGTCTTCAGGAACTCGCCCACCATGGCCTGCGCCGCCACCAGCAGAAACGCGCGATTCGTCAGCCATTTGTCATAAAACACGCTGCCTTCTTCGTCGCCGCACTCGAAGGGATCGGCGCGCAGGTTGTATATCCTGGGCACGCGCATTGGCACGAGCGGCTCGCGCCACACGTCCAATCCGTGGGCGCGCTGCTCGGTGAACGTGCATTTGTACTGGTTGACGCGCAAGCGACATCAGGTCGCCATCATCGCTCCAGTAGAGGAAGCCATTGCGCGGGTTCTCCTTCACGTCTCCCTTCCAGAAAGGCACCAGATTGTAGCCGTCGATGTGCACCTTGAAGTTCTTGGTGCCGGCCTTGTGACCCTTCTTCAACTTCTCGACAATGTTCGGTTCACCGGCAACGGCGAGCAGTGTGGGCAGCATATCGGTGTGTGAGAAGATGTCGTTGGACACGGTGCCCGGCTTGATGTGACCGGGCCAGCGGATGGCGCAGGGCACGCGCCAGCCGCCCTCGTAGTTGGTGTCCTTCTCGCCGCGGAAGGGCGTGGTTCCGCCATCGGGCCAGCTCATCACTTCTGCGCCATCGTCGGTCGAGTACATGACGATGGTGTCCTCCGTGATGCCCAGCTCATCCAGCTTGTCCAGCAGTTTGCCCACGTGGCCGTCGTGCTCCACCATACCATCGGGATAAACACCCAGCCCAGTCTTCCCCTCGGACTTCTTCTTCAGGTGCGTCCAGATGTGCATGCGCGTCGAGTTCCACCAATGTATCGGTTGGAACGACCCGCTTTTTTCATGCCGGTAGCGCTCGAGAGTCCTTGCGGCACGTTCGCGAGAAAGAAGCCGACGACCAGTCCAATGCCGCTGTCCTCACCGCCCAGTAGCGAGAGGCCAATCACAAGGGCCTCCGGAATACCGTCGAGGATCGCCCCTAGCGCGATCGCTTTTCCGCTCCCTTTGTGCTCCGCCTCCGATGGTTGCTCGACGCAGTCGCCGCAGCGATTGCGGTGCCTGGCCCCATGCTGGGCCAGGCCCCAGTTGATGGCGCTGAATGCAGCTGCGCCCGACAAGAAACCAAAGGTGGCCGCAATGGGGCCGCCGTCCGTGAATGCCGACTCCATCAAATTGACGGCTAGTACGGCGATGAGCACGCCTCCGCCGAAGCCCATGACCGCAGCAACAATGCGATGGGATCCCCCCTCAGGGAATCGGGGAATCCCCGGAAACTAGCCGACATCGGTAGACGCTTCGAGTCCACGGTTGAGCGGGACACGAACAGTGAGGCGTGCAGCCGCGCAGGTTGAGGTTGAGGGTGCTTCCGGTGTCGAGCAGTCGCAGAATTCCGGTTTGAGTACTCTGAGCGATTTGCCAGCGATATCTGCCGCTTTCTCGAGACTGAATGACCAGTCTCGGAATCGCCGGCACGCGGCACCCTGGACGAAAGCCGCATGCTCCTGCGACGACGGTGCTCGCACGCTGGGCGTCGACTTCTCGACGCCGAACGAAGACCAAGATTCGTCCGTTTCATGTGAAGGTTTCGGACGCGGAACTTGCCGAATTGCGCAGGCGCATTAACGCGACGAAGGCCCGAGCTCGAGCTGGAGCCGGCAGGGGGACTACGGAGCGATGGGAATTACCGGAGCGCGCGCAGCGGGTCGAGACGCAGCGCTCGTCGGCCCGCGGCGTAACAGGCCAGCAGGGCGCATAGCGCCAGAAGCGCGGCCGCGCTCGCGAATGTGAACGGGTCGAGCGCGCCCACGCCGAACAGCAGATGTGATATGATGCGCGTCAGCCCGGCGGCGCCTATCAGTCCAACGGCAATGCCGATCGCCGGCATGCGCATCCCCTCTCTGATTACCAGCTCGAGCACAGCGCGCGGACTTGCGCCCAACGCGACACGCACAGCGATCTCTCGCGTGCGCTCACCGACTGCATAGTGCACCAGCCCGAAGATGCCAACAGCGGCGAGGAGCTGCGCCAGCACGGCCAACGTAGTGAGCAGCCCGGTCTGAAGCCGGCGCAGCGCGCTGAATTCACCAAGCTGCGCGTCCGCAGTCGTGACGTTCGCCACGGTGACCGCCGGAAGCTGGGTTTTCACGACACTGCGCAGGGTCGAAGCGAGCAGGAGCGGGTTGCCACTGGTGCGCACGACCAGATCGACGCGCCCATTGGGTGTCGGAAAGTAAGAGCCGATATATTGCGGGATGGCACTGCGCTCCAGGCCCTGACGGTGCATGTCACTCACCACGCCAACGATTTCGTACCAGTACGTCTTGTTCGTGGGATCGATGCAGAATCGCTTGCCGACCGGGTTTTCGTCCGGGAAGAATCTGCGCACAAAGGCTTCGTTCACCACCACGGGCTCCGGTGTGGCGAGCCGTTCCTTCTCGGGCAGCGGCAAGTCGGTGATCACAGGAGACCAGAGCGCGCGGATCTTCTGCTGCGCATCCCCGTGCGACAGGTAGCGTCCGCGGCGCAGCGGCACGCGCAGCGCCTCGAAAAATCCCGGTGTTGCGGACGATTCGAGCAGCTCACCACCTCCCATATCGTCCGGGGAGCGACCCGGAACCGTGATCGATTCATTCCCCTCGCCCGCGATGAACAGATCGTCGATGAAGCCAACCGCCTCAACACCCGCCACGTTTTGCAGCCGCTCGCTGAGTTCCTGGATTTGCTGCTCACGCCCACGCGCGCGCGCCGGCGCGATTTGCGATGTCTGCCTGCGCTCTTCGGCGCTGGGCGGTGCCTCCGAGGGAAACTCGAGACGCATCGTCAAAACAGCATCCGGCTGAAAGCCTGGGTCGACTGCTTGCAGCCGATGCAGGCTCTTGAGCAGGAGCCCCGCGCCCGCGAGCAGCACGATGGCCAGCGAACATTCGACCATGACCAGCAGGCCGCGCGTTCGCCGCAGACGCACACTGGCCGTGCCACGTCCGCCCTCACGGAGCGCTTCGCTGGCACCGATGCCCGACAGTCGCAGCGCAGGCACGATGCCGAATACGAGTCCGGACACAAGTGACAGCGCCGTGGCAAAGAGCAGCACGCGCGCATCCAGCGTGATCTCATCCAGGCGCGGTACATAAGCGGCCGCGGCACCCGCCAGCAGGCGCGTGCCCCAAACGGCGAGCGCGACGCCCACGGCACCACCGGCCAGCGCGAGCAGCACGCTCTCGGCCGTCAATTGCCGCACCAGCCTGGCGCGCCCGGCGCCCAGTGCGCGGCGCACCGCGAACTCCTGCTGCCGCGTGGCACCGCGTGCCAGCAGCAGATTCGCGACATTCGTGCAGGCCACGAGCAACACCAGGCCAACCGCTCCGAGCAACAGCCATAACGTGGCTTGCAGACTGGTCCCGGCGATGGAGTCCAGCACCGGCAACACCGTCGTGCCGAAGCCCGGGAAATCAGGAACCGTGCTCGAGTAGGTCGCGCTAAGGTGATTGCCCATGCGTGCGAGGTCGGCGCGCGCGTCAGACATGGTGGCAGCGGGCGCGAGCCGGCCGATGGCAGTCCAGCGGCGAGCCCAGTCGTGAAAACGCTCCGTGCTCTCGCGCGCAAAGCGCCAGTACGTCGTGGCTGGTGTCCAGATTTCAGTCAGTTTGTCAGGGAAATAGAACTCGGGAGGCATGACTCCGACGATCGTGACCGTGCTGATGCCGCCCTTGGCGCCGTCGTCCAGCTGCATCAAGCGTCCGACCACGTCAGGCGCTCCGGCAAATTCACGTTGCCAGAACGAGTAGCTGATGACCGCGACCGGCGCCCTCGCGGCCTCATCCGCCGCGGATATCACCCGGCCACGCAACGGCGCGACACCCAGCACGGTAAACAGGTTCCCGGAAACGAACGAGCTGCTGGTGCTGTTGCGCTCGCCACTCGGTCCGTTCGTCATGGGAGCGACGCGCTGCCTGGTAAAAAACGCAATGTCGGAAAACGTCTGCGTCTGCGCGCGCCAGTCGGCAATCGTGCTGTAGGCGGTTCCCTCGTTGTGCAGTCCGCGCCGCGCGTCGTCCGTCCAGATGAGCGCGAGACGATCCGCATCGAGGTAAGGCAGCGGGCGCAGGATCACAGCGTTGATCACGCTGAACATCGCGGTGTTGGCCCCGATGCCCAGCGCGATCGTGCCGATGGCCAGCGCGCTGAAGGCAGGATTGCGACCGAAGCCGCGCAAGGCGTGCCGCAAGTCATGCCAGCTCGTCTCCAGCACCGCTTCCCACCCGGCAGAGCGCACACGCTCCCTCGTCGCCTCGATGCCGCCCACCTGCAGGCGTGCGGCCCGTTCGGCCGCCGCGCGCGTCATGCCGGACCGCTCGTATTCCTGCGCGCTCAGCTCGTAGAAATGCTGCAGCTCATCGTCGAGCTCCTGCTCCACCACGCGCCTGCGCAACAGCGAGCGCAGGCCCGCGTATAACGACCGCCACAGGGACATGGATCCCTCCCAACAGGTTTGTTCTACGCTTCCAGCAGGCGCGCGATCGCGTGTGCGCGGCGCTCCCAGTCGCGCGTCTCCACCTCGAGCTGCTTGCGCCCTTTACGCGTCAGGCTGTAGTACCGGGCGCGCCGGTTGTTTTCACTCGTGCGCCATTCCCAATCGATCAGATCGTTCCGCTCCATGCGCTGAAACGCCAGCAGCAGCGATCCCGGATTCACCTTGAACACGCCCTTGCTGATTTGCTCGATCCGCTTGGTTACGCCGAAGCCGTGCATGGGCTGCAGGCTCAAACTCTTGAGGATGAGCATGTCGAGTGTGCCCGGAATCAGATCGGTTGAATCAGTCATGCGCTGGCGTCCCTCCACTTGGCTGCCAAGAGTAAGCACCACCAGCATACCAGCCGGACATCTTGGTTGTCAAGAGGAGAGGGTTGGGCCGGCGCAGCTGAACCGGTTCAAACGCCTCGTCGTGCGTACGAATCCCGAACCGAAATTTCCTCGTAGGGTTGCCCGAAGCGTTGGTTTCCCCTACTGATCCTGCAGTGCACAATTCCATGTTCAGTTTTCTGCTTGGCCCGCTCATCCAGCGCGGGCGGCACGGCGTCAGAGTGCTGACGGCGAGTTCTTGCGCGGCCGTGATCCTGCTGGCCGGCTGCGCGGAACGAAGCCGGCTGTACGACGTTCCCACACAAGTGGCCGAAGCGGTTCCGTCTTTTCAGAAGGCGGTTGACTCTGCGCGCGCGGCCGTGCGCCAGCGCATTCGCGCCGGCAATTTGCCGGGTGTCTCCGTAGCGGTCGGGCGGGCCTCGAAGGTGGTGTGGGCGGAGGCGTTCGGTTGGTCAGACCTTTCGGGCGACACGGTGGCAACGCCGCGCACGCTCTATCCGGTGGGCAGCATCTCGAAGTCCATGACGGCGACGGCGGCAGGGCTACTGTACCAACGCGGCCGTCTGGATCTCAACGTGCCGATCCAGACCTACCTGCCGGAGTTTCCGCAAAAACGCTGGCCCATTACCACGGGTCAGCTGATGGGTCACATGGCCGGTGTGGTGCGCGATGGTGGGCTCAACAACGCGCTGAGACAGGCGCACTGCGACAATGCTCGTGCGGGCATTGCGGCTGTGTCCACGGACACGTTGCTCTTCGAGCCGGGGACGGAGTGGCGCTACTCCAACTTTGGCTGGCGCCTGGTGGGTGCAGTGGTTGAGGCCGTGGCCGGAGAGAGTTTCGTGGCGTTCATGGACCGCGAGGTCTTCACGCGGGCCGGCATGGAGCAGACCATCCCGGACCTGGGTGAGGAGGCGGGTGAGGCGGTGAAGTACGACCGCGCCGATCTGGGCATGCTGCGTCAGGGCCATACGATTGACATGAGCTGCTCGATGGCACCCGGCGGGTTTCTTTCGACGCCGTCCGAGCTGGTGCGGTTTGGTTATGCAATGCTGAACCGGACGCTGCTGGACTCCGCCACCGTCGATCTTTTCTGGACGCCGCAGCGGCTCAAGTCAGGCGCGCCGACCACGTATGGCTACGGGTGGCAGATCACTAACGTTGCACTCGGCGATGACGCATCTGCCACCACACGCATGATCGGCCATGGCGGCGCGGTCCTGGGCGCCATGGCATCGCTCATGATCTTCCCGGAGGAGGAGATGGTGGTGGCCGTGATGACCAACGCGCAGGGTGATGTCTCTGGTTTTGCCCGAGAGATTGCCGGCATCTTCCGCGATCCGAAGCCCAAGTAGACCTCAGACCGAGTCGGTGCGCTTCAACAGGATCGTGGCTGCGGCGACTGTGAGCAGAGCGATCGAACTCATCACGATCAGCGCACTACCCACGGACGGGACCCAACTGCCCAGGGCACCAAGCTGCGCGCGCGCGGGGAAATGCGCTGGCATGGTCTCCAGCGCGGCTCCAAGACTGATGCGCCATAATGAGGCGCCGGCCAGGCGCGGCAGATCACTGACCATCACGTGTTCGAAGAAGAGAACGTAGAGCAATCCCACCAGAGTGGCGCGTGCCAGAACGTTGCCCAGCAGCACGAAGACCGCGCTGTACATGACACTCGCCAGAATTGCTCCCAGTGCGATGGCGGGGAAAATATCCGGGCTGCCTCCCAGGATCACCCACGTCACCGATAGCGCAACCGCGCCCAGCATGGCGAAGGCCACCGACACGAGCGCAGCCGCGCTGGTCTTGGCAGCAGCGATCGCGAGACGGCTGATGGGCCGGAGTGTCAGGAAGGACAGGGTCTTGTCGCGACGCTCATCACCGAGTGCGGAGCTGGCCAGGATGAGCGTGGTGATGGGAATCACGAGAGCGTAGAACGGGACGACCAGCAGGACGCCCAGCTCGAGGTCGAGCGCGCGCGCATTGGCCGAACGGGAAACGGCGGCCAACAGCAGTGCCGGCACCAGGCTGAGCAGTCCGAACCCTGCGAGCCGGGCGCTACCCGTGAGCTGCTGGATGGTTACGCGGACAATGGCGAAGAATGGAGTCATCGGCGAATCGTCATGAGATGACGGAAGACGCTCTCCAGCGATGCGTCAACCGGCTCGAAGCGGGTGACACGTACCGACCGCTCGATGGAAAGCGCGGGCAGCGCCGTTCCGAGTGCTGCCAGATTCGATGTTTCCACTTCCAATGTGCCATCCTCCAGGCGAACGCCCACCACGGCGGGAACATCCACCAGCGCCCTGGCCAGGACCCGGGGATGGTCTGCGTCGATGCGAACCTTGTGCGGAATGTGCGTCATGGCGGCCCGGATGGCGCGAATGTTTCCAGCGGCAGCCAGCTTGCCGTCGAGGATGGCGATCACGCGATCCGTCATGCGCTCCACCTCGGCCAGCACGTGAGAGGAAACGATGATGGTGCGGCCGGCGCTCGCCAGCTCGTGGAACAGCCCGATCAGGACTGCGCGCTGCGTTGGATCGGCCCCATTCAGTGGTTCGTCCAGCACCAGCAGGTCGGGCTGATTGACCAGCGCTGCTGCCACCTTTGCGCGCTGTCGCATGCCCTTCGAGTATTGTGCAATGGGACGGTCGGCGGCGTCCTGCATGTTCACTTTGGCAAGGGCCTCATCGACCGCGCGGTCCGATGCATCACATTTGCTCAGCTGCGCAGCGAAGCGAACCAGCTGGCGCGCGGAGAGGTGACCGTAGACGCCATCGTCCTCGGGAACGAAACCGATGCGCCGGTACACCGACGCGTCCTTGCGCGGGCCTATACCGAAGACGGACACGTTCCCTTCAGAGGGACGCATGAGCCCGGTGATCATGCGCATGAGCGTGGTCTTGCCCGCCCCGTTCGGGCCCAACAGACCCGTGATCCCGGGGCCGAAGCCGCACGACAGGTCGGAGACCGCGACCTTGGTACCGAACCACTTGGAAACGCCCTCCACCACGACGGTCGGCTCGGCGGCCTGAGCGGGATCGCGAGCCGGCGTAACCGGAACGGGCCCTTCGGCGACCTGTGTCGCGGCCATCAGAACTCCCTCCGGTATTTGCGCTGCGCAATCACTACCGTGATCAACGCGAAGACAACGATGGCGATGGCGCCGACCCAGGGCTCCATGCCGACGCGCACCAGTGGCCACTGTTCCTGTTGCTCCGGTTTGAAGAACCAATCGCGCACGGACAATGGAGTCCAGAACAGCATCAACGGCGCCATGATTTTGAATACGAGCAGCTCGGTGGCTCTGGGCATGGCTTCGATCATACCGGCCGTCAGGAACATGGCGAGCACGTACACACCCGTGGCGACGGCCACGCGCCGCACGAAAAGCGCGATCAGGAATGCCGGCGCGCCATAACCAATCACGTAGGCGGCAGTGGTACCGAGGATTTCCGGGATCTTCGCGCCGTGCTCGACCAGGCCCGCTTGGAAACCATCCTTGAAAAGCGCCGAAATTCCGAAATAGAGAATGGTGTGCGGGATGAGCATGAACAGCGCCGTCAGTACCATCAGCGTCAGCGCCCGAGCAAGGAGATAGTCGCCCGCGCGCACCGGGCGCGAAGCGTAGATGGCGAGCACGTTGTTCTGCCGGTCCGGAATCAGCAGCGTCGGTCCCACCAGAGCGACGAAGAACATGGCCAGCATGCCGATCACCTGGAAGAACTCGGCGGGGTCGCCCCAGGGGCCCGCGTCCTCGAGCTGGAATCCGGCCACCACAAAGCTGAGTGCGACCACCCACGCGGCCGGCACGATTGCGGCCGCGATCAGAGCCCAGGGCAGCACTTTGGTCCAGTTTTTCCTGCGCAGCCCCAGCACGCGCCGCGTGCCGTCGACGATCATCGCGCGGATGGCTGCGCGGCGGCCGAGCCTTAGTCCCTCGTGCGGCGTGTAGCCGAGGTCGTAGACCTTCCCATCGCCCGCTGCCGGTGTTGGAAGCACAGCGGCCAGCGCTTCGATACTGCGGACAGACACCACGACGGACTCGGGCGTTTCAGGATTCACGCACCCTCTCGCCTTCTCCGAAGTACGCGTCTTCCAGCGTCCTCACGCTGGGCTTGAGCGATTGGATGCCACAGCCAGTTTCCGCCAGCACGCGATTGATGAGGTCGTAGGGGTCCTGGTCGCTGGTGGTAACCTCCAGCCGGTGGCCGCGCCGGGCCACCACTGCGCCTCGTTCGCGCAGCAGCGCGTAGACCACGTCCGCCCGATCGAGCACCTCGACGCTCACCGTGTCTCCCGACGTGAGTGCGTCCAGCGTGCTGTTGCGCACGATTCGTCCACCATCGAGCATGACGATCCAGTCGCACGTGCTCTCGATGTCGGTCAGCACGTGGCTTGACACCACCGTGTAAATCCCGAACCCGCGCAATCTCCCGATCAGCCGCAGCATCTGGTCGCGCCCCTCCGGGTCGAGGCCGGCCAGCGGCTCGTCCAGCAGCACGAGATCGGGGTCGTGCACAATGGCCTGGGCCAGCAGCGCCCGCTGCAACATGCCTGTGGAGAAGTCACCCAGGTGCCGGAACCGCTCT
>JBOHRF010000025.1:0-32910 GCA_050732575.1 Longimicrobiales bacterium
TCCGCTGTGCAGCGGGGCCTGACATCACAACCTGGGTCATGGTCTTCCGGTGCGAGGTGCTCGAATGGACCGCCCAGCGCAGACCGGGTCGGGCCCTACCACTAGCCGCTCAGGGAACGCTATCTCCGAGCCACATGTTCGACCCGAACGGGCCCTCCTTCCGGTCCGGCCTGCAGCCAGATCTGTTTCTGTAAGATGAAGTAAATAAATGACTTATCGCCCTTATATCGGGCCAGGTCGGCGCGCCTGCTACAGAAACCGGTGTTGCGCGGGCGCCCCAGACGTGCTCGTGTCCTGCCACAGGCGCCCATCCGGCCGGTCGAGACCGGCGCCGGTAAACAGGCACGAAGTGAAGGTAGGACAACAAGTTCGGAAGCCGCTCCGGCCGTTCCGTAGGAAGCCTTCCACTACCGTTCGGCCGCTCAGTGCCGCGGACCTGCGCGCAACGCTTCGGCCACGGCCTGCGCCGCCAGCGCGTAGCCCCGAGGAGAGTAGTGAACGTTCGATTCGGCCCAAATTGTTCTCCAATTCGTGTCCAAGGAGAACGGATCCAGGACGTCGATAACGGGAATGCCCAGCGTTCTCACGGCTTGCAGGACGCGCCCTCTTCCCTCGAAATCGTCGCCCGTGCCCCAACGTGCAAAACGCTCATACGAGGGCAAGTATACGAACCAGAGCCGTCCTCCGTTGCGATGTACAAGGTTTTTCGCGTTCTGCAGAGTATTCGCCAGTAGGTCGAGTGTGGAGCCGGCCGGCGGGGCCTGCATCGGGAACCTGATGAGGCCGCGCACCGATGTAATTTTGGCGATACTGATAGCGTGACTGATGGCATTTTCCAGCCGGTCGACACGTTTGACTGGAACGGGTTCGGTGACCACGTGGTCGAGGAATCGCCTGACCTGTTGGTCGGAGGCTTCGTGCTGGCCCGCCAGGCGCGGTGCTGCGTCCGGGCTGAGATAGTCAAGCAGCAGCCGGTTGCGTCGCTCCGTTTCCAGGTCCGTTAGATCGTTCCCTTCAAAATAGAACCATAGAACATTCTTTGCCTTGAGCGACGAGACGTATTCACGCAAAACTGCCAGCTCGATGAGCGGCCCGGCACCTGAGATTCCCAGGTTCAAGGTCAGCGGCCAACGTGACCGCAAGCGCCCCACCAGATTCTCGGATTCGGAAACACACATGCCGTGTACGAACGAGTCGCCAATGGCAATGACGTCGAACTCTCCTGTTGTCCACAGATCATCGGAGTTGTTGAAGCCAAATCGGTCGCTTTCGTACACGGTGACGTGACCGGCCTCGTCGCATAATACCGTAGTTGTTCGGGCCGCAGCGGGCATGATCGGCAATATGGCCCGTCCTTCGCGTTCGATGACGAGCGCCGGATCGGTCAGTCCCGCCGTCCGAATTTGCCAACCGTGCAGAGGCGGAAAGGCCGGGATGCCGCGCTGACGATATTCGACAACTGCGCTGCGCACACCACGCGGGGCAGCGCCGCCGGCATTGCCCAGGCCCGGTCCCGCCAGCTGCGGATTGAATTCCAAAACGATTTCCGCTACCGCGACGCTGATGGCGATGGCAATCAGCACGAGACACAGATTTATCTTCACGGCGATGGCCGCTCGCAGGGCGAGGCCTAGGCTCGCAGTGATGAGGGCCAGGAACACGATGAGCAGGGCGACCGGGAGCGTCATGTCCCGCTGCAGGATGACGATGCCAACCAGCAGAAGGAGGCACACTGCCGCCGCACTGATCAGAACCAAATTGGCGACGTGCTCCAGCCGCGAACGCCCGGATGTGCCGTTCACGTTGCCACTCCCACTGCGCAACGCTGCATCTTGATTTCTAATTCAGGGTTGAGCAGAAACCGATGGTGAACGCGAGCCCGACCTCGATCGAGGGCCGTCCGATGCCAAGAGTTCTACCACGCCGCGCACACAGCGGTTAAGACGTGCGTAACTCGAATGAAGGATGCCCACCGCAGCCTGCCGCGGATCGGCAATCGAACGCCCCTCAATCGGGTCAGGATCAAAATCTCCTAGCACAAGAATCCGGGCGCGCTCGGCACCAAACCTTTGGGTGAGCTCGCGTGCCTGTCGAGCTTCCATCACAAAAACCACGTTGAACCGCGCAAGCAGGGCGCCGTTGACCCGCTGCGACTGGTGCGCACTCAGGTCGATGCCATACTCGACCGCCAATGCCAGGGCCTCTGACGGCACCGTGCCCCCCTGCCCCACAAGTCCAGCCGAGCTGATTTGTAGTCCCTGTAGACCCGTGCCTCGGGCCGCGCGCTGAAAGCAGGCGGCCGCGAAGGGGCTGCGATAGATGTTGCCCTCGCAGAGGAATAGAATCGAGCGCACACCCTTCAACGACAGCAGTTGTTCGACAGCTCGGCGCCTGCGCGCACGGTGCAGGGCACGCTCACTACGCGCCCGCGCGGCCCAGAGGGCTTGCTGCCACCACCGGCGGCGGGGTTCGTCCATTACGATGGAGGCGTCGCGTCTGGTACCTTCATTCCTCATAGGATTGCCGATCACAGGAACTTGCATGCCCAGCCTCCCACCTGCCGGGGCCTTGCGTGCGCGCCAACTTCATAGCCCAGTTAACCTTGCGTTTCCGACAGGTGTTGCGGACTGGCCACAAACAACTGGCAACATGATATCAGCTTCCTGGCTGTCACAATCCGAAGATCGACTGCATCGGGCAAACGCACCACGGAGGAGGGTTCCAGAGCGCTCGCATTCTATCGCTCGTGCTCGGTTATCAGTTGCTGCCGCCGGCCTGCGCAAACGCATGTGACAATAGCAGGCGTGCGATGTGCTGGCTTATCTCCCGTGTTGCTTCTTCCGTCGTATGACCAATGTTGTCTACATAGACCGGTCGATCACTCGCATCAAACAGGCGGCTAAGGTCGGCGTAACGGCCGGCTACCTTCTGCGCCATTGTAGATCCAAGTAATGCCGGCAGACGTTGATGCAACGCAGTCAACTGTTGCCCAAAGGGCGTGGATGTGACGTTGGTAAGCAGGCTCAGTTCGAACGGCGAAGTCTTTTTGCGCGTGGTTTGGAGATTGGGCTGCCAGACGTACAAGGCCTTGAATCCAAATTGTTTTGACAGAGCTTCGGTAACTTCGACCATGCCCAGATAGACATCGGCAACGCGCTGAGCGATCGAATCGGCCTGGAAGCCGGACGTATCTGCAGGCCGGCGCGCCGCCCGTCCGACCCGCTTAAACAACTGTGAGCGTTCTGCACCCTTCAGGGCTAGCCGGGTAAACGCCCGCAGGTCGGCACCTACCGAATGTCCCGTCTCATTCCCGCGCAACGCGCGACCCAGCTCGAACTCGTCCATTCGGTTGAACTCGTTCTGCGGCATGCCGCCCTGGCGCGACTGTACGCCCGCGGCCACGTCATTGATGCCATCGTAAAACACTACCACATCCGGACGCGCTCCTGCGCGCAACTGCATGATCAATTCTAGGATCGACTGCGTGAACACGTAGCCGGATTCACCGAAGTTGATAGCCACCACCGGGACTCCCGCGCTCGCCAGACTCGCCGCAACCACCGACGGAATCGTGTTGACATCCCTCTGATAGTCGCCCCACATGGTGGAGCCGCCAAAGAAGAAAATCTCGCGCGCATCCCCTTGTGTCACCGCCGGTTGCACGGTCACGCGATGGCGCATGCTATCAACGTTGATGTGTTTGCCCCGGAACGGCAGCCGGCGAAAATACACATACGGTTTCCATTGCAGCACCAGGCTGGCTTCGTGTTCCTGCAGGTATTCCGGATACCACGCGGAGTCACGGTAGGGGTGCGCACTGGGGATGGACTCGGTACGCGCCAGCGCCGTACGTGCCGCACCTTGCAGCCGATACAGTCCCTCCAGGCTCATGTATATCAGGAGCACAACGCCCAGGATGAGCCAGCCATCTCGCATGCCTCGAGCAACAGCGGCAATCCGTGGTTTCATGTTCGATCCTCAACTAGCAGTGTTACACATGGAACGCGGGCAACCTCACCCGCCGTATTTCAATCGAATTGTGACCGGGGGTCTCCATACTGCATTCCTTGCAGCGTAAACAAACGACGCTGACCTCGAATCGAGCAGAACGACGATATCTGTAACAGGCAATCCGAATTCTGCCAGGGAAACAAATGACGACCTCCCAACATTCAACGCACGGCCCAACACAGATCGGGATCAGGCAATCTACTTCGCAAGGGTCGCGTTGCCTGGGTTGCCACCTGATCGCGAGTCGTGCGATATTGCCGGCCATCCTGCACATGATGTTATTGCCGTAGCCCAATTAAACATCTGTCTAGCGCATCTGCGCGCTGATCGCAATGCGGTATGTTCGGTCGCTTTGTTGTGCAATCCTTGTGCACTTGTGACCTGACTCGCCTGTGATCCGTCATCCAGCGCAGATTCCGTTAAGAACTGGAGAGGCGGATGCCGTTCGTCACACGACACGGTTGGACTCTTTTTGTCCGTTTTGCCCACCGCGCATTGCTTTGCAGTGACCGGCAAACCCGGATCCCGGCAGATGTTTCTATGTCTGCATGGGTGCGTCCGGCACGTCGAAACCCTGAAAAGACCGGGCTGAACCCGGGGCAGTGGTCAGCGGGGGAGTTTTGAGCGGACGGGTACTTCCCCGCTTGCCAATCCCTGATGATGGATGCGAAGCACTGGTTGGAGTGCCGTGTGCGGTGCGGTGGCAATGCGAACATGGCGAGGTCACGAGACCGAATCACTCGGCAATCATTTCATACGACTCAGAAAAAATAACTGCCAGGCGAACGCGGAAGCGCTTCGAATGGCGCGAATTGAGGCAGCATCGAGAGCGTGTGCGAGGAAATGATGTATCGTTTCGTCGCAGACTGAACAGGTATACGGATTGCCTCGTTGCACTGGTGGTCTTCCCAAACTCATTCCATGCCGGGGAGTACCGATCCACATCACAACATCGCTGCTCAGAGCAAACCTGTCGAAAGGCGGGGACGCAGAGTTCAGGGGCTAAAGCGAAGGACACCGCCAAGCCAGCCTGGCCGCCAGCGATCGGTTTCCACTGAGGATGCCGAGGCTGGCGGTTTTCTTTATCCAGCCAACAAAAAACCGGAAGTGTTGATCAGTTCTGAGGCTTGCCACCCTGACGGGTAGGTTGGCACCGGGGAGCGAAGAACATGAGACACGCCAAGCGATTCCGACCGAGTTTGATCCTGGGTCTGAGCGGGCTGATCTGGCTGGCTTGCACGGAGGGACCTGCTACGATCGACGGCCTGTTGTCCCTGAGACTCACGCCCAGGGACGTGATTCTCGCATCGCTCGGCGACACGGTGTTCGTGTCCGCAGAGCTGAGCCGTGCGGGTGTGCCGGTGGAACTGAGCGGAGTCGTGTGGGGCCTGGTCGATCAAGGCATCATCGAGATTCGTCCAGCGGGATCGTCACTGGCGCGTGCACAGGGTTTCGTAGTGGCGCGTGCTCCCGGTGTCGCTCGCATCTGGGTGATGGCCTCAGGACGATCGGATACGGCGGCGATTGAAGTGCGTCAATTGGCAACCCTGATTCGCATTGCGCGTTCAACAGAGGGCGGTAGCGAGACCGTATCGGCACTCGCCGATACACTCCGTGAAGTAAACGACACGGTGCGTTTCCTGGCCGTGGCCCGAGATCGAAGGGGCTACGAGATCCGCGGTGCCCGGCTGAATTGGCGCAGCTCGGATACCACGATTGTGAGCGTAATCGAAGGGTTGGTGCGTGGCCGGCGCAGAGGACGCGCGACGGTCACCGTGAGCACCCAGGGCGTGACCGACAGCGTTTCGGTTGTGGTCGGATCCGCTGGGTCCGTGACGCGCGTCGCGATTGCGGGCGCGAATTACGTTCAGAATGCGATTGGCGACAGCACCCAACTCACACTGAATGCATTTGACGCGAATGGTCAGCCGGTGCCAGGCGCGCAGGCTAGCTGGGTATCACGCGCGCCCTCCATTGCAACGGTTAACGCACAGGGCATTGTGATAGGCCAGCAACCGGGTTATGCCGTGATCGTGGGTTCGTCTAACGGCTTCTCGGATAGCACAACCATTCAGGTGCGTCAGGTGCCCGCCAACGTGGTCGTGCTTCCCAATGTCCATTCATTGGTACTGAACGGTACGTACACGTTCGGCTCTGCGGTCAGAGATTCGAATGGCGTAGCCATGAGCGGCGCAAGTTTGACCTGGGCGTCGTCCAACACGACGGTCGCAACGGTTAGTGGCGCGACGGTTACTGCGCGTGCCCTGGGCAACGCCACGATTTCCGCCACCCATCAAAGCTTAACGGGCACGGCCGCGCTGACCGTTACCGCCGTGCCGCCGCCGCCACCGCCCGTACCCGTGGCCTCGGTCACAGTAACTCCGCCCAGTTCCAGCATTCAGATCGGCGCAACGGTGCAACTCACCGCCACCATGCGTGACTCTGCCAACAACGTTCTGACCGGTCGCGCAGTTACGTGGTCGAGCACCAATACAGCGTTTGCAACGGTGAGCGGCACCGGTCTGGTTCAGGGCGTGGGTGCCGGTACCGCAACCATCACGGCCACGAGCGAAGGTCGGACCGGCACGGCGTCGGTGACCATCACCACGACGGGTGGTGGTACGCAACCGCCGGGTAATCCGGGTACACCGATTATGGCCACCAGCAACGTGAACGTGGACACATTCTCGGTCACGGCGCGCTGGCCGCGTGCTACCAACGCGACACGCTATGATTGGTTGACCGGCTCGGATAACAATGCGTGGACAGCTAATGGCACCGTGACCGATACGTCGGTTGTCTTCCGGGCGCCGCGCATCACGGGCAACACGGGATATTTCCTGTGCATTATCGCTTTTAACTCGGCGGGCGCGCCGAGCGCGCAGAACGCGTGCGCGGCCTATACTGCGCCTGCGGGCGGTCCGGTCCCGGTGGCCACTGTGACGGTCGCGCCGAATCCGGCCAGCGTTTTGGTGGGTGCTACTGTGCAACTCACGCCCACGCTGCGCGATGCCAGCAACAACGTCCTGACCGGCCGAGTAGTCACGTGGTCGAGCACGGCCACGGGCGTGGCCACGGTCAATGCATCGGGCCTGGTAACCGGCGTGACGGCTGGTTCTGCCACTATAACGGCGACCAGTGAGGGGCGCACCGGCACAGCGAGCCTGACAGTTAGTGTCACGCCTCCGCCGCCACCGGTACCGGTTGCAACGGTGACGGTGAGCCCGGCCAGCCCGAGCATACAAACGGGTGCCACGGTGCAGCTCACGGCCACGCTGCGTGATGCCAACAACAACGTCCTGACCGGCCGGGTGGTCACCTGGTCGAGCAGTGCCACGGGTGTCGTTACCGTCAGTGCGACGGGACTGGTAACGGGCGTAGCCGCGGGTTCACGCACGATCACCGCGACCAGTGAAGGACGCACGGGCACGGCATCAGTGACGGTGACCGCGCCGCCGCCGCCGGTGCCGGTAGCTACGGTGACCGTGAGCCCGGCCAGCCCAAGCATTCAAGCAGGCAGCACGGTCCAGCTCACGGCAACGCTGCGCGACGCCAGCAACAACATCTTGACCGGACGGGTCGTCACCTGGTCGAGCAGCGCCACGGGTGTGGCCACGGCTAACGCGTCCGGTCTGGTGACGGGCGTGGCCGCGGGTTCCGCCACAATTACGGCAACCAGTGAAACGCGCACGGGCACGGCCACGGTTTCGGTTACGGCTCCGCCACCACCGCCGCCACCGCCGGCCGGCGTGATCTGGTTCAGTGACTGGAGCGCGGCTACAGGCTTGAGTGATTTGGCCGTGACCGATGGCGGTACGCTCTCGGGTGGTAGCTGGGTGGGCGGCAAGTGGGACTACATCACGTGCTGGCCCGCTGACATCATGCGGGTCGTGCCGGGCGCACCTCTGGGCTGGACCCTTACCCCGAACGTGCTGGAGATGACGGACAGGGGTGAGACGGCGTGCGACCTGCTGGAGTTGGACAACGCCATTCCGTCGGGCCGCAGCTTCTATATCCGTGCCTACATTCGCGTCGAGCCGGGCGTCGGTGCGAACAACCACCCCTTCAAGCTGAACGCAGGCGGTGGCGCCGGCCCTGTGCAGGGCGTTATGTGGGCCAACAACACGAACAGCAATACCACCTACACACAAAAGATGCAGTTCCCGAATGGAAGCACACCAGCCAATTACAACAGCTGGGCCCTGGCGTCTCAGCACGCGCTGCAAACAAACACGTGGTACCGGCACGAGTGGTTCATTGAAATCGTGAACATGACCACTCGGCAATACCGCATTTGGCCGCGCATCTACGACATGCAGGGCAACCTTCTGCACGACGCGACCCACTTCCTGATCGGCGACCCATCGTCCGACCAAACCACGCTGGCACAGTGGTATGCCAGCGGCGGCGGCGACCGGTTCACCGATCTCAACCTGGCTCGTCGCTTCACGCTGGGTATGGAAGGTCCGGGCGGTGCTCCGGTAACGAACAGGCACTGGTACTACGCGGCGGTTGCGGCTTGTCTCTCTACCTGGTGTGGACCGCGCTAATCGGTAGATCGTCAAAGCCCCCTTACTTCCTGCCGCAGGGAGTAAGGGGGCTTTTTTTGTCCGGATCTGACGTTGAGCGCTTCGACGATCAGGCCAGGCCGGGCGTTGGTTGACAGTCGCTCAGGCCGTGCGTCATGTCCGCCGCTGCGCTCTCTAAGTGCCGCGAATTTTTGGGATTTGCGCGCGCCGCATTGCGCGCCTCTTGCGACTGTGCCAGCAAAAGCGGGTCGCGATCGATGAACAATCGGAACCACAACTCGACGTTTAGAATGCGGATGATTTCACCCGGCTGCAGCGTGCCGCCGCGCACGATGTTGGGGTCGAAAATGCCACGATCCAGACAGGCCGATGAATTGAGGACACTTTGTGACAGGGGGAACAACGAATCCCTGGCAATCCAATTCTCGAGGGGAACCGGGAAGGGGGACTTGTCCCTGCGCTGGATGATCGACTCCGGCAAACGGTCCTGGGCCGCCTGGCGCAGCAATGCCTTGGGTATGTGGCCGGGCACCTTCTGCTCGGGCGGTACCGTGGCCATCAACTCGACAATGCGGTAGTCCACCAGCGGTACCCTGGACTCGATGGAAACAGCCATACTGGCGCGGTCCTCCTTGTGCAGCAACTGCGGCAGAAAAACGCGCAAGTCGTGATAGATGCAGCGGTCCAGAAGCTGGTCCGTGGGCGCCCCTGTAAACGGCTTCAGGTAATCCTCCAGCGGGGAGTACTCGGCAAGCCCCCGTACGAAATCACGATGGAGCGTGGAATCCGCGGGTGGCAATCCATTGCAATGCAGCTGAACCCACAACTGCTCGGGCGTGGCCGGCTTCATTTGGGCCACGCGACCGCTGAGTCGCTTGAGAATGCCTGTTAGACCATCCCGTTTGAGCGTGCGCCCCACGCGATTCAGGAAAGGTGTGTGGGTGCGCGGCATGTTGAATATGCCGGCCGCGATGGTGCCGAAAGCGGTCTGGAATTGAGCCGGATATCCGGCGAACACCTCGTCACCGCCGTGGCCGGTCAGCGTGACCTTAACGTGATTGGCCGCCAGCCGGGCCGCCATATAATAGGAGAAGCCGGCATCACCATTTCCTGCCGGCGGCTGGTCCATATGCCAGAGCAGTGGCGCATAGAGCTGTGAGAGCATATCGGATGCACCCGTCAACTCCCAATATTGCGAGCCTACGAATTCGGAAACGATCTTGGCGTAAGCGGTCTCATCGTAGTAACCGCCGCCATCGAACTTGATGGAGAACGTGCGCAACGGCTTGAGATAGCGGTTGGCAAAACCGACGACCGTGCTGGAATCCAAGCCGCCGCTCAGATGACAGCCCACTTCTGCATCGCTGCGGCAATGAATGCGCACGGCATCATCCAGCAAGTCCGTCAGCTCAGCGGCGAATTCCGCGGCCGAGCGTCCTCGTGAATACTCGTATTTGAGATCCCAATATTGACTGACCCGGGCCCGCCCATTCCGCACATCGATCCAATGGCCGGGCATCAGTTCCGAGATGCCCGAAAAGAGCGTTTTGCCCGCCAGTGGTGAGCCGGCAAACAGATAATCCGCCAGCCCATTGCGATCGGGCGCACGGGCTACACTCGGGTCCTCGAGAATGGCCTTGATCTCAGATGCACACACAAACTGGTGCTCATCGAGATAGTAGTAGAAGGGCTTGATGCCGATCCGATCGCGGGCACCAAAAAGCCTGCCTTTGCGCTCGTCCCAGAGCAGGAAGGCGAACATGCCATTCAGCTCGTGCACACAGCGCTCGCCCAGCTCTTCGTACAGATGCAGAATGACTTCGGTGTCCGTGCTGGAGCGGAATTGATGGCCACGAGCGCGCAGACCAGCCGCCAGCTCGACGTAGTTGTAGATCTCGCCGTTGAATACGATCCAGATCGTACCGTCCTCGTTGCACATGGGCTGATGCCCGGCCGGTGAAAGATCGACGATAGAGAGTCGACGATGGCCAAGACCAACGGGATGGCGCAGCAGCGTACCGGCATCATCAGGACCGCGGTGTGTCATGGAGTCACGCATTCGACGAAACAAGGCTTCGTCGAATGGGCTCCCATCAAATCGCATGACTCCAAGTATTCCACACATACAAGTCTCAGTCGCCTTGCATTACACGTCTCGTTGGGCCGCGTCGCAGCCGGGATTGTGTTGGATCACCGCGTAGACCTCACTCCGGGCTGCTGGAAAGCGGGCGTAGACGTCGGTCCTTACGAAGCGTCGCTATACGGGTTGCAAAGGCCACACGTTCGGCGGGCTGCGCAACCACCAGCCAGGCACCCAGCATGACGACGGGTAGGGCCAGGGCCACCTCGAGAAAGAAAACCGTCATCGTAGTAGCTGGCCACGACCGCTCGATCAAGTAGGTAACGGCCGCGAACGGAATGATGGCCAGAGCCGGCCGCAGCCAGATTTCGCGCCAGACGTCCCACAAAGAAAGCCGTTGCGAGCGGGCATAGATGCGCGGGATGAACACGGCCGATGCGAGGACGCGGGGAAGCACAGTGCCCCAGGCTACGCCCACGATCCCAAAGCGTTTAACGAGCAGGACGCTGAGGGCAAGGCTGGCGATGGCTTCGAGCACGAACACGGGTACGACTGCTTTATGGCGATTGAGCCCCATTAACGTTACGACGATGATATGACGTCCAGCATCCAGCAGCAACGCGAGCGTGAGAATCCTGAGCACCGTTCCGGAGATGGTCGAGAACTCAGCGCCCATCCACAAGTGGATGAATGTCGATCCGCGCAGGAGAAAGGTTACGGCGATGGCAAGAATGACCAGTGTTGACCAGCGGCCGGCATCGAGAGGGATGCGACTTGCCTGTGCTTCCTCGCCGCGCGCCTGCATGGCACTGGCCCTGGGTGTTACGGTCAGCGCGATGCCGCCAATCAACGAGCGTGCATAGTAGACCAGGTTGCCCGCCACCGCGAAATATCCAATCATGGCCACCGGCAGAAACATGCCGATGATCGCGGCGTCCGCCTGCAGGATGATGGCGGTGGACAGATGGATGAGTGACGAGTAGCCGCTAAAACTCAACAGCGGTCGCACATGCTGTGACGAGAACGTGGCCAAACTTATACGCAGTCCCGGATATAGCCGTCGGCTCACCACCATGGTGGCACCGCCCCGCACTGCGGTGGCCGCGAGCTGGATGAAGGCGAGTGCGAGTAGCCCGTAGCCGGCGCGCAGGGCCAGAAAGATGGCGCAGGCTCGACCCGCTTCGACAGTCAATTCGATCCAGCCATTGAGATCGAAACGTTGCAATGCGGCAATGATGCCGCCGAATACACCTGTAACCAGGGCCACAGCGATGTTTACGCCGCCAATCAACAACACCCACCGTGAAATGTGCACCAGTTCGGAGGGGATGTTGAACAGATGCTCTACGGACAACGCCAGGATAGCCGCCATGAGAATGGCCACCGCCCCCATGATTCCGAACAGCGAGAGGGCGGACGACGCGATGAGCCCGGCCTCGCCATGCTCGGTAGCCGCGTGCTTATGCGCAATGTAGCGCATGACGGCGCCCCGCACGCCGAAATCCAACAGACCGAGGTAGCCAACAACGGAGGCAAGCAGTACCCACAAACCGTAGCTCGACGTGCCCAGCTGGTCGACTACGATTGGAGCTAGGAAAAAGTTGACGAGCGCGGCAAAGGCGAACGTGCCCCAATTGGCCAGCACATTCTTGACTGCGCTTATCCGGGGTCGCCGTTCGGACGCTGAAGGAGCCACGCCAGTCACCCGCGCACTCCATTTCTCGCCGGCACCACGGTCGTCGTACTGGGCAGCGCCGACGGAGCGAAAGTCAGCAGCAAATCACTCATGCGAGTGGCCAGGTGTGCATAATCGATGGGTTCAGCAGGATCGCGCCGACTCGGCATTTGCCCGGACCAGACCTGTTCGAAGAGCGCACAAATGCCTGCTACGTCGTCGGGTGACCGGAGAATGGCGCCGATGCGCTTGGCTTCCCGCGCGGAAGCGCTATCGGGCTCCGCAATCACGAGCGTGGTCAGTCGCAGTCCGATCGATTCGTATAGTTTGGCTGGCACCTGGATGCCCTGATCCTGCGCCAGCACGATGGCCAGGCTGGAACTGTTCAACAGTGCAAGCGCGTCCTGCGCGGGAAGTACACCCAGTAGCTGTACGTGCTCCTGCACTCCAGAGCTCGATAGCTGGACTTGAATCCGATCGTGCTGTACACCCGCTGCATGCCCTGCTACACGCAGTGTGGAGCCGTCTCCGGCGGCGGCCGGGTGGCGTGTGAAAAACATGCCCATGGCCCTGAACACGGGTTCGAGATCGCGACGTACATGCATGGTTCCCACATAGGCCAGCTGGAGTCCGCGAATGGGATCCCGATTGGGCTCGGGAAGCCGCTCCAGGTCCACGCCGTTGGGCAGCCAGCGGACCGCAAGATGCGGCCAGCGCTGGGACAGTGCCGCGGCGAAACTCTGAGCGTTGGTGATCACACCCGCACTCCATTTGAATGACAACCGCTCCAGCAGGTACAGCGCGAATCGCCTGAACGGCAAAGCGGAGCCGATTGTACGATGCGTTTTCGGTACGAAGCTGATCCACGGATCACGCATGTCCATCAGTACCGGAGTGCTTCGCCCCAATGTGGCCAACAACCCGGCCAGGTGAGCTGTGTGCGGCGGTCCACTGGTGACCACTAGATCCGGTTCATAGTGTCGAACCAGTTTGCGCGCATAGGAGCCGGCACGGAACAACCAGCCCCGCGAGTAATCTGGAAATGCCAGCCAGGCCGAGAGTTCTGCGCGCAGCTGTTGCAGCACGCGCATCGGAGTTCGGCCTGTGCTCGAGGTTTCTGCACCGGGACTCATCCTGGCCAGGGTCGCGACCGGTTCTGTTTTCACGTTGTTTGCGGCGCCCGTCGAGCCGCGCAAACGCCGAGCGAACGTGTTGTACGCGTCGTTCAACGTCGCTGCTCGCTCGACCACGTGGATCTTCACGCCCTCCTGCGCCACTGCCCCGGACTGGGCAGCCGCGGTAACGACCTGTACCTCCCAACCCGAGCGGGCCAGATATTTTGAAAGACCCGCCCAACGAAGCCCTCCCACAAAGCCATCCGGAACAAAATGGTAGCTGATGATGAGGAGACGAGGCGGCCGGCTCAACGGATTGTCTCGGCGAGGTTCCATGTGTCAGGATTCCCTCGCCTGACCCAAAACAGCTTGCAGGCGAAGGAATCGGGCGCTCTCACAAAGACGAGATCCAGGCTGCTTTGTAGTCAATACGTTCTCGCAGTTCCAACATCGGTATGGTCACACACTCGCGCTGATAGGGCGCAGGATGGGGCAAATCACGCACCATGGGCATGCCCCAAGATGTTGGGACTGGCTGCGACGCCTAGAGGCGTAAAGTGGATGCCTTAGGCGGGGCAGCCTGCCGGCCGGTGTTGTGCCACTGCCTCAGTGTAGCGCGGGCGCAGCATGGAAGGCAGTAAGAGATGTTACGGCCCCATCTCGATTGGACTTATTGGAACCGGTGGGAAGCCCGCTCGCCTGGATCTTGTTCACGCTGGCCTTGATACCGATCCGCTGGCCGGGCGCCCGTGGCACTGCTCAAAGTGTAGCTGGCGCCGGGCTGGGCGGCACGTGCCTTGCCCCTGGCCAACTGCCTGATCCATCCTGGACTTGTACGCGGGACTCCTGTGCATAGAGACGCTTTTGTGGGCGGCCCAAAACCGCACGCCAGATTTGCGGGGTCGGTGGTTTTACGCCCGGTTGTCTTCACCGATCTGCAGAACTCAACGCGGGCTGCCCGCTAATGCGCATCCTGGTGGTGGCTGGAGCGCGGCCGAACTTCATCAAGGTGGCGCCCATCATTGCGGAATTGAAGCGGCGCCAAATCCGGTTCGAGCTGGTGCATACCGGACAGCACTATGATGCTTCGATGTCCGACGCGTTTTTTTCCGACCTCGGGATTCCAGCACCGGACTTCCATCTCGGAGTCGGCTCAGCGTCTCACGCGGTCCAGACGGCACGCATCATGGAGTCATTTGAACCTGTGCTGCTGCACGTGCGACCTGATTGGCTGGTGTTGGTGGGCGATGTGAATTCCACGATCGCGTGTTCGCTGGTGGCGGCCAAGCTCAAAGAGGAAATTGGTTGTCGAATTGCGCATGTGGAGGCAGGACTACGCAGTAACGACTGGCGCATGCCCGAAGAAATCAATCGCGTTCTGACCGACCGTCTATCCGATCTTCTACTAACCCACAGCCCGGAAGCACTCTCCAACCTGATGGCAGAAGGGATCCCCGCGCATCGTGTTCGCTTTGTCGGGAACGTGATGATCGATGCGCTGTTTGCGCAACTGCCTCGAGCGCGTGCGCTGCGGCTTCATGAACGGTGGGGACTCAAAAAAGGTGCGTACGCGGCGGCGACCATTCACCGGCCGTCCAATGTAGATGAACCGTCTGCGTTGCAGACCGTGTTGAACGCATTGTTGGAAGTGGCCAACTTCATGCCCGTCGTATTGCCTCTGCATCCGCGCACACGAGCGCGAGCAGCAGCGGCGGGTATGACGGAAATGCTGGAAGGACTTCAAGTCATCGAGCCGCTCGGGTACCTCGACATGCTGGCCTTGACCGATGGTGCCGCGGTCATGCTGACTGACTCAGGCGGACTCCAGGAAGAGACAACGGCGCTGGGTGTGCCCTGTGTCACTCTACGCGAGCAAACGGAACGCCCCATCACAGTCACCATAGGCACGAATCGTCTGGCCCCGTTCCCGCTCACACCGCAGGGTGTGCTTGGGTCCACACAGGAGGCCCTGGCTCAGGGGCGCCAGGAGCCCGGCTCGCGCTGCCCGCCGGGCTGGGATGGCCGTGCTGCACAGCGCATTGTGAACGCGCTCGAGCATTTCGTTCCCCAAGCGGAGGCACAATTGCCGAGCAGTCCGGATTCATGTCCCGTGGTGGAACGCGTGATGACGTCCTAATTGCTGGTGGAGTGGACCGGGACGGTGATTCTGCACCGACGTCACGATCTCACAAGCAGTACAAATCGAGCAACAACAGTGGCCTGTACCAGGGCAAAGATGCTGAAACGTGTGCTGCACTCGGTAAACAGTCGACTCCGCGCCCTACCTGCGCTCAATCGCGCAGCTTATGTGGAGTTGCGTCGAGATCGGGCTGGTGGACACTCGCTTTCCGAAGATCCTGAAGATCATCTGATAGCGGCCGTGGAATGGGTAACGCGCGGTCAGGACGCCACGCCTGATGACGGTGTGGCTCGTGCGTACAGTTTGGCCTGGGATCCTTATTTCCGGCTCAAGGGGTGGCAGCCCTCCTATCCCGAAACCACGGGCTACATCATCCCGACCCTGTGCGATGCAGCTATCCACTTGCAACGCCCTGATTTGCATCAGCGGGCACTGCGCATGGCAGACTGGGAAATTAACGTGCAGCTACCCAACGGCGCCGTCCAGGGTGGTATGATTGGCGAGCAGACCAAGCCGACGCCCGCCGTTTTCAATACCGGCCAGGTGATTTTCGGGTTGCTGCGCGCGCACCGAGAAACCGGCCAGGCCAAATATGTCGATGCGGCGACTCGTGCCGGCCGTTACATGATCTCGGCCCAGGCGCTCGACGGAAGTTTTCACCGAGGTCGGTCTGCCATGGCGCGCGCCGATTGTACCACGTATTACGCTCGAGCAGCGTGGGGTCTGTGTGAACTGGGCGTGTACACGAACGAGCTGCAGTTCACTGCCGCTGGCATCCGCAATATCGAATATGCACTGTCGCAGCAAACGCCGAATGGCTGGTTCCATTTGAACTGCCTCAACGACCCTCAGCGCCCGCTGCTGCATACGATTGCCTACACCATCGAAGGTATTCTCGGGGCCGGCCTGCTTCTGCGTCGTGACGACTTTGTAATGGCCGCCCAGCGCTCGTGTCTCGCTCTGGCTCAGAAACAGCGGGCGGACGGAGGACTCAGCGGACGGTTTGCGCAGGATTGGGCGCCCCAGGTCACATGGGATTGTCTCACTGGCGACGCGCAAATGGCAATCTGTTGGTGGCGGCTCGGTGAAGTCACGGATAACGCGGAACTGCGGGATCGCGCGCGCCGCATCTGCCAGTTCGTTATGCGTACGCAAAACCGAACCTCGTCCAATCCGGGAATCGCGGGTGGCATCAAGGGTTCCTTCCCGGTTGACGGCGAATATGGGCGCTTTCAGGTCCTGAATTGGGCCACCAAGTTCTTCATCGATGCCTTGCTCCTGACGAGTCCCAGGCGCAACGGCGCACTCACGTCTTCAAACTGAAGCCAATGACTACTCAAGTGAGCCCAATAGCATCGCAACAGCTCGATCCGCTGCTGCTCGAGGTAATCTGTTGTCCCGCCTGCCGCGGCGACCTCACCTACGACATGGGCGCTCAGGAGCTGCATTGTTCGCCCTGTGCGTTCACCTATCCGATCATTGAGGGCATCCCGGTTCTTTTCCCAACCAACGTGAAAGCGCGTTTCCAAGAGCTCTTCCACCGCTTCTGGGATTCCGAGGAGCGAGCCGCCGTTTACGATCGATTTGTCGAGGGTGCGCAGTCCATGATGGATATGCACACGCACCTGGGCGAGGTGCAGACCACCATGGAAGTGCTGGGCCCGCTCTCCAATCAGCGCATTCTGGACTGCGGCTGTGGTAACGGACGGTTCTTCGAGCAATACCCGCGTGGTGTCGTTGCTTTTGGCATTGATGCTTCGTTGAACTTGCTTCGCATCTGCAAGCAGAAGGGTCGTTGTACGCGATTGGTCTGCGGCGAGCTCGAACATTTGCCCTTCAAGACTGGCGCATTTGACCGTGCTCTCAGCGTGCGTGTGATACAACACCTTCGACAGCAAGCTGATGCGGTCGCCGAGATGGCTCGGGTACTGCGCCCGAGCGGCGAGATGATCATGCACTGCTACAATGGTGTCAGCTCCAAGGGCGTGGTCAAACGCATTCGTCAGACTCGATTGGCGCCCATTTTGAACGCGCCCTTCCGCGCGATATTTCGCAGCATGTCTCCCTTCGAGCCCTGGGGGATACCCTATGACCAGTACAACAGCGCCTGGCAAGTAAAACGGTGGTTGCGGGCCAGTGGAACGTCCGTGAAGATGGTTCGCGGTGCCAGCTTCGGCTTCAACAAATGGTTCTTGAGTGGCTTCATGATCATCCCCTGGGTGGAGCGCAAGAACCCCGCGCTGGTGAAGCGCTACCTGAACTGGTCGTTGCGCACCGAGCTCGTCCTGGGACGTCTATGGCCGTTCAGTCATCTTATGGAGAAATTCGTCATCAAGAGCCGCAAAGTCGTATAAAAAAAGCTGAGCGCTGCGCTGGCGGCAGGCTCAACCCCAATACCGGGTCTTGGGAAGGCGGTAAAGAGGGCCCGTCATAGGGGGATCAATCCTGACTCTGGTTGCGTAAAGACTCGGCCACCGCTTGCGAGGCCAGCGCGTAGCCGCGCTTGCTATAATGACCGCGCGATTCTACCCATAGCGATCGCCAATCGGCGACGCGGGAGAACTGGTCGGAGACATCTATAATCGGAACGCCCAGCGCCTGCACCGCGTTCAGTACGCGGCCGCGGCCTCGGAACCCGGCCCCTATACCTAGACGGTCAAACCGGTCGTACTCCGGCAAATATACAAACCACAGGCGTCCCCCGTTGTTTTCTACGAGGTCCTGTGCGGTTTTGATAACATCGGCAAACGCCCTGATGGTGGAATCGGCCAACGGTGATTCGAAGTTGAGCCCGATGGCACGTCGCACAGCGGCAAATTTGGCGATGCTTTTTGTGTGAAATACGATCGGGTTTTGGCGAGGTGCGGACGGTGTCGGCTTGGCCACGAGGTCGTCGAGATAAGCTCTCAGTTGTTCGTCCACGATTGCGTGCAGACCTGTGAGCTGGGGCCGCGCGTCGTCGCTAAGGTAGAACTGCAGGAGTGGATTGCGCCGCTCCTCACTCAGATCGTAGAAGTCGTTGCCCTCGTAATAGAACCAGTAGACATTCTTGGGCTTCACGGGCAGCGCGTATTCGTGCAGGACGGCGAGCTCGAGAAGCGGACCCGCGCCGGAGATTCCCAGGTTCACGATGCCCGGCCAGTGGCGGCGCATCGGTTCGATCAGATTGTCCGCCCTCGGAACGCACACGCCATGGACGAACGAGTCGCCAATCGCAAAGGCCTCGAACTCGACACTGTCCCATACATGGTCGGGGTTGTTGAACCCAAAACGGTCACTTTCGTAGACCGTTTCAATGCCCGCCTCATGGCAGAGCACCGTCTTCGCGCGGGCAGGAGCGGGCATGAGAGGCAGAAGCTTCCGTTCTCCGTGTGCCACGACAAAGGATTGCTCGGTCAATCCGGCCATCCGCATCTGCCGCCCATGTAGGGGAGGAAAAGCGGGCACCCCGCGCTGGCGGTATTCCTGCACAATCGTAAGCACTGGGCGGAAGGGCAGTGGACCAACTGCGGAACGGATTTCCAGGGCGATCTCGGTCGCTACCACGCTGAATCCAATCGCGAGAAGCGTGAGACACAGATTCAGTTTCAGAGCGAGAGAGCCTCGCCGGGCCACTAAGAAACCAATAGCTGCACAAGTTAGAACCACAAGATGCACGATCACGGGCATTGTGCTGTCACTTTGCAGAGTGATGATACCTGCCACCATCAGCAACATGAGCGCACTTGCGCAAGCCAAGATCAAATTAGCAAATCGATTCAACCGGGGCGATTCGAATGGGCGGTTCACGTCACTCATTCCAAGTGCTGGTGTTTGAGTTGCGCGCACTCAAGTAGCGTTTTCGAGTCAGATTGGGCCACCATGAAACGAGCCCGGCACGTTCGCTTCGGAGGGACTTGCCCTCGCTGGGTCGGGGATCGGAACTTCGGGACCTTTGCCACACCACGCCATCGTGCCCTTTGACAAAAGAGGTGGAGCATCACCGGGATGGGTGCACAACGTTTTGCGCTATGGCGCGCGCATCCCGGCTTTATCTGGCGAACTCAGCGGTTACCAACCTACTTGTGGCTATCGGAACGTGCGTGAAAATGGTACGCAGCGCCAGCTTTGGCTTCAACAAATCGTTCTTGAGCAGCTTCAAAATGATCTGGATGGAGCGCCAGAACCGGGCGCTGAAGCGCCGCCTGAACGGGAGGTTGCGCCCAGGTGGTTCCGGGGGACGCCTACATTCATTGAATCATCTTGTAGCAAATTTCGTCATCGAGAGCGTAAAACCCCCTAACAACCTTGGCGCAAGGGAGCGCAGATGGCAAATTAGGAACGTGCGAGCGGCGAAGCTCTTCAATACGTCCCCCTGTGACCTCACGTCGTAAGGATCGTCAAGCCAAAGGTTCTGGAGGATTCATGATTCGAGCATTGCTGCGTCCCATTTTTTTGTCGTGCCTTCTGCTTCTTGCCTGCAGTGAAGACCCGGGCACCGGTGAACCAACCTTCGAACCTCCTGTCCAAGGGCAGCAGCTCTGGTTCAGTGATTGGAGCGCGGCCACCGGCAATACCGACTTTGCCGTGACGGATGGCGGCGCGCTGGACACGGGCGCCGGTCGCTGGCGGGGCGGCAAGTGGGATTACATTACGTGCTGGCCTCCTGACATCATGCGGGTCGTGCCGGGCGCACCGTTGGGCTGGACCCTTACCCCGAATGTGCTGGAGATGACGGACAGGGGTGAGACGGCGTGCGACCTGCTGGAGTTGGATAGCGCGATCCCGCCGGGCCGCAGTTTCTATATCCGTGCCTACATTCGCGTCGAGCCGGGCGTTGGTGCAAACAACCACCCCTTCAAGCTGAACGCCGGCGGTGGCGCCGGTCCTGTGCAGGGTGTTCTGTGGGCGAATAATACGAACAGCGGCACGACCTACACACAAAAGCTGCAGTTCCCCAATGGAAGCACACCGGCCAATTACAACAGCTGGGCCCTGGCTTCTGAGCACGCGCTGCGAACCAACACGTGGTACCGGCACGAGTGGTTCATTGAAATCGTGAGCACGTCCACGCGGCAATACCGTGTTTGGCCGCGTATTTATGACATGGCTGGCAATCTGATCCGGGATGCGAGCCACTTCCTGATCGGCGACCCATCGTCCGACCAGACCACGCTGGCACAGTGGTACGCGCGCGGCGGCGGCGACCGGTTCACGGACCTCAACCTGGCTCGTCGCTTCACGCTGGGCATGGAAGGTCCAGGCGGCGCTCCGGTTACGAATCGCCACTGGTACTACGCCGCGGTTTCGGTTCGCCTGGACACCTGGCCCGGACCACGGTAACGGACGGAACGAGCGACCGTCCCGAGGCATCAACGTGACCGCCATCACCAGAAGGCGGTCACGTTTTGTTGTGGATGGCCAGCGGTTTATGTTCCCGCGCCATACGTTCAGGCAACCACCTGTACCATCGCTCAAGGAGGAGGGCTCAACACGCGTGAACGCATGATGAGTCAGACTATGACGATTATCTTGAAGCGTCCGATGTAGTGAGCGTGTTCCTGCTGTCGTTCCCCCGTCTCGCCGACCCAACGAGCCTGCGCATTTCGCCGCTGATGTGACCATCCGAAATCTATCTCGTCTGAAGAATTGCCGCGGCAGTATATCGTCATGCATATCTCAGTTTGTTCAATGAATATTCAAGAGGCATTTTGTTGCACAGTTGCAGCAAAATAGCGTCCTGGGGAGGAGCTTCGATGAAGGTGATGAAGCAAAGTGTACTGAAGTGCTGTGCGATGATGCTCGGCGCTGCGGTGGCGTTCACGGCCTGTGACGAACCAGTCGTGAGCAATCCACCGACTTCACTCCCGGTGTCACTCGTCGTGGTGTCGGGCAATGATCAAAGCGCACTGGTCGGCACGGAGCTAACCAGCCCGCTTGTGGTGCGCGTGCTCAATGCTAGTGAACAACCCGTTAGAGGACAGATAGTGAACTGGCGCGTTCTGCAGGGTGGAGGCGAGCTTTTCGCAGGTGTAGGCATCACCAACTCGAACGGTATCGCGCAAGAACGGTGGCGGCTGGGCCCGACGCCCGGGGCGCAACGCGTGGAAGCCCGAGCCATCAGTGCCAGCACGGGAGAGGCGTTGACCTTCGGTACATTCAATGCCACCGCATTGGCGAATGCGGTTGCGCGTGTTGCGTCAGTGACGGTGACACCGTCGCCCTACACTGTGCAGTTGGGGGGCACGGGCCAGTTGACGGCCACTACCCGCGATTCCGCCAACAACATTTTGACCAATCGCGTGATCACGTGGTCGAGCAGTAACACCTCCATTGCCACGGTCGGCAGTTCGGGATCGGTGCAGGGCATTGGCGTAGGCACGGCAACGGTCACGGCGACCAGCGAAGGTCGGAGCGGGACGGCCACCGTGAACGTCACCGCACCGAGTGGTGGTACGGCTCCCGTGGCGACCGTGGCGGTGAGCCCGTCGAATCCCAGCGTTCCCGTGGGCAGTTCCGTGCAGTTAACGACCACGCTGCGGGATGCCAACAACAACATTCTGAGCGGCCGGGTGGTCACCTGGTCGAGCAGCATCACCGCTCGTGCCACCGTCAACTCGTCCGGTCTGGTCACGGCTGTGAGTGCGGGCACGGCCACGATAACGGCCACCAGTGAAACACGCAGCGGCACGGCCACGGTTACGATCACGGCTCCGCCGCCACCGCCGCCACCGTCGACCGGTGTGGTCTGGTTCAGTGACTGGAGTGCGGCCACGGGCTTGACGGACTTCGCAGTGACCGATGGCGGCACTCTGAGTGGAGGTCGCTGGGCCGGTGGCAAGTGGGATTACATAACGTGCTGGCCGCCCGACATTATGCGCGTCGTACCCGGTGGAACGCTGGGCTGGACAACCACGCCCAACGTGCTGGAGATGACGGACCGGGGCGAGACGACCTGTGATCTCCTGGAACTGGACAACGCAATTCCGTCGGGGCGCAGCTTCTATATCCGCGCGTACATCAGAGTCGAGCCGGGAGTTGGAGGGAATAACCATCCGTTCAAACTGAACGCGGGCGGTGGGGCCGGTCCAGTGCAGGCCGTTCTGTGGGCGAACAACTCGACCAGCGGCACGACCTACCGGCAAAAGATGCAGTTCCCTGGTGGCAACACGCCGCCCAATTACAACACCTGGGCATTGGCGCCCCAGTACCCGCTGCAGACCAACACGTGGTACCGTCACGAATGGTTCATTGAGCTCGTGAATACGACCGCGCGGCAGTACCGGATCTGGCCGCGCATCTACGACATGCAGGGCAACCTGATCCGGGACGCGAGCCACTTCATGATTGGCGACCCGTCAAATGACCAAACAACGATGGCGCAGTGGTACGCAAACGGCGGCGGTGACCGCTTCACAGACCTGAACCTGGCCCGGCGCTTCACGGTGGGCATGGAAGGTCCGGGTGGCAGTCCGGGGACGAATCGGCACTGGTACTATGCAGCCGTGGCCGCGAGTGTAAACGGCTGGATAGGCGCGCGGTAGTACAACCGAGAGGCCCTATCTGATACGGCATGATGAGGGCTCCCGCATGAGCGGGAGCCCTCCTGTTTTTGTACCCTGCGCAGAGCCACTGTTCAAACGGGAGCCGGTCGGCTCGAGCAATTCAAGTCAATGCCCGCGGATGCGATCGGCAATTGCACGAGCGGCGAGGTCCTGGGCCAATTCGTTGGGATGATGGTCGAGCGCATTGACAATGAGCGAGCGATAGGTGCGATCACCGAACGCCTCTTCGAGAGGCCAAATCGGGATGCCTAATCCCCGGGCTTGGCGCACAAACATGTTGTACCGATTTCGCTGTGCGGCACCCAACAGCGGCGCCACATCAAACGGTATTACTGCCACGTTGGGAGCGACGGCTCGAGCGGTGTCCGTCAAACGTTTGACATCATGTAAATGTTGGTCCACGATCGCGCTGTCCGCGTAGGGATCAGGTGGCGCAGTGCGCTTGAACCGAAGGTGACGCAGTCTCACAAACGTCTGCTGAAAGGCGAATGAGTTCAGAAAAGCGAGCCGCGCAGGATGGAAGCGCGCCCAGGGCGAAGGTCCGGGATCCGTGATCACGCTGCGCTCGGTGACCGGCCAGAGGTAGTCAATGTCGTTGAACACATAAAGGAGAATGATGAGATCCGGCTGGTAACGAGAACCAATTCTAAGGAATCCGAGATGATCGAGCGTGTGGGTGTCGCCGCGGCTCACATTTTCCGATTCCCATTGCTCGGCGTTCCCCTGGTTGAGATGTTGGACCAGTCGCTCGCCAAAGCGCGCCGCAGGATCCTCGATGCCAACGCCAAACGCGTAGGAATCGCCAATGACCAGCAGGCGCCGCTTATCGTGGGCAAGCGTGTCGTGTTCCGTGTCTCGAAAGCCAAGGGAGTTTAATTTGACGTAATTCCGCATCCAGATCTGCGACGCATAAGTGGGGAAGCCCTGCACCTTGGGGAACAGCAGCGCAGCGACGCGCGCGCCCCCCTCGAAAAGAATGAACAGAATGCAGCTGGCCGTTATGGCGAGCGCGATCCCTCCAAATCGTCCGGAATAGATGGGGCGCAGCATGACCAGCCCGGCCACAGCGATGCCGACCATGGCCAGCCACTCCAGAATGGCCGGGACCGCCTGAGTCGATCCGAAGAGATTCAGTTCCAGCAGTCTGGCTGCCTGCGCATGCTCTCCGACCGCCGATAGGAGATAGGCGCCGCCCCACGCCAGCATTGATGCGTCGAAAAGGCGCTGCACGACGCGTCGATTGGAAGGGAGTTGTTCCGGCCGGCGCGCACGGCGAAGTGCGCGCCAGACCAGCGTGACGCCGGCCAGAAGGGCCACAATTGCCAGCGCGGTGAACGAATACGACCATCGGTCAAAAACAGGTCGATTGGAAAAGGAGCGATACAAAGGCAGGCTTGCCATAACGCATAGCACACCAATAACGGCGCCTATGCCGCAATCCAAACTGCGCACGATGGCGCTGCGAATTTGCCCAGACGTTGAGATCAGGTTCTGCTCGTCGTGAACGTTGGTGTCCTGTCAGGTTACCCGAACGTCTCGCGATGGCACGCCATCCAACCGATATTGTTCCATGCGCCGACGGCCCGCGGAAGTGCTCGCCGTGCTAGCGACAGACTGATACGTGCTGAACAGGAATAATCACCAGGCCGGGAATCCCATCGACGATTTTACAGAAACTTTCATGCCCGAATCCTCTGTGCGGGAAGGATTCCCATTCGTGCGCTCCTGGCTTGGCGCCCGGCAGTGACCTCCACAGTTGTGGTCGGTGCGCTACAGCCACCGGCGAGAATCCGCCGGGACATTTTGATCCGATGTCCGAAGCGAGCTGCGGGCCGGGTCGATCGAAGTTGATTGCCAGCTCTGGCGTGAACGGTGCTATCATCAGCGATTCTCAACCGGTGCCCCCAGCTTGCCTGGTATGTGCATTGCACGCCAGCCGGCAATCTACCAGGGTCTTGAACCTGCGCGCTTGCTGTACCCTGCTTCTGGCGTGGTAAGCAAGCTGCTCGCGCCTGGCCAATCATTCAGGTCATGAAAGTATTCTTGAACGGAGACAGTTCACTGGATTCTGAGGAACAGTGGCCGGCGACTTGGGGCGTCGACGATCGGCCCAGTCCCTTTCAATCGCGCGCCTGGCTGCGCCATTGGCTGAAACACAGGGGTGTCACGTTGCAGCCATGGTTTCTGGTAACTGACGGCGGATCGACCATCGCGCCGTTTGGTCGCCTGCGCTTCATGGGCATCCGTTTGCTACAACTGCTTGGAACCGGCGATTCGGACTACACCGGCCTGATCTCAACACGCGAGCCTGAAGAGGCGTGGGACAGCGTAGTGCGCGAACTTGCGCAGCGCCGCGCTGAGTGGGACTTGCTTCACCTTCACTCCGTTCCCGACCGTGATGCGATTTCCCGGGCGCTACAGAAGCATCTCGGTCACAATGGCTTCGAACGAATCTACGAATGGTGTTCTGCGATTCGGATCGACGGCACCTGGGACCAGTTCCTTGCCACGCGCAGGAAGCTACGTCAGGAGGTGCGGCGCTGGACCCGACGTCTAGAAGAGCAAGGACCCGTTACCGCCGAAGCCGTGCCTCCACCGGTGTCCAACGGTCTGCTCGATGAGATCGTGGAGCTCGAACAGGCCTCGTGGAAATGGGGTCATGGCAGTGCTGCGTTTAAGCCTGGAACGCAACGCGATTTCCTTTTTGCCTTGCTCAAAGACCCCACCACTCCGGTGCGCGTCTGGACGGTGCGCGTGGGCGGGAAGCTGGCCGCAGCCGGGTTGGTTCTCCATGATGCTACGGACTGGTTCTATTATCTCAGTGCTTACCACGAGAACTACAAGCACGCCGGGTCGCTTCTGTTGGCGCGCCTCGTGGAAGGCGCGCATGCAGCGAATTGTCGAACTTTCTCGTTCCTTCGTGGCGATCACAGCTACAAGGAGGACTGGGCAAACATCAGAGAACCGGTCTATGAGATGGTCTGTCCGTCAACCGTTCGTGGTCAGGCAGCGGCGCTGGTTTGGCGGCTTCGATGGGCGGCCGCCAACTCGCATCATCTGCGCAGCCTGCGCTCAATCGTTTTTCGCACGGGCGACCGTCGCTAATGCCGGGTCGACTGAACATCGCCGTTGAGACGGGCTCGTGATGGCCGGTGAGTCTTTGCACGTCTGTCATTTCCTCTCCGACGATGCCTGGGGCGGTTTGGAGGTAATGGCGCTCAGCCTGCTTCAGGCACAACAGGCAAGCGCGCAGTTCAAGGTGTCCCTGATCGTCCTGAATGAGGGGCGACTGGAGCAGGAAGCACGACGACTGGGCGTCACTGTGCGACTCATCCCGGAATCGAAAATGGGGCCCTGGTCGCTCTATCGTCAGCTCGAGCGCACGCTGCGTCATCTGAGACCGGACATCGTCCACACGCACCGCTATAAGGAGAATCTCCTAGCCTACCTGGTGGCACCGCGTCTGAGATTGCGCACCGTGGTTACCATACATGGATGGGAACCGTCGTTGACGCTACCGGTTCGAATCAGAGTGGGCCTTCGCGATTTCGTTTCATTCCGCCTGGCACGACGGGCGAACGCGCGCTTCGCCGCCGTCTCGCGCGATCTGCAACACAACTATCGCATTCCCGATGACAGCTGCACGGTCATCCCGAACGGTATCCGTATCCAGCCCACGCCGACCGCGGTGCGCGCGAACGGACAGGCAGCCAGTGCACCGGTCATCGGCTGGGCCGGCCGCATGGTGGCAATCAAGTCGTTGGGAACGTTACTCGATGCAGTGGCGCTTCTAAACGACCTACCTGTGAAACCCAGATTGTTACTGGTGGGCGATGGCCCGGACCGCACGGCTCTGGCGGAACAGGCGCAACGGCTGGGCATTGCCGAACAGGTTGAGTTCACTGGCTTCGTGAATGATTTGACGCCGCATCTGGCGCGCATGAGCCTCTTTGCGCTCCCCTCGCTTCAGGAAGGAGTGCCGCTCGCCCTGCTCGAGGCTATGGGAGCTGGCATTCCCACACTGGCCGCGGGGGTGGGCGGGATTCCCGAGATGATCGGCGACAGCGGCGCTGCACACCTCGTACGAGGGCACGTACCCGCCGACTGGGCTGCTGCCATCCGCCGTTTCGTCACCAGCCCGAACGAAGCCAACGAAATGGCGGATCTCGGACGAGCGCTGGTGATGAATCGATTCTCGTTGGAGGCAATGCTGGCGCGTTATTCCGAACTCTATGCGCAGGCCCTGGGACGTTCCGCGTGAGCGGGCAGAGAACAGCTGCGACCGTACGCTGCACGTTGCTCCGCGAGGAAATGACCTGATGCGGCAACGACTCGAGGAAATCCGTGAGCGCGTACGCGAACATGGAATTCGCCCGGTCGCTGTGCTGGTATGGCGAGTCTTGCGTGATCGAATCCGACCTCCCTGGAATCTGCTGTATTGGATTCCGGTTGCCGAAGGCAAATCTGTGTCGATGCCGCCCGGTGCTGAGTTCGTCATGATCTCCGATCGCAGCAAAGACCTCACTCCGCTCCAGCAGGAAGCACTCAACCGCAGCTTTGCTGCCGACCTCATGCTCGCCGATCAGCGCTTGGCCCGCGGCGCGGCGCTGCATATCCTGTTTGTGGATGGAAGACTGGCCGGGACGCTCTTTACCGTCACGGGGAAGACGCAGCGCTTTCAGCACATCCTGCTAACCGAGCGTGATGCCATGGTGCTCGATGCCCGGATCGTGCCCGCCTTTCGCGGCAAGGGACTCTATCCGGTACTGCTTGCGCGCAGCGTGGAAGCCCTGCGCGCGGCCCAGCTGGAACGGCTATACATTGAGACTGCGGAAACCAATACGGCCTCGCTGCGCTCCTACGACAAAGTCGGATTTCGATATCTCGGCCGGCATCGGCCACTCGGACGGGAACGCTACCGCTACAGTGATAGGCCACTGTGAGTTGATCATACACACGCTCGCCAATTGGTGACCCCCGTTTCATCCATTAGCGTCAACTCAACGCCCGCGGTACTGGATTTCGAGATTTCGAGCGCCCCGTTATCCACAAGTGTTGCGAGCTTGCGACAGGCACCCCTGGTTTTTGCGGATCAATGTGTTGGGCGGCTTTGCTTTTGGGCGGCCTTCTGTGGGTCGGTAACCGGGTCTAACAAGGCATGGTGCGTGCGCAAACGGCCAGCAACGCAGGGATATCTCAAACCCATTTTGATAACGCTTGATACGTAGTTCTCTTACAGGTTTTGGCGCGGCTGCCGTTCTGGCCCTTTTCGGTATGAACGGACCCGTGGCAGCGCAATCCCTCACGGAAGGTTCTCTCCAAGGTCTCGTTCGAGTTACGCAGGGTGCGCCACGAGGCGACGTCGTTTTGACCTTGCGCGATCGGGCCAGTGGCCTTTCCCGATCGGTACCGGTGAACGGAAGCGGGGAATTCCGCCTGATCAATGTGCGCCCGGGCGAATATGACTTGACAGTGGAAGCGTTCGGTTTGCGCCCGCAGCGGCTCGAGGGGATTACCGTGCGCGCGGGTGCCAGCACCCATGTCGAGCCGGTCTTGACGCGCTCAGAAAACCCGAATGTGCCGGTGGAGGTCCGCCGTTACGAGGGCGCTGCCGGGCGAGGTACGCAGCAGTTACACGCCTTTGAGCTGGATCGATTGCCGTTGTCGGGCCGCGACATCGGCGCGCTCGCGCAACTCTCCACGATTTCTACGGCCACTCTCGAGACGGAAGGTTTGCCCGGCGGACTGAGTGGCGTTCGCATTGATGGGCTGGCCATTGGCTCGCCGGTGCGCGCAGGTGGATCCGTTTCGGTGCTGCCCCAGAGCGCCTTTGCCCGGGCCGAGATTCTGAATGCGAGTGCCGACGTCGAATGGGCTGGCACAGCCGCGCCCGCGCTGTCGCTGCAAACGGTAGGTAGTGGACCTCGTGCGTCCCTGCGCGGCTATGGCGCGTGGCTGAAAGGCCCCGAGCGCGTGGACGATCTGACCTCACCCGTATTCAACGGCCTGCAAGCGGGTGCGCTTCTGTCCGGACCTTTCATGCGGGATACGGCCGCCTATGTGATCGGCTTCGAGATTTGGCGGCTGGAGCTGCCGTTGGCTTCGCGTACGCGTGCGGATTCCCTGGCTACACGCGCGACCGCGATTGCGCGCGACATTTACGGGGTGCAGGCGCCCGGTTCAGGGTTGAATCGCCTGGCGCAAATGAATGCAGCATCGGGCTTCGCTCGGCTCGACTGGCGTTTTGGCGAAGCACATACCTTGCGCACCAGTGGTGCTTTCACTTCCATGCCGCGGGCCCTGACGGTCCCCAGCACATTGGACCGCGTAGGCGCCCAGTCGGAGCTGCGCGGCCTGGACGGATATGTTTCGACCGTGCTGACCTCGAACTTGAGTGAAACGCTGGGACAGGAGTTCCGCATAGGCCTGGATCGTACGGTGCGCGATTTCAACGCGGAGGCCCGCGCCGCTTTTGGTGAAGGCAGTACATCGATTGTGGAGGATGACTTCGGATTGGGCCGTGATCCCGTGCAGATCGGCAACTTTGCTACGTCGACCTTTCGACTGCGCGAGACGCTTCATTTTCCAGTCGCGTCGCACCACGTGAAGTTTGGCGTGAGTGCCGACATCGCGTCCCACGATTTCACCTATTTGGCCAATCGAACGAGTACGTTTTGGTACTCCTCCATCGACGACTTTGCCCGTGGCTCCGGTTACGGTGTGGCAACCAGCGGCATAGCCGCCTCGCAATTCAGCATTCCGCGCTACGGCGCATTCCTTCAGGACGAGTGGTCGGTAGGATCACGCATTCGCGTACTGCTGGGCGCGCGTTGGGATATGGACGCTCCGCCCACGGAAGACATTGTGGCCAATTCCGAATGGCAGCGCTTGACTGGCATACGTTTGGACACCGCGTTGTCCCGACATGGTCGATTGAGCCCTCGATTCGAGTTCGAGTGGCGGCCCTCGCCTCGCTGGGCGCTGCGCGCCAGCGGCGGCATCTGGGATGCACCGATGGATCCCGTCTTGTTCGGTGAAGTACTCGCCTATGATGGCGGAGTCACAGTGCAGCGCGGATTCGGCAGTTTCCAGGATTGGCCGCAGGCCGATGTGGCAACCGGCCGTCCTTCGTTGACCCTGCTGGCCGATGGATTCCAGGGCCCACGCAGCACGCGTGGGGTAATTCAATTGAGCCGCACCTTGGTACCTGGTGTGGACCTCACGCTGGGCGGAGTTTTCCGGCGCACAGAGTTGCTGCCTCGGCGCGTCGATCTGAACCTCGCACCCAGCGCCGCCCTGCGCGATCAATACGATCGGGAAATTTTTGGTACGCTTCAGCAACGTGGCAGCGTAATCGCGGCCACCAGCGGTTCGAATCGGCGGTTTAGCGCGTTCGACGTGGTATCCGCCATCGGCGTAGATGGCTGGTCGGAGTACCGGGGCGCAGAAGCGTCACTGCAGGCCAGCGTTGCCAACTCGTTGCAACTGAGTGCGCGTTACACGTACTCGCAAACCGAGGACAACTGGTTCATGGCGCGGGATGGTAATGGTCTGGGCGAACCTTCGCCGTTCCGCCCCAGCAGTACGGCCGTGGATTGGACCGAGGGTCGGTCGGACTTCGATGTTCCGCATCGCGCCACCTTGGGCGTCGACCTCACGTTGCCGGGACTGCGTGGATTGCACCTGGCCGCGTTGTACCGTTATCGATCCGGATACCCATTCACACCGGGTTTCCCCGCCGGCGTGGATGCGAACGGTGATGGCTCGCTGCGCAACGATCCCGCATTCGTCGATCCCAACAGCGCTTCATTCTCCATTCTGGCCTCAGCCTGGCCTTGCCTGGTCGAGCAGCAAGGTCGCATGGCAACCCGCAATTCCTGCCGTGCCCCGGCGGCCAGCTTCCTGGACGCACGCGTCAGCTTCGGACTTACGAGCGGCAGTGGCCGCAGCGCCGAGCTGGTCATCGATGCGCTCAACTTGATGGCGTCCGGCGCAGAAGAGGTGGATCGCGCTCTGTATCGTGTAAACCCGCTGGGCACGTTGACCATCGATGACGTGAGCCGTCGGGTCAATGTCCCGCTCATGTTGAACCCGAATTTCGGCGCGCCTTTGCTCCGGGCAATTGCTCCGCGCACGCTGCGTGTCGGGTTGCGAGTCACGTACTGATATGCGACGCGCTGTTCTTACCCTTTTGCTGGCGCTGAGCAGTGTGCTGGTTGCCTGCCGTGAATCCGGCGATCAGGTACTTGGTGTTGATGCTACCGGCGACCTGCTCGGCGAAGCGTATCTCGATCGTGATGGCGACGGTCGGCGCACGCCTACAGTCGATCCGCCGTTTCCGCGCTTGCGCGTCGAGATTGTGCCGGCCACCGGAGGGGCGGTGGTGGCCACCGCGCTGACCGACTCACTGGGCCGGTTCCGCATGCGCAACCTGGCGGTGGGATCCTATCGGGTACGACCCGACCCCTTCTCGGTAGGTGATAGCGTTCGCATCGAACGCATCGACAGCGCCCTGGTCACGATAGCCGCAGAGGACACGGCGGTGTCCGTGATTACCATTGGATACACCACGCCCACCATGGCGCAGATTGCCAGCATGACCCGAGGTACGCGCGTGGGTGTATTTGCCACGGCGTTAAACGCGTGGGCTACGTTCGGCGACTCGACGATTCACCTGGCGGACTCCACAGGTACGGTGAGAGCCGTCCTGTTGCCTTCCAACGCCATTGCGGCCGGCGATCGTGTACGCGCCACGGCTACCGTCACGGATCATTTGGGCAGAGTGGCGCTCAGCAATGTCACGTTGATCTTCCGCACTCCGGGAGACTTGCCCGCGCCCATCGACACGACCACACGAGGCGCTGCGCGTGCGGGTGGCCGGCTCGACGCCGCGCAGGTGCGCATTCGGGGCGCCACCGTGCAGGAAGCCAGTTCGCTTCCGGGCGGCGATGTGCGCTTCACGGTGGATGACCGGAGCGGTCCGCTGGAAGTGCTGGCCGACGCAAGTGCGGGTTTTCTTACCAACTTACCCATCAGACCCAGCGCAGAGCTGGATGTTACCGGTGTGTTGACGCCGGTGGCCGATGGATCCGGGCGGTGGCGGCTCAAGCCGCGCTTCACCGGTGACGTCATCGTTCGCTATCCGCGCATTCCGATTGCCACGGCGCGCACCCGTCAGCCCCAGCAGATTGTGACCATTCATGGCATCGTGCTCAACGACGTGCAGACGTTTGGCAACCGCACAGTGCACGTGGCCGATGCCACGGCCGCCATTCGAGTGATCTCACTCACGGGTTTCTTTGCGCCCGGCGACAGCGTGAGCATTACAGGGCAGATCAACGTTGATGTTGGACAGCCTATTGTGGAACAACTGGAGATCGCCGTACTCGCGCGTCGCGTCATTCAGGCGCCCCTGGCGCTCACCACGGCACGTGCGGCCACGGCCGACAACGGGCAACGCGATGCCGCACTGGTGCGCCTGACCGATGCGGTCTTCGACACGGTCCGCGTCAGCGGTGAGTTGCGCCAGGGTTTCAATGACGGCTCGGGCTTCGTACAGGTAGTGCCGCCCACCGTCTTCCAATTGCCCGCGCTGGGCGCCCGGGTCGACATGACGGGCCTCCTGGTGCCGATTGCCCCCGGCCGTTGGGTGATTCGACCACGCAGTGCAGCGGACGTCGTAATTCGTTAGGACGAGTTCCAAAACGATCAAGGGTTGCTACAGAAACTGCAGCACGTTCTCAACACCCGGCCGATTATTCTCGAACAGCCGGCCAAACTCGTTTACCAACCGAAAGTGCGCCAACAATTTGCACG
>JBOHRF010000026.1:0-32100 GCA_050732575.1 Longimicrobiales bacterium
CACCGGTCCTATCCCGGTGCAAAGTCTGTGGTATCTGGGTGGCACCAACCTGATTCGTGGCTACGATGTGGGTGAGGCCAGCGGCACCGCGTTCTGGCGCGCACGCGCGGAGCTGGGAACGCCGCTCAGGGCGGCACGGATTGTGACCTTTGTCGACCTGGGCTGGTTTGGCGATCGAGATCGCATTGCCGATCGCGCCTCACTGCTTTCCGTTGGTGTGGGCACCAGTCTGTTCGATGGCCTGTTGCGCTTCGACATCGCTCGGGCGCTGCGCGGCCAGCGTGGTTGGAAGGGCCACTTCAGTGTGAACGCACCCCTGTAGGAGTCCGCTGGAATGTTTAGCCAGAAGAAAGAACCGCAGCGGCCGGAGATAGAACCGGGCAGGCAGCCCGTGCCCGCGCCGGACCGACCCGGTCAGCCGCCGTCAGAACCGATGCCGCCCCCCAGACCTCCCGAAGTGCCGCCACCAGCGCGCGAACCGGCGCAGCCGATGCCCACAGATCCGACGGCGAGGCGGCAAGGATGATTTCACAGAGATTCACTGCACCACGACCTTCACTGAATCCCGTCCGAAGGCCAAACCGCGCGGATCACGTGTGCGCCCTTTTCGAGCTGCCAACGCGGCTACACGCGCCAACCCGTTTGACCCCGAGAGCTCGCAGTCGCCAAGACGATAGATCGGGAAAGCACGATGCTAACTCTTCGCGACTACGGGATGTCCTTGAGGTTGTTGGCTCCAGCAATCGGGCTATGCCAATCAGCTGATTCGAACCGGCAACGCGTTGCCTCCCTACCGAAGCGTCATCCAATACTAGCGCTGCCGACGAGGCAGCATTCCTGGTACAATCCGAAATGCACCCAGAGAAACACGTTCACCGTCGTGTGTCTGGAGTGCGAATACAGTATCTCCGTGTGCGGCAGCCAAGCGTGCGTTGGCAAGTGCAGTCACGACACCGACGTAGCTTCCATCACTCTCCACGACGTCGTACCTTGCGCCGTGCGGCCCAAACGCCTGATCCAGGAGGAGCCAGCTTGCTGTCGAAGTACGTTGAATCCAAAGGCGCTGATCAGCGCCGACCATAATGCGTCGCATGACGGGCGGCCCTACATTTGTTCGAGCAATCGTTTTGTCCCGTGAGGCTTCGTCTTCGTCATCGGCTCGCTCAAGACACACTGCGGCGATCAATTCGCCGGTTCTGCTAACGATGCGAAGTGTATCGTTGCCACTTTCTGCGACCGCGATGTTGTGGGCGTCCACCGGTACTGCCGCGGGCCGGACTAGCTCCGAAATGGGGTGGCCTTGTGCGGTCGGCTGCTTCGGAATGGCGATCGTGTCAATGCGTCCAGACCCTACTGGACCGATTAGCACATGAAATGCCACTTGCTCTGAGATGGGCGTCCCCACATACTCGAGCACACCGACAATGTCGGAACCGCGCAGGGAAAGCACGGCTGACCCGAGCACGGGGAATAGCGCCGTGTCTACGGGCGTTTCACCCATCGGGACACCACTTCGGTTCAGCCTAATAACGGCTCTTCTGGCGAGATCCAGAATGGACAGCCCGTCGTCCTGCCAATGCAGCGCTACTGGCGTTGCGACCGCCTCATCCCCATAGATTGCGCGGGACCAACTGGCGATTGCGTGCCCCCCGGGGTCGAGCAACACAACGGACGAATGCGCATGGTTCGCCACTGCCAGAATGCCTGTGACTGGATCAACCGCAACGGCAGTGACCGCGCTAAAATCGTGTCCATTGATCGACTCCAGTGCCCAAATACGGACCAAGTGGTTGCGTTGCGCAGGTGACTGTAAGGGGGTGCGACCAAGTGCGACGTGTGCGCCGCAATTATGTGTGCGGTCTGGCCCACAGGCCATCAAGCCAGCGAGCACCGCCCACATGAAACCGCGGGTGGCCACGACGCGTGGGCTGTATCGGACGGGTGGGTTCGACCTTCGCAAGGCGACGGCTATTCGGCCCGGCCGCGCGGCTCCGGTGGGTTGACACCCGGAGCGACTCCGCGGATTGAGTTTCCTGCAGTTGCGCCCATGACTGCGCCAACCTGGGCTTCAAAACTCCAGCCACATTCCTGGCCGCCGGCACGACTATCCGCAAGCAAGACGATGCCGTCTGGATCAACCAGTAGCTTCGTATTGGCCAGCAGCGGCCCGAATATCTGTGCCGCCGCATCTGCACTCAGCGAAGTCACATGCGTTTTGTCAAGAGCGCGCAATCTCGCCTCCACTTCGGGTGTGCGCTGGCCGATCAGCAGGAGAAACGCATCGTGGTCACTTAACTGTTCCAAACGCGTCCACTCACCTACGGCGTCAAAACACCCCGAGCATTTGTCGAGATTTACGATCCACATGAGCATGCGGCGGCTGCCGTTCGTCCGCGCCTGGCGCACTGCGTCTACCCGTGCCAGCTTGAGCGTGGAGCCAATCAACCGATCTTGGGCCTGCGCGCGGGCACTACTCAACCGCATCGAGTCAACCAACTCGCGAGCGTCCGCCGTTCGCCGGATCCCTACGTAAGCTACGCCAAGCGAAACTACGAGCGCGCTCAAGCTCACGAGTTCGTAGGCAAAACGCATTTTAGACATTGTCGAATCCTTACTCGCGGCTCTCATTCACGTTCGTAGTTTGACTTTGATAATAGTCCAGGAAGACGGCGGCTGGTCAGTCAAGACGTACAAGTGCTCACCACCGCCAAGCACTCTCGCGCCGTCGCGCAACGGAATGTTCTCCGCGATTCTTCTCAGATTTCTAAGGTCATAAACATCGGATCGTCGGTGCTCATCCTTGGCAATACTCGTTGAGGTCCTGCGCAACTCACCATGCGTCACAAAAAGAAACGTGTTTTCCAGCACGCACAGATGGGCAATCACATCGAATGACGCGAGCCACTCGTCCTCCCGCTCTGCCGCGTCCGCCCCGGCAAAGGCGCCCGCCTTGAGGACGCTCGCGCGCCGAAAACCTGCTGGGGCAGCGGCCAGACTATCTACGCGTACGCCTGATCGAACGCTCAACAGGTAGATGGGATATTGCAGGGAGTAGGCAGTCACCACATAGGGGGCACTGGCCGTCAGAAGCACCGCACCGTAAGAGTTCCAGTATGGGTAGCGCGCGACGGGACCCGGGGATGGCGCGGGCATTGTCCATAGCGGCGTCCATCGTTCGTCCAGTAAGCTCAAAGAAGTCGTGCGCGGGCCACTCGCTGTTAGCAAAGCAAAACCCTGACCGGACGATGCGAGAACGCCCCGAGGCGGCGGCTTAATTCCAAACAGCGAGTCTTTTTCGAGGTCAGGGCGCAGCCTCGTTACCCGTTGAAGCCTGGGATCGACGACAATGACTGCTCCGCGCTGATCTTCCAAGACGCCTGCCACTTGCCGGTACTCAAACGGCCCGCTGCCATACCGACCCTGAACAGCAATAAGCTCTCCGGTGCGCGTATATCGGCGGATGTGATGCCTAATCGGATCCGTGAGAATGAGATCCCCGTTCCGCGCTTCGAGCAAGGTGCCGATATCACCTATTGGATCGCCCGGCTTCTCCTCCAGCTTTAATTCAGCAATCGTAGTGAAGTAAGCCTCGAAGGCAAGTGGTGTAGAAGTGCTGGCCTGCCTGGTCGCTTGATCGCAACCAAGCAGGCTGATCGACAGAAGGCTCCCGAAGAGGCAGCCGCGAGCAACCCGGAGGCCTGGCGCCAGAACTACCGGACCCGTGGGCATTGGTGGCACCTCAGCAACATTTCTCCAGCTTGTAGTAGCAGTCGATCCCTTCGCAAGATGTTTGATAAATGTGCTTCTTGTCCTTGTAGCAATCGAATTCCTTATCATCGTCGAAATAACAGGGTGGCTCAGGAGGAGGACCACCCTGGCCGACAATCCCTCCCGGCTTCAAAACCAGACTGGCCGCGCCCAGGACCGCAACACTGAGCGCCAGCTTGATCCTTTCCAGCACGTTCGACACGTCTCCCTCCGCAGTTTGAAAGTGTTTATGTCGCAGGCGACCCAGTGTCAGCCCACGTGGTGGCCTGCCCGGCAGGCCCAAACGGCAATCCGGTTGGTCGAGTCCGATGCGCATTGACTCGTTGGCACATGTTCACTAACAGGTCGTCAGAACACAGTTCAATGATGCAACGCCACAGCTCTACCTTTACACGTTCGGCAGTCCACTTCATCCGCAAGTCGTCCACGCTGCGCGTCCTGTCAGGCAACTGTCGACTAAGCAGTCTCAGGAACGTGATTCTGTCTAGGCCTTCGCGGTCATTGAACTGCCGAACGATTGTCAGCAGTGGTTGCCGCTCGCGTCGCTGGCGCCGCCACAGCAATGCCTTGCCCACGCCAATGTAATCGCGCTGAAATCGCTGGTTGTTCTGGTTCAGCAATATCTGAAACCGCACGCTGGGATCCCACGTGACCACCACGTCCAGCAAAGCAAGGAGTTTGAGCAAGGCGAGATGCTCTCTGAACAGGCGTGCTACCGTCTGGTAGGACACCTCTTTCATGCCTGCGCGCTTCGCGAGTTGTGCAATGACGGCGAGCGCATGAAGGATGAGCGGAATACGCAGGAGCATGCGTTCTCGTTCCATCCGGTTCGGCGAGCTGATCTCGTTGATGAACACCAGCTGACTCCGCAGGCTGGGCGTCATGGCTACAATTGTACTGAAAACATCTTCATCGAGCGCCTGGACATCGCTAACCGGAATGCCCAGCGCCTGCGCCATGTGGTATAGCGCTTCGCGCGCCGTTAGTGGCGACTCTTGACTCTTACTGCCAACACCCGCACGATCTCGTTCGAGGAATCTGCGCGTCAGCGCTCGCTGCTCATCCACAAAGCCTAACCAGTCCTCGCCCCCACGCATTAGGCATGATTCCGATAGCGCGAGAATTGCTTTTTCGAGTTGCAACGCTGAATCTGCGTTGCCGAGCAGAGGTTTGAAACTATGGATTTGGGTGTCGATCGCTTTGAGGCTCAACGCCCGTAGAAGGATTTCGTGCGAGGACGCGGCACTCTTTGCGGGCGGACGTTCAACTTCAAGCGGACACAAACCTGGGTGGGGAGATACGACGAGGTAATCGTCGACTAGGAACAAACCGTTGAAAGGGAACAGCCGGCAGGTTTCGGGTTTGGCCTCGTAACCAAGCGTGCTGTGTATTTCACACGACCCTTCTGTGCTCAGGAAAAAGCATGAGGGCGCGCAGTTTTTGACTTGATTGAGGCGCGGCGATCGATCGCCCTCGACGAAGAACCGGATGTGGGGTCTCAACTGCAGCTGAAATAACGTCTCTTCATTGTTGAGTCCGTACCCGTGACCGCGACAACACTGCGCACCGCAGCGCCCGCAGTCGTAGGCAAAGCGCCCGTCGGCAAAGGCGAAATGGACCTTCGTGCTCGGTATGGTGAGCGCCTGACGTAAGCCCCGGAGAGTCACAGGCATGGCCATATCGTTCCGGTTGTGAATTCAGATCACACTCTATGAGAACGAATGTAGAAGTCAGCTAGACTTGGGCGTGCTGAATGAGCAGCACCACTTCCTCGCCCTTCACACTCCGCACGCGCGGCCGCCTCACGCTCACGCGCCGGCCGGCCCGCACCAGCGAGCTGTTCACGTGACCGCTTCGATACGCCGAGCGCTTCTCGTCATGCCGACAGCGCGCTCCACACGCAACCGCTCGTTCCTGCTGCAGCACCCCGCACATACTTGAGTCCCGACACAATCACTGTCTCGTATAGCAACTCTCGAACGAACTGACCGACCGACTGCTTGGGCTCTGGTACGGAGTTCTTCACCCGTTGCCGTCCGGCTCGCTTCTTGTCATTCTTTCGCATGGTGGCTCCTCTGGTTCTTCTGAACCTTACCTACCCGAATCTTGTATTCGGGCAGAGGAGCCGCCCCTCAATTTCAACAACTTACGGGACATCTCCTCTTTGGATTCTAAACCGTATAATCGTCGGCACATCAAAGGCATCGAGACTTGTGCCGATCACAAAATCCCGGGTCGCAGCCATGAACTGGAATCCGGGCGGAAAGTAAGCTCGAGCCTGCTCTCGGAGATCGGGCCCGAGAACTAACCATCCTTCTGTTTCTGGAAACCGCTGGAGCCACACGTCACCGTTGATGCTCGTAACAATCTGGCGAATAGGCAAATGATACTTTGGAAACCCGATGCTCTCCTTCACACCTCTACGCGCAATCTCGAGGCCGCCAACCTCTCGCGATAACACTTTTGCGGCCTGCTCAATTGCAGGGGCATGTTCATGCGGCTGGACGGCGATGGGAGAATAGGGAATGGCCGCTGATTGCAGCAGCTCACCTTTGAACGAATAGCGCCTGATAGCGAAGGAATCAGTGGCTACAGCATTCGGCCGGCGCTGCTCAAGTTCGAGAATTGACTGTCCGTCCTGTGCAACCGCAAAGGAGGCCCGTGCCGACAAGGGATTTCGGACATATATTAGTTCGCCGTTGGGGAGGGTGAATGCGGAATATTCGCCAAGCGAGTTCCGCACGCTATCGGCTCTTACGCCATTAGGATCCAAGAGGTACACAGGCGCCGTTCGCAACTCGCCCGAGGCCATGATGCTCGACAGCATCACCGACGCCGCTACCAGCGACCACCCCGCCGCCAACCGGCGAACTGGCGTCGCAACATAGGGTCTTGGCAACGCTTTCGGGACCAAGGGGACACTCATGTGGTGCGCGTCCGAGATAACTGCATAGTGCATCCTTTTCCCGAGGTCATTAGCCCAAAGAGTATCTCCCAATACACCAGACGCTACAATTTCGCGGAACTCGGTCGGCCCCTGGCCTCTACTTCCGATTGTTCGAATCAATCTCCCAGATGAGTTAAATACCTTGAAATGGTATTCCTGGGGTTGAGCGACCACGATGTCATGAGTGGGCGTGACATAGAGCCCGGCAACTCGCGTTAGCAGGGTTGATTCGATACCAGCGTCACCGATTTCTAAGTCTTTGGTTATCGACCAGACTGGCAGGAGATCCCTGTTGGGCGCCGATTCCTCAACACAACCGCCAATGGCAGCCGCAGACAGGCACATCATGAGGAGGACAATATTCCGCAATCTAAAACGCAGCATGCATTCTTACTCTTTCAACTTAACGGTTGCAAGCTCTACAAAGGGAACGCCTGATTCATCTAGCCAGGTTCTCCACATCATTCCTAGACCTGCAAAGCCTCCCCATGCGAGGGGGAGTCGCTCCCGGTAGATCAGTTTTCCAGTGGCCGGTTCAACGATCTCAACGATAGTATCCAGATAGCGTGCGCCCGGGCGAAGCTCTCTATTGCCCATTACATCTCGCTTATCGCTAAGCGCACTCCTCCAATTCTCGGCCGGCACCGAGATCAGGACCCAGAGCCGGCCTTGCGTATCGGTGCTCAAATCGACGAGTGTAGCAGCCGGCGGGACCTCGGTCGATCGCACTGGTTGAGCCTCTGTCCACGGCTCGAACCAGTTGCGGCGGCCTATCAACGCACGCTCCTGGACACCACTCACGTTCCACAATTCGAGACGGTACTCATTCAATGGCGCTGACCAAAACCTACGTGAATCAGCCGGCCGCATTCTGCGTAGCATGAATAACTCTAAGTCCGCCCGAAACGCGGGCTCGTCGAATCCGAAAGACTTCTGCCAGGTACCGTCCGAGCCGAACTTGTGATATGGATACCCTGCGGTTGCCGCGCCCGAGAGAGGGCCACTTAGAATCGTCTCACCTTCACCGAGAACAATTACGGAGTAGCCCCTCGTCGCCAGAGGTGTAGTTGCGACCACCTGCCGGGTTCGGCTATCAAATACGACTTTTCGCCCAAGGACCTGGTCGAACGCGTGCAACCGCCCGCTTCCGTCGACAAAGATCGAATTAATGCGGCGAAATTCACCGGGCCCTCCGCCGCGACGGCCCAATCGCCGCAGAACTTTGCCATCGGAGCTGAACTCATAGACTCGGGTCATGTCACCCGCAAAGAGTGCAAACACGCTTCCGTCGGGCGCCAGTCGAACGTTCCTAGCGCGGCCAGGCACACCAAAGTCACTGGAGTCGTCAACAAGCAGCGTACGCCGGCCGAACTCGAGTTTACAACGCGAACAACTTGGCCGATCTCCGATTGTCATGGCGCGTTGGGGGACTCTGGCTTGTGCCGCAGCTTCATCTCCCATACCGCCGACCAGTACGGCTATCACAAGCCCCAAGAATAAGGAGCGGGTCGGGACCGGCCGCTCCTTACTCGCTCGACCAACGATGCGATCACATTCCATTGCTGCCCGAAGCTAGCGGTATATGTGCAATCACGCGTAATCCGTCACAACTGAAAATCTGGAGTGCGTTTCGCTCGCGATTCAACTTTACATTCGACGCGTGCTTCCGAGCGATTTCGACGGGATCGAGGTCGCCGGATCGGATGCCGATCCATGTATCACGAATCTTGTCAACAGCGAGCGCGTCGGGAGCATGGGCGGTGCAAGGCGGGCCGGTGTCATGATTGCCGACACATCCACCTGGGAAACAATCGTCGTGCCATCCACCCTCCCTTTTGCGCGGGCCATTCGCGTTTGCCATGGCGATGTGATCCAACTCTGCACTCTCGCAGTAGTCGCAAATTCCACAGTCTTCATCGCCGCTAGCAGCTGCCGCGTAGGGGAAATCAGCGAGGGCAATCGACCAACTCTCCTCTACGGCCTGAGTATCCCTTGTTGTTGCCACTGCGACGCCTGCAACCAGCAACATTCCGCCAAGCGCTCTCGACCACATATTGGCCTCCTGAGAAGGTTAAGGTTCGTAATGGACGCAAGTTTGGCGAGGTCCCAGATGCTGTTGAAATTCAGTGACGGCCTTTTCACACCCTCACGCTGCTTTGCCCGTGCGATCGTGAGTTGAGGCATTGAGCTGCGCATCGTGCTTCTGCAGGGCGTTCACCAAGGTCTGCAACTCACGATAGCCTCGGAGTCGACGGAAGCCACGTTCCGCTTCCAGCACTCCCGCCGCGCACCAGCGCAAGATCATGGTGCCGTTGCGCCAGCATTTCACTCGGCCGGAGATCGCGCGCACCACGGTGAACAGATTCTCGATCAGGTTCGTGGATGCGTGCGTGCGCTCCAGCGCCATACCACCTACACCCAGGCGTTGAGCGTAAGCAGTTCGTCCAGGCCCTCGCGCAACGATACCGCCTGTCTACCGCTGCCATCGATGTGCCGAGCTTAGACGATCCTGAGTTCTTGTGAAAGAGCAAAGGTCCCGCATTTCATGGCAGAGGTGCCGCATCGCGGCGCAACCATCCCTCTAGCAGTGTGACGATTTGGCCTGGCTCGGCGATTAGTCTGGAAAGGGGTTGCTGAGCGAGGTCGAACGCCGCTTTGCGCGCGGTACGTAGGTCGATGCCCAGATTACGTGCACGTTCGCGTTCCGATCCAGGAGCGCGGGCCAGGTGGACGAGCTCGGTCAAGCGAAGGAGGTCGTGCAGCTCCACTCCTGGGCAGATCGCTTTCCAATGCCGCCGCAGGGTCTCCTCATCCCTTTCCGCGTGGACTGCCAATCTTTTCACAGTCCGCGTCGGGCGCTCCGATATGAGGACGTGACGCACTTCAGCCAGCAAGATACGCGAGCAGCCGTGCCGCATGAGGACGGCCAGAAAGGCGTGCTCGAGCGGGAGCGGGCCAGCCTCGCCGTCACTTTCCAGAAGGTCGAGTACGCACTTCACGAACTCCGTATCGGTCAGACCCTGACCGATTTGGGCGACCAGTTTGCGCAGGCGCTCGTAGAGCCGAGCATACGATTCGCCGTCGGCCTGACCAGGGCGATCGGGAGAATTGGGGTTGATGAGGCACCTCGTGTCGCTTCACGCGTTCGCGGTCTCCTGCGGTGCGGTGCGGTGCGGTACGGTGCGCCAATTTGTGAGAAGCTGCAAACTGCCGTCAAGCATTAACCGCTGTTAAGTCGCCCATAGTTGTTTGTATACAGAAACATAGGTCACGATGACCCATGCCGAACAATGAGCCGCATATTATTCGCGCGCGCGAAGCAGCAGTCATGCCAGCCCTGGCGATTTCAGCCCAACGGCTCCGCAAGGCACGCAAGAACCGAAACCATGCGGATCGCCGAACGTGTTGCCGGCAAGCCTCCGTGAAAGCGGGCCTCTGAAACTGACAACTGCGTGGCCCTCTATAACGTTGATCCTTCGAATCTCCACGACGACCTGAGAGGACGATAGCGAGCCAAGTACGAGCCGCAGCGAGGCCAGTCGCATCATAAGATCAGGGGTCTCTGAGACCTCTGTGTGAAATACTCTTACTCGACCACGATCCTCACCGAATCACGCGCGCCCGAAGGCCAGACGGCACGAATCACATGTGTGCCTTTCTCGATCTGCCAGCGCGTGCCGTTGATGGCATGACCGTCCACCGACCAGCACACACGCGCGGCATCACCGCCGGCCAACAGCGCGATGGTCGCGAAGCGCGGATCGACATCCACCGGCTGCTCGAAGTGGTCGCCATCGAGCGGCGATATGATGCGCGGCGCGGACGTGACCGTGTCCGTGACTGTATTCGCGGCCAGAGTTACGGGAGCCCGTGCGGTCGTGCTGGCCACCCATTCTCCGTACTCGGGCGGCAGCACCATTTTGCCACTGGTCTGCCAGGTATCGAACAATCCGGGCTCGGTGCCGGGCACGAACCACTCGACTATGGACGGACATGTCGGTGTTGCCCGCATGCCGGAAAGAATGCAGACGGGCGCGGCCAGCAGTCCCGCCTGCTCCGGATGCACGAGCCGACCCGGTGAGTAGCGCTGCGCGGTCTGCAATACAGAGCGATACAACAGCGGGCCCGCGCCACTGATGCCGCTGACCCCCTGCATGGGCCGGCCGCTGAAGTTGCCCACCCAGACGGCAACCGTGAAGTTGGCCGTGGTCGCCACTGCCCAGTTGTCGGTGAAGTGGCGGCTGGTTCCGGTCTTAGTTGCCGTGCGGAACGGAAAGTCGAGCGGCGTTTCAACTCCGAAGCCTGGAATGCGCGCGATCGGATCGGCCAGAATATCGAGCACGAGCGCCGCTGACGTTGCCGACAGAAACCGTCGTTCTTCCTCTCTTACTCTCTTACTCTCTTCCGGCATGCCTGCCGGCCGCCACACACCGCCGTTGGCCAATCCACGGTATGCATTGGCCAGCTCGAGCAACGTGACGTCACCGTTGCCCAGGGCCAGGCCCAGGCCGTAGTGCTCGGCACTCTGTTGGAGCGATGCAAAGCCGGCATCGTGCAGCGTGCGCAGCAGCGCACCGGCACTCAAACGTTCGGCGAGCTCGACCGCGGGCACATTGTACGAGCTGGCCAGTGCTTCGCGCGCGCGCACCGGTCCGCGGAAGCGCCGATCGTAGTTCTGGGGCTGATACGGGCCCGTGGTTGTGGCATACGTGCGTGGCACATCGGGCAGCACGGATGCGGCCGTAAAGCCGCGCTCGAAGGCCAGGCCGTAGAGAAACGGCTTGAGCGTCGAGCCCGGTTGCCGGGGCGAAACCACCATGTCGACCTGACCTGCAGTGTCGGCAAAGAAGTCCGGCGAACCCACCCAGGCCAACACATCGCCCGAAGCATTGTCGAGCACGACCACCGCAGCATGGCGCACGGTGCGCTCGCGCAGCGTAGCGACGGTATGCCGTACTTCCGCTTCCAGCGCGGTCTGCAGCTCGAGATCGAGCGTGGTGCGCACGGCACGCGTTGCGGAAGGCTCGAGCCGCCGCAGCACGCGCGTGGTGAAATGCGGCGCCAGGAATCGAGCGCTGGCGGCTGGCGGTTGCACGGGCTCGGCCGCGGCGCGTTCCACATCCGATTCCGTGATGTAACCCAGGCGCTGCATGCGTGAGAGCACGAGCGCGCGGCGTGCGCGCGCGCGTTGTGGCGCTGCCACCGGGTTGTCACGGGCAGGAGCGCCGGCCAGACCGGCCAGCAGCGCTGCCTGGCCGATGCTCAACTCGGTAGCCGTTGCCTCGAAATAGCGCGCGGCTGCCGCGGCCACACCCACAGTCCCCTCGCCCAACGGCACGCGGTTCAGGTAGCGTTCCAGGATCTCGTTCTTGTCCAGGTGCGCATCGAGACGCAGCGCCCAGAGTATCTGCGACAGCTTGCCGGTCAAGGTGCGCCGGGTGCCGCGCAGCAGGCGCGCGGTCTGCATGGTGAGCGTCGATGCACCCGACACGATGCGCCGCTGCGTGATGGCATCGCGCGCGGCTCGGGCTAACGCGCGTGCATCGACACCGTGGTGCTGGTAGAAGCGCCGGTCCTCGGCGGCCACGAACGCCCGTATCACATCGGCATCGATCTGCTGGATACTGACCCAGCCGCCACGCTCACCCGCGGGTGAACGCGTTGTGCGCAGCGGCAAACCGTTGCGATCGAGCAACGTGACGCTGGACACCGGTTGCGGCCGCGCCAGTGCGTCCGGCAGTGGCCACGCAATCCAGACGGCGAGCGCACACAGACCGATGGCCGCGGCCATGACTGAGCCGCGCACGACGCGCCGTCGTGCAAGGGCGCGCAGGACTGCCGCGACCCTCATCGCACACCTGAGGTCACCGTGAATACGCCGCCGCCGGTGCGGCCGTTTACGGCTGGGTTGTACATCTCTTCGGCATGCGCGGGCGGCATGATGAACGTGCCGGCCGTAGTGGCGCGGGCCAGGTAGGTAGCGGTGTATGTACCGGGCAAGAGCACGGTCGCCACGTAGACCACGCGATCGTCGCGCAGCTCCTTGTGGTCGAATGCGCTCCATACTCCCGAGTCCCAGCTGCCGAAGTACCAATCGTACTGGTCGGATTGCTGCTCCGGCTCAGCATCGCGTACCTGTGCGAAGGCCGCGCCGAAAGGCGCAACAGTGCGCAGGCTCAGATCAACGGCTTCCAGACCGGCGGGTAGCGGATCATCGACCACCACGAAATGGCGCTCGGCTGGCACCGTGATGCGAATCCGGACGCGCACCAGCTCACCCGCGGCAATACTCACCGTGGGGCGACGTGTGTCGGTGCGCTCGTACCAGCGCTCGACTGCGATACCGTGATCGACCGGATTGACCGGTCGCGCACGCGGCACCTCGCGCACGGTCAGGTTATAGAAGACAGGCGTGGTCGCATTGAGCGCGGATAGACGCACTCTGACGCGCTGGCCATTGACCAGTCCGGTCAGTGCGATGCTCGTGTCGCGCGGTTCGCCTGTACGGAGATCGCGCGTCAGCAATGTCCGTCCGCCCACGCGCACCTGCACCACGGGCTGCTCCAGCTCGCGGCGCCGACTCTCGTAAGACAGCAGTGCCATCACGAGCGAGCCATAATCCTGTGTGTTCCAGATCCAGCGGCCTTCAGTCGCACGCTCTTGTTGTACCAGCGTTTCGACCAGCAAACCGATCTGGGGGTGATCGGGCTGGATAGCCAGCGTAGCCGCGAGTAACCGTGCAGCGGGCCGCACGTTCGATCGGAAGTAGTGATCCGTGGCGCCCGCGGGCAGCACGAGCGACCGTCCTTCCGAACGCACACCCCGCCATGCGGTGGCGAGCAGGCTGCGTGCAGGAGCCAGCGCGCCGCGCCGCGCCACCACTTCGGCCAGTTGCACACGGTCTTCCCAGCGCAGTTGCGCGGCCTGTCCCAGCAGCGTGTTCTCCATCGCCACGTCCGCACGGCCGATGCGGCTCAACAAATCGACGGCCGCAACACGCTCGCTCTGGCTCATGCCCGGATGGTCGTACCAGCGGGCTGTGACGAAGCGCGGCCGCTCCGACTCTTGAAGGCTGCGCGCCAGATACTCGTGCACGCGGTTCAGCATTGTGCTGTCTACCGCAAATCCAGCCGCGCGCGCTTCCAGCAGAACGCGGGTCGCGTAGGCGGTGAGCCAGGGCGAGGTCCAATCGTAGGGGCCCCACAGACCGAATCCGCCGTCGGGCCGTTGGCGGCGCGTGATCGTGCGGATGGCCGTGCGAATGTCGGCCTCGGCATTGTTTCCGTTCAGGCCGGCCGCACCCAACTCGCGCTGCGCTCGGTAGAGCGCGATGATGGGAAGCGCCATACTCGATACCTGCTCGGTGCAATAATACGGATAAACGCGAAGCCCATTCCGCGCGCCGCGGAAGACACTCAGTGTGGAACTGCCAAAATTGATTTCCAGACGCGAGCGCGCGGCATCGATTTCCTGCTCGAGCACGAACTCCGCAGTGGTGGTGTCACGCAATGCACCGGCAATGGTCTGCGCGAGCGGATGGAAACTCGGCTTGACGGGCACACGTACGGCCACGGCGTCCGCATCGCCGCCACCGCGAACACTGAACTGGAAGCGCGCACTGTCACCGGGCTGCGCCGTGAAGTCGAAGCGGACCTCACGTCCGGCTGCACCGTTCAGTGTTTCGTTTTTGCGATTCGGTCCGCGCAGCGCAATGCCGCGCGCCGTGGCCTCCACATCCACGCGCCGAGTGCCGCCCGCGCGCTGGTTGACCACCACACCCGCGGCAAAGCGATCGCCTTCCCGCACGAAGCGCGGCAGCGAGGGACGGGCCAGCAACGGGCGCGTGACCAGCAGTGATGATTTGCCCGAGCCGTAGCGGTCACCGGCGGTGACGGCCACTGCCATCACGCGGAACGTGGTGAGGTTGTCAGGCAGCTTTGCCGATGCCACTGCGTTCCCGTTCGCATCGGTAACCAGCGAGCCGATGAAGAACGCCGTGGTCTGGAAACGGGAACGCATGATGCCGGAGATGTCTCCGCCACCACCACCGCCGCTCTCGCGTTGTCCCTTCTGTCCGGGAGGTACCTGGGGTGCCACCGATGCCAGGTTGCTGGCCAGCCGTACGCCAAGTGGACGCGGCTGATAGATGAGGCTCAGCGGATCCGGTGTCTGGTAGCCCGTGAGTGCGAGCACGCCTTCATCCACACCCCACAATGTGACTTCCGCACGTTGACCCCGGCCCAAAGCATCGGTCACCGCAACACGCACACGCGCCGTGTCACCGGGTCGATACTCTTCCTGCAACGGTGCCACTTCCAGGTTCAGCTGTTTGACCGCGGGCAACACGCGCAGCTCAGCGTATCCCACGCGCAGCGCAGGACGGCCTGGATCATCGAGCGGCCCCGGCGCTGCACTGCGCCCGCGCACCAGCAGCACGGACACAAACGCATTCGGAGCGAGAGCCTCAGTGATGGGCACCTTCACAGTGGTCGCACCGGCCGTGATACGCATGCGGCGCGACTCGAGCACGCGCTCGCGCTCGATGGTGAGCCAGGCTTCCACGTTGGTGAAGGGCGAAGTGATCAAAACCGTCGCGGTATCGCCCACGCTGTAACGCTCGCGATCGGGAATGATATCGATGCGCAGCCTGGTTTCATCACGCCACGGCACCCAGTCCGGACCTTCCGCCCAGTTCCAGAGTGTGGTGCGCGCCAGCCGGCCTTCTGCATCGCGCGCCGTCAGCGCAATCTTGTAGCGGCCGCCGCGCGCCGGTGTGAAGCTGCAGCTCACGGGCTGGGTTGCAGTCTGCAGGCTGCAAGTGGTCACCGTGTCGGACACCCAGCCACCCACTTCCGCCAGCTGACCATGGCGAGTACGCCGTACGCGATGCCACTCCAGCCGGATCACGGCGGCCTGCACGGTGGCGCCGCTCACCCGCTGGCCGGAAGGTTGTACCGCCATCACCTCGAGGGCGAGCGGTGTACCGGCACGCCAGAAATAGTCTGTGGTCTGCACGCGCGCACCGATGTAAAACGCCGCCGGATGCACGAGTACACTCGTGCCGGCACTCACGGTCTGCCGGTTGGCATCGGTCACGACGGCGGTGATGCCGGTGTACGCACCCTGGCCATCTGCCGGTGCCGGCAGGGCGAGCTTCACATCGAGCGAGCCGCGCGCATCCAGTGAATCCACACCTTCCTGCGCGACTTGCACGCGTCCACCTCGCCTGCTGTAGTCATCATCATCGTATCCGCCCAACCACCAGCCGTCGGTGTTGGGGATCTCGAGCTCCCATGGGCTGAGACCTCGTTGCTGCACGGTCCAGCGCACCTGTGCCCCGGCCATGGGCGCGCCGAACAGGTAGCGCGCCGAGATATTCGCACTCAGGCTGTCACCGGTCATGCGCGGCTGTCGGTCCGCACTGACATCGACCAGAAACTCGGGCGGCCTGTATTCCGCAACCTGGTAGCGCGTGGTCGCCATCGCCTGCCATGCGCCGTTGCGCTTCAGGTTGAGCTGCACCTGGTACTCGCCCAGCGGCAAGTCAGGCGACAACACCAGAGACACATCGGCCGTGCCGAAGCTGCTCAGCGTGGTGATGGTGTCCCTCAGCGTACCATTCTCACGATCGGTGAACACCCATTTCAGCGAGTCCCCGCGCGGCACGGTCAGCGCGCCCAGTGTTCCCTGGCGTACGATGGCCTTGGCATAGACGCGCTCGCCGGGCCGGTAGATGCCGCGCTCGGTGAATACTGCCATAGCCGCAGGCGTGCGTTGCGCATCCGACCACGCGCCCCAGATGTCGAAACGCCACGGAGCAAGGTCTGGATCGTAGGCGTTGAAGCCGACCACGGCGCGATCGTCGTTCAGAACGGCGGCGGCGTAGCCATCAAAGCCGCCGCAATAGAACTCGCAGTCGCTCTCACTGGCGGACGGCCGGAAGTTGCTCAGGCGCGCCAGTCCCTGCGCATCCGTGTGCGCGGTTGTGCGCACCTTGCCGGCTCGGTCGTAGAGCGTGACCAGTGCATGGGCGCGCGGCCGGCCGTCACCCACGCCCGTCACCCACACCATGCCTTCATCGATACCCACGCGGCCGTGAACGGCGAGGTCCGAGACCTGCACGAGCGCAATGCCGGGTCGTTCTTCACGTTGCAGCTGCTGTTGGTAGCGCGAGCCGGGTCGCGCGACATACACGGCCCGTAGCGTACCGTTGGACGTAACGCGTGCATCGCCGGGAGCGAAGGGCACGCCCGCAATGAATGGCTTGTCGAGCGAGGGCTGCAGCGGAATCTTCTGCACAGTTGCGCGGCCAAGCAGTGTCTGCAACGGCTCGTTCCAGCCCCACGCTTGGGCCAGGAACCAGGCTTCGGCGGAATCCGGCACAGCGACGGAAGTCACCAGCAACGTGTCCACATTGATCAGCTGGACGGGGAGCGTACGGAGTCCGTTTCGTTCGATCAGCAACCGTCCAAACGGGTAGGCAACGGTCGGCCCGTAACTCGTGGTGACGAACGGATGCACGGCCAACTTGCCCAGTCGTTGACCGAACCGGTCCGTAAGCAGTGAATCGATGACTACGGCGTAATGCTGCCGCGGCTCGAGCCGCACGTTCAGAATCCAATCCGTCGATTCGACGGTCGAATCGCGTAATGAATACGTGAGTGCCGGTGCGATGCGTACGCGCCGCAACACGTCCGTGCCGCGCACCGGCGTGCCGAACGTGAGTTTGATGGGACCAGTTGGGCACAGTGTGTTTCCCGCGCACGGCTCCGTTTTCACGGTGAGCGGGCCGTAGGTTTGGAACGGCCAGGCCATTCGGTCCGTGGCTGTACGCTCGACCCTGCGTGGAACCATCAGGTTGGCCGCACAATTGAGGGGCAAGTCGGACTTCGGGATCAGTTCGACGGTGCGCGTGAGATTGCGGATCGTGTCACCACGGGGCGCCCACACGCGCACCAGGTTGAGCCCGACGCGCTGGCCACCGCAGCGGTGGGAAAGTTCGATCGAGCTGAGCGCGGCCACCAGCTGCGGGTCCGCGGGCGCGCTCAAGGTCAGTTGCAGCGTGGGCCGGGCCGTGATGAACCGAACCGTGTCCGGTGCATTATTCACATACCGACTGGGCGGATGGATTGGATTGCCCCAGGTGATCTCCGGCGGCTTTATCTTGAAGCTGAAACTGTAGGGCCGATCCAGCCGACTTCCATCCATCGAGACGAAATCGTTCGAGATCGTCACTCGATAGGATGCGCCCGCTACCAGTGGTGCGGTGGGTATGAAACGCAGCGTGACCGGATCGCGCCACTCCGCACGGCCGGCCACGGCGGGCTCGATACGGAGAATCCGGCCCGCCTCGACTGTCACGTCCAGGCCCCCGGCAACAGGCCGGTCGAACGTCACCGTGATCTGCGTGCGTGGATCCGCATCATCCTTCGGACTCACACGCAACACACCGAGCGGCGCACCGGGCGCAACCAGGTTGAGGGCGGTAAACAGGACCGCCAGTCGAATCGGCCTCACAACAGCCTCAACATGTGAAAGGAAACGAATAGTGGTGGCGCCTTGCAGTTACTGTGCTCGCGCTCGCCAGCCCCGGGGAGCGCGGTGCCGCGCCGGCGAGAACGCGGTCAAGTGGCTGAAAGCGTGTCTGCAGGAACACGAGGTTGTGTTCCAGAAGACACACTACCCGTTTCAGTGGGACAGCCGCTCCGGACTCCACGGGATTTGCCGGTGCAGTCCGCTTCCGCGTGAACGCGCCCGGCTAGCGCGTGCTGAAACCCGGGCGCATTCTGGACCGTTCTGTAGGACAGCCCTCGTAGCCGTTCCGCATCTTATAAAACCTGGTGAATCATGTTCAACCTGAAGCTCGCCTTCCGGACGTTATTCAAAACGCCGTTTGTCACGGTGGTCGCCGCGCTGTCACTGGCGCTGGGCATTGGCGCAAACGCCGCGATCTTTTCCCTGTTCGATCAGATGCTGCGCCGGCCGCTGCCCGTGCAGCAGCCCGAACGGCTGGTGAATTTCAGCGCGCCCGGGCCCAAGCCGGGATCCACCTCATGCGGTGTAGCCGGCTCCTGCGAGGACGTTTTCAGCTATCTCATGTTCCGCGACCTGGAGCGCGTGCAGACCTCATTTACGGGTATCGCGGCGCACGTCGAGTTTGGCGCCAATGTCGGTTACAACAAGCAGACCGTGAATGCGGAGGGCATGTTTGTTTCCGGCTCGTACTTCGCTCTGCTCGGCATTCGTCCCGCGCTGGGCCAACTGTTCACGCCCGCCGATGACCAGACCATGGGCAGTCATTTTGTGGTCGTCGTGAGCCACCGTTTCTGGGAGAATCGGCTGGGCGCCAATCCGGCGGTGCTCAACCAAACCGTGATCGTGAATGGCCAGCCCATGACCATCGTTGGGGTAACGCCACGCGGATTCGACGGGACCACGCTGGGTTCGCGGCCGGCGGTCTACGTACCCATCAGCATGCGCGGCGTCATGAACTCGAATTGGCGCGGGTTTGAAGAAAGGCGCAGCTATTGGGCGTATCTGTTTGGCCGGCTCAAGCCCGGTGTATCGCTGGAGCAGGCGCAGACGGCGATCAATGTGCCTTATCGCCAGATCCTGGCCGACGTGGAGGGGCCGCTGCAATCGGGCATGAGCGAGCAGACCAGGACGCGCTTCCTGGCCAGGCAGATCACGTTGAGTGATGGCCGCCGCGGCCAGAGCGACATTCACACGGAAGCCACCACGCCTATTCTGCTGCTCTTTACGCTCACCGGCATCGTGCTGCTCATTGCCTGCGCCAACATTGCCAATTTGCTCCTGGCGCGCGCCGCCGGCCGCGAGCTGGAAGTGGCCGTACGCCTTTCCCTGGGCGGCACGCGCGCTCACGTGCTGGCCCAGCTGCTGACCGAGTCCGTGTTGCTGGCCGTGCTGGGTGGTGTGGTGAGCCTGGCCTTCGCGCACTGGACGCTTGCTTTCATTACATCGATGATGCCCAGTGAAGCGACCCTGACCTTTGCGCTCTCCTGGCCGACCGTTGGATTTGCCTTCACCCTGGCCGTCCTGACCGGACTCTTGTTCGGACTGTTCCCCGCTCTGCACAGCACGCGCCCCGATCTGGTCACTGCATTGCGTAACAGTGAAGGTCGGCTGTCCAGCGGCAAACAGGCGACGCGTTTCCGTGCCACGCTGGTCACGGCCCAAATCGCGTTGTCCATGGCGCTGCTCACGTCGGCCGGGCTGTTCATCAAGAGCCTGCGCAACGTGAGCCGCGTCGATCTCGGTCTCGATGTCGACAACGTCATGACCTTCCGCATCGTTCCGTCTCGCAACGGCTACGACTCGACGCGCATCCACTCCTTGTACGCGCGCGTGGAAGAAGAGTTGGCTGCTCTGCCGGGCGTGACCGACATGAGTGCGGCCACCGTTCCCTTGATTGGAGGCAGCAACTGGGGCACCAACGTATCGGTCGAGGGATTCCAGCAGGACGCGGACACGGATGCGAATTCGCGCTACAACCTGGTGGGTGTGGATTACTTCCAAACCGTGGGGGTGCAGCTGCTGGCCGGACGCGAGTTCACGCGTGCGGATCTCCGTGGTGCGCCTCGTGTAGCGTTGTGAACCAGGAATTTGCGCGCAAGTTCGGACTGGGTCGCAATGCAGTGGGCAGGCGCATGGCCATGAGCCGCACTGATTCCCTCGACATCGAAATCGTGGGACTGGTGCGCAACGCCAAGTACAGCGATGTCAAAGATTCGATACCGCCCGTCTTCTACATCCCCTACCGCCAGCGCATTGACGTGGGCGGCATCAGCTTCTTTGCCCGTACGGGCGGCGATCCCGCGCAACTCTTGCGTTCCATTCCACCGTTGATCGCACGGCTGGACCCCGATCTTCCCGTGGAAGATCTCAAGACCATGCCGCAGCAGATCCGGGAGAACATCTTCCTGGACCGCATGATCAGCACGTTGACCATCGCGTTTGCCGCCGTGGCCACGCTGCTGGCCTCCATCGGCTTATATGGCGTGCTGGCCTATTCGGTCACTCAGCGGACGCGCGAGATCGGCGTGCGCATGGCGCTGGGTGCGCATACAGGGCGTGTACGCGCCATGGTGCTGCGCCAGGTGGGCATCATGACCGTGATCGGTGGACTGCTGGGCATGGCCGCAGCTATCGCCTTTGGCCGCGCCGCACGAACGCTCCTCTTTGGGCTGCAAGGACATGACCCGGTGGTCATGGTCCTGTCCGCGTTCGTATTGGCCATGGTCGCGCTGGCCGCCGGTTACTTGCCCGCCCGCCGCGCTTCGAAAATCGATCCCATGCAGGCGCTCCGCTATCAATAGCCGAGCTTGCTATCAGCGAAATTACAACCGGCCGCGCAATTCTCGAGCGCCGCCTGCATGGCGGGCGGCGCTCCCGGCCCTCCTCTCTTCAGCGCCCAGCCCCCTTCGTGCCGCTGACCGAACCCACGCCCGAAGCCAACCAGGCGACCCGACCGGCCCTTGACCCGGGCCTGCGTACCATATATGGTAACCATATGGAGAGCATCAAGACCACCGTATATCTGCCCGCCGCAGAATACCGCAGGCTGCAGGCCCTGGCCCGCGCGGAGGGTCGTTCCACGGCGGAACTGATCCGCGAGGCGGTAGCCGAGTATGCGGGCCGGCGCGCGGGTCAGAAGCGACCTCGCTCGCTGGGTGCATTCCGCAGCGGCCGCAAGACGATCGCGGAGAAAGCGGAGCATCTGCTGGAAGGATTGGGGGAAACGTGATCGTGGCCGACACGGGCGCGATCGTGGCTCTGATCGATGCCGATGACCGGCATCATGCACGACTGCTGCAGTCGTACGAGGAAGACCCGGACGCGTGGTTATTGCCATGGGCCATCCTGCCGGAAGTTGATTACCTGCTGGCGCGCCACGTCGATGCGAATGCGGCGCTGGCGTTTCTGCGCGACGTTGCCGAGGGTCGTTACGCCATTGAATGGGGCGATCCGGCCGATCTGATCCGGGCCAGGCAGCTGGTGGAACGGTATCGCGCTCTGCAGTTTGGCCTGGTCGATGGCGTGGTCATGGCGATTGCCGAGCGCGTGGACGCGGATGCGATTGCCACGCTGGATGTGCGGCATTTCGGCGCGGTCAAGCTGCGTACGTCACCGGCGCCTTGGCCGCGCGACCTGTGAAGTTCAACGCCCATGCGTGCATGCCTGACGGATGACCCGCCCGCTTGATGCAGACGACAGCTGCGGATAGTAGTCACACAACCATTATGCACTCCATAGCCGCGATGAAGCTCGAGGACCATTCAGGGAAGCTGCGCCCGTGACTCGTGATGCACTGGGTCGGATCACGGCTGCGCTGGCGGATCGCTACGCGATCCAGCGCGAGCTTGGTTTTGGCGGCACGGCGGTCGTGTATCTGGCTCGAGACCTGAAGCACGATCGTGCGGTTGCCATCAAGACGCCGCGCGCGGGATTGGAATCGACGGTTGCGCGCGACCGTTTTCTGCGCGAGATCAAGACCACAGCGCAGCTCAGTCATCCCAATATCCTGCCTCTGCTCGACTCCGGAGAAGCGGGCGAATTTCTCTTTCATGTCATGCCATATGTGGAAGGTGAGTCGCTTGGGAACCGGATCAAGCGCGAGCAGCAGCTATCGATCAAAGAAGCGGTGCAGATCACGCGCGAAGTGGCGGATGCGTTGAGTTATGCGCATGCGCGAGGCGTGATTCACCGTGATATCAAGCCCGGTAACATCCTGCTGGAGTCGGGGCATGCCATTGTAGCCGATTTCAGCATTGCGCGCGCGCTGGCCTCGGCCAGCTCATGCGCTGACCGAGACCGGATTGGCGTTGGGTACTCCTGCGTACATGAGCCCCGAGCAGGCAACGGGCGCCGGCTGGGCTCAGGAGTTCCGGTGACTACCCGGGCGCCTTCAGTTCCATCAGGACTGCGCGTGATCGCATATCGGTGTTGCGGGCCGCGTTTGCCAGTTCAACAGCCCTGGACAGTTTGGAGCGCGAGCATGCAAGTCTGCTGAGAACTACGATCAACGCATGTCAGGCCTATCGCCAGGTGCGGTTGAGTATTGGGCTCCCGGCTCCGGATTGTACGGGTAATTGAATCCGCCGGCGCGAATGCCAGTCTGGGCAGTTCTGACAATTCCAGCTGCGCTCTCGGCATGTGCAACACGCGCTCGCACTGGAGCATGGGCTGCCGGGCTGGCGCGCACTCAAGGGTGAATCGTAACGATATATGATCTCGGGCTATTCAGCGCGCAGAACATTCATCGGATCCACGCGCGTCGCCCGCTGGGCGGGGAGCAAAGCCGCGAGTAGTGTCGCCGATGCCAGGAGGATCGGTGCGACCGTGAACGTGATGAGATCGAGCGTGCTGATCTGAAACACGAATCGAGTCAACGCCCGACTCAGTAAAACCGCACTGATGCCGCCCATCCCTATGCCGATGAACGACAGTCGCGCGCCTTCAGCCAGCACGAGACGTCGGATATCGTGACCGGTCGCGCCCACCGCCATTCGGATTCCCAGTTCACCGGTTCGCTGGCTCACGCCGTACGACGCAACGCCGTACGTGCCCAGAACAGCAAGGACAAAGACCAGGAGCGAGAACGCGCCGACCAGCAGCATGTGAAAGCGTTGTTGTGCAATGGAGGTGGCTACAAGGTCATCGAGGGTGCGCACACGATACAGCGGCAGGTTGGAATCGAGTTCACGGATGAGTGTTCGGATCGCGGGAACAACGGCATCCGGGTCGTTGCGCGTTTTCACGAGAAGTGTCATGAAATTGAATCCACTCTGCGTCGCAGGGAGGTACACGGTGCGACCGGCCTCGCCGTCCAATCCGGTCGTGCGCACGTCGGCAGCAACGCCGACCACCTCCGCCGTTTCGCCGAAGGGCAGATCGATACGAGTACCAATCGGGTTCGAACTGCCCCAGACGGAACGAGCCAGCTCACCGCTCACGATCGCGACACGAGGCGCTGAGCGGCCATCCGTGGTTTCGAAGCGACGGCCTTTCCGGATCGGGATGCCGAGCAATGCGAAGTAATCCGGTGCAACCTGTCGAAAAATGGCACGCAGAGCGCGGTTATCATCGACACCAGGCCGAGTGAAGGAAAACGACGATGGCTCCTCCTCAAGGGGTGGCGCACTGGCCAGCGTTGCGGCCTGGATCCCGGGGAGGCTCTCCATGCGTTCGAGTAGTTTAGCGAAGAACGCGTCGCGCGCGGCTTGTGACGGGTACGTCGTGGCCATTGGCAACTCGAGCTGAAAGGTCAGGACACGCTTGGAGTCGAGACCGGAATCCACGCGAAGCAGTGCCTGATAGCTCCGCACCATGAGACCGCCGGCCGCGAGCAGCAGCATGGCGAGCGCAATCTGGGATGTGGTCAACAGCCGCATGAGGCGGCGATCGTCTCTGCCCCGCGATCGGCTGCCACCCTGACGCAGCACCAGCATCACTTCCGGCCGAGCCGATTGCCAGGCTGGAACCAGCCCGATCAACGTGACTGTAAGCAGGGTAACGACCGATGTGAATGCGAGCACGGTTCCGTCGATCGTGGCGTCGGAGAGCAAGGGGATGTCCGCCGGTCCGGTCGCGACGACCGCTTTGACGATCGCCACGGCGAGCAACACGCCGACCAATGCTCCCGATCCGCCCAGCAGCAGACTCTCCACCAGCACCTGCGAGGTGAGGCGAAGGCGGGAAGCGCCGAGCGCACGCTGCACGGCCATCTGCTTTCGGCTCGCCGCCGCCCTGATCAGGAGCAGGTTCGCCACATTGGCGCACGCTCCCAACAACACCGCTCCCACTGCGCCCAGCAGGAACATCAGTGCGCTCCTGACGTTGCGGACCACCTGTTGGTGCAGGGGAACGAGTCGAATGCCAGTGTCCCGGTTGGTCTCCGGATGCAGCTCCGACAATCGCGTTGCGATGGCGGCCAGCTCCGCCTCGGCTTGCTGCGGCGTGACACCGGCAGCGAGTCGCGCCACGACCCGCATCTTGCGCGCGTCGCGGCCGCCGGTCTGGTTGTCTTCCGGGACCAGCGGACGCCAGAGTTGCACGTCCGTGCCCAGCACATGCACACTGCGCGCACCGACCTCCGGAGGCATGATGCCCACAACTTCGTAGGGAAATCCGTTGACCGTCACACTCCGCCCGACCAGGCTCGCGTCTCCAGCGAATTGTGTTTGCCAGAGGCCATAGCTGAGGATGGCGCGCCGGTGGTTGCCGATAACGCTCTCTTCGGCGAGGAAAGTGCGCCCGTACAGAGGCGCCACGCCCAGCGTTTCGAAGAACCCGCTGCTCACGCGCGCGACCGAGACACGCTGCGGCTCGGTCCCGCCCGTGACATTCACATCGCCGTTCGGGAAGGTCCACACGATGCCCATGCCAGCGAAGCCCGAGGCTTGCTCGCGCCAGTCGCGGAAATCGAGATACGATGCGTTCCCCTCGGTGAGGCCCTGGTTGGGAGCAGTGCTCCACACCATCACCAACCGATGCGGGTCCTGGAAGGGCAGCGGCTCGAGCAGCACGACGTTGATGATCGAGAAGATCGCTGTATTGGCGCCAATACCGAGTCCGAGCGTGACCACTGCCACGATCGACAGCCCCGGGCGGCGCAGCAAAGAGCGCGCAGCACTGCGCAACTGACCGGTGATCCATTCGATGCTGCTCATTCGATATCCTCGACGAGAGTGCGACTACGGAACCATGTGATGCATGGGCCCGCAGACGCGCCAGCTCTGCCCCGAACAGCCGCGCGTTCTGCCGCTCCCGAAGGCGAATGCTTCATAGTGCGTGAGCAGTCCGGCCTGCGGATGCACCGCGATCCAGTGCTCCGCCGACTCGCGGCTGGCGAAAAAGAAACTGAAGTGACAGGCCATTGCAATGAGCCGGGTGGCTGACGTGACGCGACTCACCAGGGACAACATGACATCTCTCGGCTCCACCGTCTTCAGGCCCCTGGGTGAGATCGTGATTCGGACAGGCTCGCCGCTCACAGGGTCTTGCGAACTCGACCCGGGCGGTTTCACGGAGGAGCTCCGGCAGAAACAAGCAGTCCTGGGCGCACCAAGTCCAGAGCGATCCGGCAGTGATGATGAAGCGGTGACGCGTGCGGCTGGGCGGAAAGTCCATAGCATCCTTCCACGCGGCCGCGTTCACCCCAGTACACGAATGGCCTCGGTGCCGAGCTCCTGAGCAGCGCTTCCACCTGAGCGCTCGACCAGTCAAGCGCCCCGGCCAGCCGGGCGATGTCGACGAGCCCTCCTTTCGCGAGCTCTCTGAGCAACGCGCTGCCGGCGCTCTGTTCCCCGGGCGCAAGCCAGGGCATTGCCGCCTTCCACAACTCGATCGCGCCCGCACTGATCTTCTGTATCACCATGCCGAACCTGGCCGCGCTCAACCATCTCGTCTTGCACAGGATTAGCGTCGCGTGGGAGGTCGCTGCGAGCTTGTGGCAAACCGAGCGCGAAAGGTGTGCGGCGTGGTACCGACCAGTTTGCGGAACGTGTTGGTGAAGTGGCTCTGGTCGGAGAATCCGGCCTGGAACGCGATCGTGGACAGCGAGTCTTGCGAAGCGGTCAACCGGTGGCAGGCAAACTCAATGCGCCGCTGCCGAATGTAGTGTCCGACTGTACAGCCAAAGCGTTGACGAAACTCGCGCGCCAGGTGAACATGGTGTACGCCTGCGCAATGAGCCAGGCCCACGAGCGTTTGATGTCGACGAAATTCATCATCGATCTGCTCCCGCACACGTTCTAGCCAGGGCGGCGCATCCTGGCGCGCTTCGAGACCGGGACGCTCGCCCAGTTCCGCGAGGAGCGCGAGCACGAGGCTTTCCACAGACGTAGTCGACAGATCGTCGCGCAACTCGAGCTCGCGACGCAGTTGGAAGGCGAGCCAACGAGGTGGCGCGCGACGCGTGGTCTGCAAGCGTTCGAGATCGGGAAACTCATCCGCAGCGCGCGCCAGCACACCGGGCTCGATACTCACCGTCATGCAGCGACTGCCGGCGTCGGAGATGCGAACGCCGTACGCGTCTCCGGGCGGGTGGAACACGAGTGCCGCAGGACCGCAGTGCAATCGCCCGCGGCACCATTCCACGTCATACCCACCATCGATGGTCAGACATAGTTGTGCGCACGAATGCGGTTGCGTCGGGATGTCGCGGCCGGCGTCGTAGGATGCCTCGCAGAGACAGAAACCCGGCACGTCCAGCATTTTCAGCGGCCGCGCGCAGTCGTGTGTGTCGATGCCGCTCGAATTCATTCGCAACCCGCGCAAGGAGGCCACCAGTAGTTGGTTGGCATCTCTGCTGATTCGACGCTCACCTCGAGCTGCAGGTTGTATCCATGCGAACATCCTGCCAGTTCGAGCCCCGACCGCGCCTACTTCGCTGCGAACGCCCCTTCCTCGAGCACATCTTCCATACGGCTGACGAACTCCCAACTCACCGCCGGGATGCACCACTGCTTTTTCTGCCACGGCTTGATGTCGTTTTTTTTGGAACCCGCCGCACCGTCTCATCCACGATCGAGTCGACCACGCGCAGCTCGACCAGGCGGTCGGCCAGCAGCTGCATGGTCCATTTCGCGTATCAGTCATGCCAGCCCCGGGGGAATTCAGCCCAACGGCTCCGCATGGCAATAGAGGGTGGATTGCCGAAGATGTGCTGACAAGCCTCGTGACAGCGGGCTTCTCCGGGTCACACGTGATAGATCAGTCGCGCGGCAGTGCAAACGCTACGTACGCACCGCCCGATGGCGCACCATTCTTGCCACCGCCGCAGGCAATAACGATGTATTGCCGCCCGTTCACGACGTACAGCGAAGGCGTGGCATTGCCGGCAGCGGGCAGCTGCGCTTCCCAGAGCAGTTTGCCGGTGAGCTTGTGGTAGGCGCGGAATTTCTTGTCCCAGCTGGTCGCACCGATGAACAGCAGTCCGTTAGCCGTGACGACGGGGCCGCCGTAATTGTCTGTCCCCGTACACGGGCCAGTCCACGGATCGTCGTTGGGCAACCAGCATTGTAGGCAGGCCCGCCAGTAGCAAGGCAAAGCGGATGGCCATGACTCTCTCACCGTTTCTCATCGGTCTTTCTTCAATTCAACAACAATGACTTCGATGGTCTGTGTGGTGTTGTTCACATCGGCATGCATCTCACCGGGCGGATCGGCATCCAGCCAGTAGGCCTTGCCGCGTTCCCAGTTGTACGTCTTCAGCGCCTTGCCATCCTTGTCCACCACAGTCAACGGCCCGCCGGTCAACGCAATGAGCGCGCGTCCGTGTTCGTGGCGGTGCAGCGTGAGCGGCTGTTTGGGCTGGATGATCGACTTCCACACGCGCATGTGCTCGTTCTCGAATTGTGGCTCCCGGCGCGTGGTGGTTTGAGCCTGTTGCTGCGCCCACATCACACCAGCACCCGCAAGAAAGCAAAGGCAGCAAGCAAACAGGGACAGGCGCATACCTCTCATGGTTGGCTCCTGGCGGAAGGGGCGACGACCAACGATACGCTCCAGCCAATAGCGCGGCCAGCGCGCGGCGGGCAGCGCGTGAGAAGGAATCGGCCATGGCCGCGTGTCACGGAAGTCCGACCGCAAGATGCGGCGGACGTCAACGGACCACGTCATGGAGAATCACACAATGAAACCGATCACAATCGCAGCCCTGGCGCTGCTGGTTGCCACTTCTGCGCAGGGTCAGAAGGCCCGCCTTGCCCCGCTGCCCGTGCCGCAGAATGAGGGACTCATGCTCAGTGGGCTCACAGTCGTTGCTTCCGGGATCACCATCCAGGGGCCCGGCATGCGCGGCCAGATCAAGACCAACCTGGGCACGGGCGCAGGCGTGCAGGTGGGTTACGGCTTCACACCCAGGATCATGATTTTCGCGGGCGCCGATGTAGCAAAGCAGTCCACCACGTATGCCGGCATCGATGGCGATTTCGGCCTGGCGCACCTCGAGCTGGGCGGCCGCATGGTATTCCCGCAGCCGGGGAAGCGCATGCTGCCCTACGTGGTGGCGCTGGTCGGTACGCGCGCGCTGGCCGCGAGTTCGGACAACCAGGGTGTTTCTGTCACGTTGCGGCTTTCCGGCACTGAGCTGGGTGCGGGCGGCGGTTTTCTCTACGCGCTGACACCGAGCCTTGCCATAGACGCGGGCGTGAACGCCGTACGCGGCAAGTTTGGCAAAGCCGTGTTGAGCGGGGATATGAGCTCCGAAGCAACGGTCGACGTAAACAGCACCACGAATCTGCGCCTGAAAGTGGGCTTCAGCTGGCACCCGTCCGCGCGTGCAGCGCGCTCCTGATCCAGCACTTACAACCAAGAGAAAGGCAAAGAAGCCCATGAAACTCCATACCGAGCATCGCAGCGAGCGCTCACGACCGGACGCATTACGTTTGCTGGCCCGCTTGCTGGTGATCTTTCAGCCGCTGTTGGCGAGTTGCAGCGTTGATGCCACCGATCCATTTGACGCGCCGGCCGAGATCGCGGGCCGCTACACGCTTGCGGACGTGGGCGGCAACCGGTTGCCCACTACGATCTACGAGGGACCGTGGCAGCTCAACGGTCAGCGCCTCAACGTGCAGATCGCAATCCGCAGCAGCACGCTGCAGCTGACGGGCCAGCGCTATTCGCTGCTCATGCAGCTGGAAGCCACGGCGCAGGGACAAACCGTGCCCGTGCCGATAGCCGATGAGGGCGAATACCGCCGCAGTGGCGAGCGCATCGACTTCCATTCTGACGATGAAACGGTCGGCAGTTTTGTCGGCCACCTGCGCGGCACCGGTATCACTGTTTCCATCGACCTGATAGGCGATGGTCATCCACCCACGTTCCTGTTTCGCAAGTGACGGGGGCAACCATGAAACGCACAATTACGCTGCTGGTGGTGGCCGCGCTTGCGGCCGCTGCCTGTACGCCGGATTCAGCCGGACCGGCCGACAACACACCACCGGAAATCGCTCGGATCACGGTATCACCTGAGGCAACTTCGGTAGCGCGCGGCGCCACCGTGAGCCTCACGGCCAATCTGGAGGATGAGGACGGCTATCCAATTCACGATCGCACAGTGGAGTGGCTCACGTACGACGCAACCGTGGCGACCGTGAGCAGCAGCGGCGTAGTCACGGGCATGTCCGCTGGTACGGCAACCATCACGGCCACGGCAGAGGGCAAACGCGGCAGTGCGCGCGTGACCGTTACCGCACCACCGACGTCGGGACTCGCGATCACAGCGCTGTCGCCCAATCCGTTCGTGGAAGGACAGGCCGCCATCATCAATGGCAGTGGCTTCGGCTTTGTGCCCTCGAACCTGCGCGTGACCATCGATGGCGTTACGGCGAGCATCACGGCGACCAACGGTACTTCCATCCAGATCGTGGTGCCGCAAACGGGCTGCAAGCCGGCCCGCACGGTCGACGTGCAGGTCAGGCTGCTGGCCAGCTACAGCAACATTGTGAAACATCCGCTCCGGCCGGCGCAGATGGTCGGCATGCCAGTAGGTCAACAGCTGCTCATACGTGATCCCGCGCAATTCTGTATGCAGTTTGGCGCGAGCAGCGCAGCAGAAGCGTATTTGATTGGTGTCCAGTCCACGGCCGAGCAAGTGACGACGCTCACACCGGTCACGTTGGCCGCGTCCGTTGCATCGGCCAATGGGGCCGGCGACGTGGTCGCGACGGCGGAGCTCGCCGCAAGCCGCCCGCTTCCGAATCGCGAATTGATGGCTACCCTGGCGGCCGACAATTCCTGGCGCCGGCGCGCGGCCGAAGCCAGAATCCGCAAGCTGGATTGGGAGTTCTTGCGCTCGAGCACGGCGCCGGCCGCGGCCGCACACAACAACAGCGTTGCCTCGCTCCCCACGCTGCCAGCCAGCGCACGGGTGGGCGATGTAGTGACCGTGCGCGTGCCCGCGTTCGAGGATCAGTGCAACAATTTCTCAACCACTACGGCTGTGGTTCGTGCTATTACGCCACGCTCCATCTGGCTCGAGGATCCGGCCAATCCAGCGGGCGGCTTCAGCGCGGCTGACATTCAATCGCTTGCCAATCTGTTCGAAAGCGTGATCTATGACACGGATATCGACTATTTCGGTGCCACCAGTGACATGGACCGCAATGGTCGCGTAGCTATCATTATCACCAAGGAAGTCAATCGCCTGGCCGCAGCCTTTGACCCGCTGTTCGACCTGGGCGGTATGGTGAAGCCAGTCAATCACATTGCAACCTCGGCCTGCCCGGCCAGCAACGAGGGAGAGATCATCTATCTGCGCGCGCCGGATCCAACCGGTCGGTTTGGCCGCGTCACACCCGGTGCAGCTGAAGAGCTGCGCTCGCACAGAGTGCTGTTAGCACACGAGTTCGTGCACGCCATCCAGTGGACCCACATGGTCCCTGGTAGCGCCTCAGGCGCGGCCGTCCAGCCCAATTGGCTGGTGGAAGGACAGGCAACACTCGCAGAAGAAGTCGTCGGTCATCGGATCACTGGACGTTCCACAGGGAGAAATTACGGATTTGACGTTGCCTACAACCGGACATCGCCGGATCAAGATCCGTGGTATCGGGCCGTCTCCTGGATGGGCATCTACTACGGTGGCGTGCCGGGCGGCTCACGCGTGGCAAACGCTCCCGAACAGTGCAGCTGGCTGGGCATGGCAGCGGAAGGAAACAACGGTCCATGCGCCAGTGCAGACATCGCCACGTACGCCGTTGGCTGGTCCTTCCTGCGCTGGCTGTCCGACCGGTTCGGCCCTCAGCTGGCCGGTGGGGAAAAGGCTCTTCAGCGGGCGCTCGTCAACAATCGATCCAAAGGTTTCAGCGCTGTCTCGGGTGCACTGGGCATACCCATTGACTCGCTCCTCGCCCAATGGGGTGCGGCCCTCTATGTGGACGACCGAGTGCCCACACTTTCGCCTGCACTGACGTTTTCCAGCTGGAACATGTTCGATGTCGAAAACGGCAAGAATCCACTCTACAGGCTGCTGCCGCGCGAGCGCTCCTTTGCATCGTTCACGGACGCAGTGAGCGTGCGGGCGGGTTCAACGGCCTACTTCCGCGTGAGCGGCGTTGGCCGGCCCGCTACCGCCATCCAGGCATTTGCGCCGTCGAGTGGTGCATTGCCCGCGCACATGCGGATGTGGGTGGTGCGACTGCAATAGGTGTTTTTGCCGGGGCGAGTGCGCAGTGCACCGCCCCGGCTTCCGCCGCTGAGCTGGCGCCCGAATACCTCCGGCTTGGCCACGTTCATCAATGGTCGGAGTAGGGACAGGGATTACTCACTGCCCCCTCCACGGATCCCGGCGAGCGGAATTACCGCACCGGGCTCTTGCCTTGGATCATGACGCGTTGCGCAAGGAAGGATAAGGGTGATAGATA